>NZ_OZ061549.1:1324319-1655398 GCF_964065165.1 Levilactobacillus yonginensis | reverse complement strand
AAACGGGTGGAAAAATTGCCGGATAGTGGTCCGGTTAAGATCCATTGTCAGGATGAAGTCTATGCGGTAACTTTACCCGCTGGTTTTGCTGTCTGGTTTGATGAGGAGGAGTCACATGAGTAACCTACAAGCAAACGAACGATTGATTGTGAATCAGTTGTTTGATCAAGGAATTTTTGGTAGTCGGGTGACTCCTCAAAAATCGAAAGCTACGATTGAGGCCATTAACGCTCTGAAGCGGCCACAATTTCAGATCCATTTAAATAAATTCTTCAAAGATTTGTTGGGAATGGTTCCGGAAAATTATCAGGAAAATCTTTTGTTCTTGTTTGGGGCACGCCGAATGGATGCAGAGACTATTCACGTTTTGTTAGCGACGATTAAGGCAGTAATCAACTTGCCAGAATTGCAAAATACCCAAAGTGATCGGGTAGTTCTTGCTCAAACGATTATCCGTCAGGTCCATAGCGAAGTGACTGCGTTAGACGAAAAGGAAATTCGGCGGCAGATCACTGATTTATTTGTGGAACGGTTTGGTCTCTTTATTCCTGATATGCCGGAGCTAAGCCCAACGGAACAGAGCCAAGAGGTTGACGATTATTGGGATGTCAGTCCAGACTTCAACTATTTTGCCCAAAGCTTAATCAACTATTTGCAAAGGAAACATGATAGCCAAGCATTAACACCGATTCAAAGGGTGAACCGGGCGCTTTTAAATAAGCGCTATCTCAGTAGTTCGTCACCGCTGTGGCCAGATCTTTTGACCCACAAGGTAGAAATTGCTAGCCAGTGGGACCAGCTCGGACGGTTTGTGCTAGAGTGCGGGGATGGGTATGCGATGCTATTGGATACACGACGCAAGCCCAGTCGTGCAAAACCGTTTGTCGTAGCAATTTCCGTCGCAAAGTCTTTAGGAGTGGGATTGCCGATTACGCAATTGATGGGACGAATTCAACTTATAACACGTCAAATTTATCCTGACCACACCATCAGTCCTAGTTTAGTTAAAGAAGCTTTACTTGAGAATGATTTGGTCATTTTGCGGGACGGGTATGCAAGCCCTACACCGATTGCGAAGCGGTTTGCGATGCGTACGGATGACGAAATTACTGAAAATGAGGGGGAACTTACGGAATGACATTACGTGAGCAATTGACACCGGTTAGTTTTCATCTACGAAATTTTAATAAGTATGTCAAATTAGATTTAAATGCGGCCAAGAATGGTAACCTCACGTTAATTGGTGAAAATGCTGCAGGGAAGACAACGTTAGCCAATTGTTTCTTTCCTATGTTGGTAGATGGTTCCATCGCGACGCCTTCGTTTAACGCAGCAAAAGGGACGGACCATCTGGATAAATCGGTGAATCCGCATAGCAGTAAACGTGATTCACGTAATTTTGAAAGCATGCTGTTAGGCTGGGGTCCCGGAGCAATGAAGGTCCGAACCGGCTACAGTTATATTGATTTTCGGTCGGCGAAGCGGCAGGTTATCTTGGGTTTAGGTGCCCACCGAGTCGTTGGTGAACAGCGCAAACCCACCTGGTGGTTTGTCGTCATCAATCCGCAACCAACAGCTCCAATTCAGTTGGTAACGACTGACCAGGATGGTAAGAGCTTGGAAGAAGACGATTTTGCAGCTGCTAATAAAGGTTTGGGCGATCAGTTGCATATTTTTAAACAAGCGGTGCATTATCGAGAGTACGTGGCGACCCAGGTATATGGGTTCACGGGTGGTGCCGACCTGGCTAAATTAGCGTCCGTCTAAAAGTTATTAGCGTCGCCAATCCTAACAGCGGGGAATGCCCGGTTTACGCCAATTCGGGAAGCTTTGAAGAATGCGCAAGAGGGGATTGATCCCGACATGATTGGGCAGGTTGCTGAGAGTCAACGAGACGTTAATCAGACTAACGGCATGCTCCAACGAATTAAACGGGCGCAGGAGCGACTGGATAAAATTAAAAAGGACGTATTTTGGCGTAATTTGAATCACATCCGTGAAAATATTTTGGATCCGTATAGCCAAGTGACCCAGGATAGTGAAGCGAAAAAGGAACAAATCGATCAGGCACAGCAAGTGATTGGTACGGTGGAAGAGCAACTGCAGTTGATTACTGACAATTTAAAGGCTAGTACGCAGAACTTGGAAAGTTTACGGCAAGAAAAGGCTAATCAAGAGGGATTGATTCAGCGGAGAAAGGATTATCAACAACAAATAAATAGTCTGACACAACGACTAGCAACGTATCGAAGTCAATTGAAGCAGTTACAGGGATTAAAAGATGAATTGACAAAGATTACGCGGAGCCAGGCAGATTGCCAGCAACAGAGTCAGGAGATTCGTGAACACTCTATTCAACCGCTGTTGACCGAGCTGGCGGCTGCTGCAAAGGACCGTCCAGAATTAACGACAGTTGTCACTGAAGTAGAAAACGCTAAGTTGAATCAAGACTTAGGTGACTATCTGCGGCAAATGAAAAGTGCAGTGACCAAATATCAAAATGATGAACGTGCTAAGGAGCGCGTCGGCCAGGATATTAAGATTGTCAGTGATATGCGGACAACTTTAGACACGCGCATTGACAAGCGTGCTGCGGGGCCGTTGCAAGGTCGTGTCCGGCATGATTTACATCAAGATAACTTAGAAGTTCATGAAGCCGGGGCGGCTAAAATGAGCACACAGTTCGAGCAACTTCTATTAAAGCAGCAGGAATTGCTGGCCAAGCATCCAGATTTGAAGGGGATTTTAAGCCTACCTGATTTTATCCTGCACCTGACTAAGCTCCGGGAAAGCCTGACTGAAAACTTGCGGCAGTTAGAACGGTTGGACCAACAAGTTAAGCAACTACTGACCCAACAGAATTTCTGTGAACGTCAAATTGCTGCTGTTGATATTGAACAAAATTTTGATGAGCAACGGGTAACTAGCGACATTGACAAATTACAAGAACGCCATGATCAGTTAGTAGTTGATACCGAAATTGATGTGAAAATTGAGCAGGCCGAAAAGGACTATCAGAAGTTTTTGACTGAGCAACAAAACTTAGGTGCTAAACGGGCTAAGGCAGAGGAACGAATCGCAAATTCCCAATCGGAAATCAAACGGTTTGCGGAAAAATTAGCACAATTAGACGCGGCTGGTTTGCAGGTGCTGCAATTACTAGCACCCTATCATCCAGAAAATGTACAACTTGATACCGTGATTGCAGCGATTGACTTTGTGCAGAATAATCGGAGTCAGGTGCGTAATAGTAGTTATGGTGAAACGGGTGATCGGCTTGCTCGCTTGATTCATGATAATGGTAGTAATGGCATTGACCGCAATGCTTTAGATACGATATTTGAAGAGCGGGGTTATTCAGATATTGCCAGTGCGATGCGGCAACATCGAACAATTAACCGCAACGACGTGATTATGGTCAATTTTGATATTAACCGGGCCCAGTTACTCATGGCGACGGATGAAAATCATGTGGCTAAGAAGTTGACGGAGTTGCAGCTCGGAAATAATGTGGCGCTAGACACGTATCTGACGGCGGCCGTCCAACGGATTACTGCGCAATATAAATTAATTACAGATTATAATCGAATGCTGTTGGAAGGGGTCAGTCGTGAGCAAAGTATCAAGCTAAAAATTGAATTGACACCCTCTGAAGTTGCAGATGAGGTAATTGATGAAGCGTGCAATCCCAAGCTAACAGATCGACCAGTATTAACGGCGGAGATTCAAAACCGCTTAGAGAAATTAGCGACGGATCTGTCAATTGCCGATGATGAGGAACTCTTTATGGCGGCTGCTCAAAAGCTATTGGATACACGCCAATGGTCAGCATTTAAGGTGTTGATTAAGCGCCGCCAAAGCGCTGAAGACAATTATGAAGAGGTTGATGATAAGTTTGTTCAGTCTGGTGGATCAGGAGCTGAAAAGGCGCAGGCAATGGTATTGCCGCTCCTATTAGTGCCTAAAATGGTTCTACGTCAAGCAACGTTGCAAGATGCCCCATATTTGGTAATGTTTGATGAGTTTGCAGATAAGCTGGACCCTGAAACTGCCAAATCATTTGCGAAGACGATTTCACGTTTTGGCTTTAATTTTATTGCTACCATGCCTAGTGGGGCTCAAAATAAAATTTTGGCCGATCGGGTGGATAATATTGCTTATGATGTCATTGCACCACGGAATCAAAATGATGGACGTTTCCATGAAAATATTATTAATGAAGCGCTAACTTGGGGGGATGCGCATGAGTGAGTATTCGCGGCGCTATGAGGCTGAGACTGGCAAGACGGCACCTATTGAAGCCCAGCAATTGGATAAGCTATTTGAGCAGATAGCGCGCGGAATCTTTTTACCGCCCCGGGGCCAGCAAGCAGTTGATCTAGGATTCACGGCTCATAGTTTGAGTGATCCGTATGAAAATCCAGTAGTTTACCAATATTATCAGTGGGTCTTGCGGAATGTCTTTGAAAAGCACTCCGTGAATGAAATGACTGCTAAGTTGATAGGGATGGCATTTACTTGTGCCAACGTTTTTGAAACAAGTTTACCGCAGCCGTTGACGTTAAATCCGTGGCAAATTGAAGAAATGAAATCATTTCCGCTCAAGACTAAGCGGGCGGTTGTTGTGGAAAATAATGGTGTCTTTGTGTGGTTAGTACACTTACACCCAGATTGGTCGTTAATCAATCAGGCAGGGAATGACTTTAACGAGGCGTATATTAAGTTGTTACAGAGATTGGAGCAGCGAGGCTTACAAGTGACTTATTTGGGCGATTTAGACAGTCGTGGCATTCAGATGGCCGATCATTTGTACAGACAACTTAATGAGACGTCGATAGCTGAGTTCACAGCAATCCAAACGCCTGAAAATGTATCGAAGTGGTTAACCTTAAAAGGAAAAATAGCGGCAAAACGAACGCATCGGTTGGCAGTTACGACACCTAGATTCCAGCAAGAGATGAATTCAATCTCGCTAATGGGAAAATTTGTCGAGCAGGAACAACTGATTACGGATTATGAAAACCTGATTCCAGGTTGGTTATAGTTTTTGAGAGTCAAAGGACCTTGAACGTTCACGAATGGCGTTCAAGGTCCTTTGAGGTTAATTTCGTCCGAAAGTCATGATACAAACCGTTGTAAATAAAGCAGCAAAGCATGAAATGAACTTAGCCAACTGCAATCTCCTCCTCCAAAAGGTGACCGGTTATTGAGGCCATCATAGCATGAATCAAAGGGGAGCGGGAAAGAATCGTTTTACCCGTTAAGCTGCTTGGTGGGTAGTCTGAGGCGCCACTGGTTAATCGTGGTGCGAGGCCATTTGGACCCTACGATTATTTCCGGGATAGAATTATCGTGAAAAGTAAAGGCACGTGGTATTCTGGAACCAATAAGGTTGTTGGAGGGATTCATATGCAAGCACCGATTACATATTTTGCTTTTAAAACGCAGACAAGAGAGGCATTAGCCTTTTACACGACCGTGTTTCCCAATACGAAAGTCTTATCCGTGACGCCGTACCCGGACCGACCGGAGTTAGTCTTAAATAGTCAACTGGAGATGCATGGCATTACACTGGGCTTATTTGATATGGGAGCCGATGAACAAGCTCCCATTGACTGGGGCACTTCACTTTACATTGAGTGTGACTCAGTTGAGGAATTTTGGCAGCTTTTTGACCAATTGGAAGAGGGTGGCAAGGTCTTAATGGGTCCCATGGCCATGGCAGGCTTTGAACAAGTCACGTGGGTGACCGACAAATTTGGGGTGACCTGGCAATTAGTTGCGCATTAAAAAAAGCGTCTGATTGAAGTCAATCAGACGCCCGCTCGGTCGTTATTTAGTATGGACAACCGTCGTCGTTGCGTGGCTTTCTGCCGTTGCAGTTTTGGTTAAAGCCACACCGGCCACTGCGCCCATTAACAGGATCGCCAGGATGAATTTAAAAAGTTGTTTCATTACTTGCGCCTCCTTAGGATTTTCTAAGGTTTAGTTTACCACGACGAATCTACAATGGCGGTTACCCAGCTTAATCATCAGGACAAGCAAACCCGTCGTAGCCAGGTTAGGTTGCGGCGGGGTTATGCTGAACGTTAATCACTCACGCCATCATAGCCAATGAAGGTGTAGTATTTGGTGCCGCCGATGGTATAAAGGCTATCAAAGGTGCCGGCAGTTCCCTTAGTGGGGTTGCCAGTAGTATGTTGGGGTGTGTGTAGATTCTTTAGCGTCAGACAATACTGATAAGTTCCAGAATGGCTGACCCGTTTAGTATTAACACCCTTTAAATCATGGCTAAAGTATAGCTTGCGGTAAGGATCATTAAAGCTAGTTTTGGTAATTTTTGCAATGCTGTATGGTTTTTGGGCAAAACCCAAGCCAGAATTGGCTTTATTGTCGTACTTGAGGACTTCAACGTAGCCGTCTGGCGTGATACGAAGACTGGTTGTATGTGGTTCAATTGGGCTCAACGCCGCCTTGGCGCCACCAATATATAAGTCACCATGACTATAACCTGGCATGTAGATAGGAGCTTTAACTCGCTTGAAGCCGGCTAATTTCTCCGTGGATGTAATTGAGGCTTGCGGGTCATAAGCACCAGCACCAGGGTCCATGGTGTAGCCAGCTTTGGCACTATTTAGGAGAGCAGGGTAACTGAGACGGGCTAAGTATAGCTGAAGGCTAGGGACCAAATAGCTGCCTTTTTTCGTTGTCGTTAAATTTCCCGCTACCGTGATTCCGGCAGGCAACGTTAGCTTCTGCATGATAGCTTGCCCCGCCTTGTAAGTGGGCAAGTAGGCAACTTTTACTGTGACCGGTTTAGTTGTCTTGTAGTAGGCACTGAGGTTTAAGAAGTCTGTGCTGGCGGTGTAGTCTCCGACCTTAACCAGAGCACTAGGCTTTTCAGTTTGGGCTTTAGCCAAGAGGCCACCGCCTAATGCAACGGCACTAATTGCTAGCAAGCTAAGGCCAGCTTTGAGAACTTTTCTGAGGATGAAGACCGCTCCTTTCTGAGATAAACTGTTACCTCAATTATACCTTAGAATATGTGAAGAAAAATGGAAGAACGGAGATTTGTTTCATGTGGAACAGAACGATAACCCGGGTTATACGTGTTGACTATCAAGTGTCTAACCCCAGCAGTTAACCTGGGAAATGTTTTTCAAACTGTGTGTGAATGAAGCTACTGTTCAGCTTATGAAAGACAGTGATGGATATAGCTGAACTCTGTCAGATCATTTAGAATCCACCTAAATCAAGCATTACTGGGGTTGGCTGTGAGGTAGCTTGTTATAAAAAAACTTGTAAGCAGTCCCAAAGGGATTTTCGTTGAGCAGTTGGTATACTGATTCTGGTAACTAACCACTGTCGCTAAATAGCTGAAAAAACGATTCTGGAGGGCGAAGATGATGCGTAAAACGGAGAAAGTATGGATAATGGGTCTGACGGCTTTGACGATGGGGGTGGTGATGACAACCACTCAGGCTGAGGCAGCCAATTGGCACGTGGGAACGCCTAAGGCCCTACGGGGAATCTGGCAACGGACGTATCACAATCAGGGCACCAAAATCACCATGCATTTTAAGGTTAGCGGCAAGTCAATCGACTTAGCTCGCAAGCACCACACTGAATCGAAGTGGACTAATATAAAGTACCGCCAAACGGGTAAAGGAACTTATCTTTTGGTGGGAACGTATCAAATGGGAGAACTCACGGAGAAATCATCCCGGCTAAAAATCATAAAAAAGAAAAACCAGCTTAAATTTAAAAATGCTTGGTCCAGCAAATATGAGTATCTCGGCTGGTACCAACAATCCTAATTTGACACGTTTTAGTTGGTATAGACATTTGAACCGACTACTAGTGCTTAGCTTGAGCGGGTTGGTTATCGATGTTAAGCAGCATAGATGGGGTCATTAAAGAGCTTCATCACGAAAAAAGAGATTGGGATATTTTCCCAATCTCTTCATGCTTTTAAGGCCCTTCAGCTATTTCTTGTAGAAGGTGCCGAAACGTTTAAAATGTGTCAGCTTAGTATTCGTGGGGTAGCGTAGAGTCATCTTCCGTTTCCCAGAGAAAGAGGCCACTTGATAACTGACTGACTGGCCGTTATCGTAGCCGCCAAGAAGGTACGTGTTAGTGGCAACTTTCGTGTGAATGAGGCTGAAAACAATGCCATAACCGGCGGAGTTGGTCTTCAGTTTTCTCTTCTTTGAGTAAATGAGATTGATCAAGTGAGACTGGCCCTTGAACCGGGTCGTGTATTGAATACGATAATAATAATGGTTAGTGGTAGGATGCTTGAACTTGTGGTATTTAGTGTACCAGGTACCATGCATCTGCTTGGGTGTGCCGGCGTACCAGGTCGCAGCATTAGCGGTCTGTGGTGCACTGTACGTGAAAAAGATGAGACTGAAGCCTATGACAAGTAGGCTGAAGATGAATTTGTGACGGGTCATAAGTCGTGATACCTCCTCTACATAGCCTAGTATAGGACTCCTGTGGGTGGGAACAAGGGACGGAAATAGGGACGTGGACAAGCGCTAACGTATTTAGCTAGTGTACGGATTACAATTTACTTCCGCCCGTTTCATTCCGCGGAATCTGTTGTATAATAACAATGTAAGCGTTTTAAAAAGGAGGAAAACTTTTGAAAGCAGAAATTTCTTGGCTGGATGATCCACAGACCTTTCGGGTCAACCAGTTGCCAGCACATAGTGATCACCGTGGTTACGCCACAGCCGCTGAAGCTGCTGAAGCAAAGAGCAGTCTGGTTCAGAGCCTCGATGGCAGTTGGGGTTTTGCCTTCTCCAAGGATCCCCAACACCGGCCAGTGGGTTTCTATGAACCCGACTACGACCGGTCAGACTTCGATCGGTTAGCCGTTCCGGGCCACATTGAGCTCGCCGGTTACGGTCAAATTCAATACATCAACACGGCCTACCCTTGGGAAGGGAAGCACTACCGGCGTCCCGCCTACAGCATGGGTGCTGATCATCCTGAAAAGGGTATGTTTAGTACTGATCCAGAAAACACAGTTGGGTCTTACGTGAAGCACTTTACGCTCAATCCTGAACTCCGGCATCAACGGGTCAGCATCGAGTTTGATGGTGTGGAACAGGCCATGTACTTGTGGCTGAACGGTCACTTTATCGGGTACGCTGAGGATAGTTTCAGCCGCGCTGAATTTGATTTGACGCCTTACCTCCAAGATGGTGAGAATCTCTTGGCCGTTGAAGTCTTTAAGCACAGTACGGCCGCTTTCTTGGAAGACCAAGATATGTTCCGTTTTTCTGGTATCTTTCGTAGCGTGCGGTTAGTGGCTAAGCCCGCCCTGCATCTGGAAGATATGACGATTCGTGCTGGGGTAGACGATGCTTTCGTAACGGGAAACCTCAACGTGAAATTGGCGTTATCCGCTGCCGACAAGCTGGCTGGTGCCGTTAAGGTCAGCCTATTTGATGCCACTGGTAACGTTGTGTGGACGGATGATGCCGAAGCTGCTGATGAACTCACGGTACAAACGACCGTTAATCACGTTCATCTATGGAATCACCATGATCCGTACCTCTATCGGTTGGAAGTTACCCTGTTAGCTGCTGATAGTCAGGTTGTTGAAGTCGTGCCTTACCCAGTTGGGTTCCGCCGAATTGAAATGAAAGACAAGATTATGCAGCTGAACGGTGAACGTTTAATTCTAAACGGCGTTAACCGTCACGAATGGGACGCCCACCGGGGTCGCGCCGTGACCGCTGCTGATATGGTTCACGATATGCAGGTGTTCCACGACAATCACATCAACGCCGTGCGGACCTGTCACTATCCTGACCAAGATGATTGGTACTACTTATGCGACCAGAATGGGATTTACATGATGGCCGAAAATAATTTGGAAACCCACGGGACTTGGCAGAAGATGGGCGTCGTTGAACCGTCTTACAACGTGCCTGGTAGTTTGCCACAATGGCAATTAGCCGTCCTGGACCGAGCCAAGAGTAACTATGAAATGTTTAAAAACCACGCGGCCGTTTTATTCTGGTCACTTGGAAATGAAGCGTACGCGGGCGACGACATTGCGGCCATGGATAAGTTCTACCATGACGCTGACCCAACGCGTTTGACCCATTACGAGGGTGTTTGTCGGAACCGGGTCTACGAGGACCGGATTTCCGACATGGAAAGTATGATGTACGATCCGCCTCGTGAGATTGAAAAGTACCTGCAAAATGATCCCGACAAGCCATTTGTTAACTGTGAATATATGCATGATATGGGTAATTCCATTGGGGGCATGAACAGTTACATTGATTTGATCGATAAGTATCCAATGTATCAGGGGGGCTTTATCTGGGATTACATTGACCAGGCGCTCTGGACCAAGGATGAAGTGACCGGCCAACCCGTTCTCCGCTATGGTGGGGACTTTGATGACCGGCACGCCGATTACGAATTTTCCGGTGACGGCCTGCTCTTTGCGGACCGGACACCGAAGCCAGCACTGCAGGAGGTGGACTACTACTATGGCCAACACGACTAAACTAAACGTTATTTATGGCGACGTGACGCTAGGACTGAGCGGTCCTGGTTTCCACTATATCTTTGCCTACGACCGGGGCGGCCTGGAGTCGCTAGTTCGTTACGGCAAGGAATGGTTGTACCGGACACCGAAGCCAGCCTTCTGGCGGGCGACAACTGATAATGACCGTGGAAATGGGTTCTCCACGAGTTCCGCTGCTTGGTTAGGTGCCGACGTGTTTAGCGCCTGCACCAAGATTGAAGTTGCCGTTAATGGTCAGTCGATTCCGCTGCCTATTGCGCCGGAAAATAACAAGTATTCCGACCATGAAACGGCTGAGACTGTGGCCATCAAATTCACGTACACCACGACGACGGTACCAGCTACTACAGTCACCGTTGAATACGTTGTTGATGAGACTGGTAAAATGACCATCAACACCCACTACCATGGAGCTGCCGGCTTACCGGAGCTGCCCGTTTTGGGATTACGGTTTGTGATGCCAACGGCGGCTACTGGTTTTGACTACCAAGGCCTTTCGGGTGAAACGTATCCCGACCGGTTGGCAGGTGGTCGGCCAGGGACCTATCACGTTGATGGGTTGCCAGTTACGCCATATATGGTGCCACAGGAGTGTGGGATGCACATGACCAATGATTGGGTGAAGGTTACCCGGGCCACGACGCAAAATAACGCCGACCCGGACCACCAACCCTTTAGTCTGACAGTCAGTCAAAACGGTCATCCGTTTGCCTTCAGCTGTCTGCCATACACGCCTGAGGAACTTGAAAATGCGACCCACATGGAAGAGTTACCAGTTGCTCGTCGTACGGTATTGACGGTGTACGGTGCCACTCGAGGTGTCGGTGGTATCGACAGTTGGGGTGCCGATGTTGAACCACAGTATCACGTTGCCGGCGATATTGATCATGAGTTCAGTTTCGAAATCGACGGGACTACAGAAGCTTAGAACATTAACGAAAATGAATACAGAAGGTAGCTGGAGGTGTGGTATCTCAGGCTACCTTTTTAATTGCGCTAAGTGGGCGGCTGTGGAGGTGCGGTATAGTGGTTATTCAAGGTCAACAATGGACAAGTAATACGATAATCCGTCCAGACTATCTGTTTATGGTATTCTAAGATTACAGGAGTTGATGACATGATTGACCGAAAATCTCTCATTATTAAATTGAATCGTGTAATTTTAATCGACGGTTTTCAAAAATTATCAATGGGTAAGTTGGCGGCGGCTGTTAATGTTAGTCGGGCAAGTCTCTACCTATACTTTAAAAACAAAGATGACGTCGTGCAGGCAGTTGTTGCGCGTCACTTAAAATTCATGGCTGAACACCCAGTCCCGAAGCACTTTACCACCACGTCGTTTCTACCAATCTGGTTGGATTCGCTACTATTGATGGGATTGACGACTACGACGTTTATGACGGACCTGCAGAAGGCCTACCCGGTGTTATACCAAGAGTTTATAGCGGCAGATCAAGCCTACTTTGAGGACTTAAAAGCCTACGTTGCAGCTGGGCAGCAAGCAGATTTTATTTTGGACGTTTTCTCGGCAGATTACGTGCTGTTTCAAGCACAAGCGTTGGTCCGAACAGTTCTGGACCAGGTTAGAGCGGGCCAACTTTCGTTGAATCAGGCGGAAGACTACTTAGCCGCCACGCTTCATTTACAGTTGGCCGGTTTACTGACACCAAATAGTCAGGCAAAGTTGGATGTGCAGCAGGTGGTCGGCTTTGAGCAGACCGTATTGAAAGAATTTCGTGAAGCGTATGCGTTGATTTCTTAACTAAAAGGTCGAAAGACAAATTTTTACGCTAATCCAATATTAGTAGGTATCGGTATTACTAAACGGGCCATCTTCAGCTCTAATTGTGGTTTGGCATCACTTCCGCCGAGGTCGTCTGCTTTTCTGATGATTGACTGATAAAAAAATTTCAAGAACTTTTTTACTTTTTCGCTTGCCTTGAAGTACACATGAAGGTTTAACCTAAGGTCATTCAAGTTTAAGTGTTGTTTTTAGAAAGCAGACCACCAGCATGCCTCAGCGTTGGTGGAATCAGATAAAGGAGTTTTTATAATGCGTAAAAATGTGATGATTCTAGCAGCTAACGGACAAATTGCCCGGTTAGTTGAAAGCCGAGTTCTAGCGGAAAAGGAATTTGCTGATGTTGATTTAACCCTATTCTTGCGGGATGCAAGTCGCTTACAAAGTTTGCAGGACAATCCCCGCGTGACCTTGGTTGAGGGGGACATTACCGATGAAACAGCCGTCAGTGCTGCCATGGCTGGCCAAGACTTAGTCTTCGTTGCCGTCGTCGATCACGACCAGCAAAACCGGTTGACCAAGAATGTGGTTGCAGCCATGCAAACGAACCACGTTTCCCGGGTGCTCTTCACTAACGTATTGGGCATCTACAATGAAGTTGGCGGTGAATTTGGCCGTTGGAATCTTGAGATGATTGGAGCCGGCATGGCACCTGCACGGCGGTCCGATGCTCTATTGGCTGATTCAGGCTTGGACTACACGACGTTGCGGTTGCCATGGTTGAATGACCGGGGCATTGCTTACACGGTCACGACTAAAGGCCAACCGTACGAAGGTGTTTCGGGTTCTCGAGCCAGCGTGGCTGACGTGGTCTTGAAAATGATTGCCGAGCCCACCCGCTACAGTCGTGACAGTATTGGGATGGCTGATCCTGCAACCGAGGGTCAGAATCGCCCGGTTTATTAAACGCGTTTTAAGGAGTTGAGTCAGGATGAATATTAAAGAAGCCAGTGAAAAGACGGGGGTCTCCTCCGCGGCAATTCGGTATTATGAAAAGGAGTCACTGATTCCAGCCATTGACCGAACTGCCGTGGGCAACCGAGACATTGATGACCGCATCATTCGTCGAATCCGGTTTGTGACTCAGATGCGGAGTGCCGGGATGAGCGTTGAGAATCTCCGACGCTACATCCAATTGTTTGACGCGCAGGAGGATAACGCTAAGGAACAAAGGGCGTTATTACAGGAACAATTGGCCGTCATGGAAGAAAAGCGAGACGACCTGCAGGCAGCCATTGATCATCTGAATTACAAGCTTAATCACTTCTATGACCACATGGAAGCAACCGAAGAGGAGCTCCGAGCCTTAGAACGGGAGCATGCCGATAAGGTTACTAAGCAAACAGATGATGACCAAGAATGATATTAGCCATGATTCACTAATGAATTAAGGGTAACTACCTATCAGGTGGCTACCCTTTTTGCGATAGGATGAGCGAAACAATCATACCTAAAAGCTTGTGAATTGGCCGATGTGGTTGACGATGGCTGGTGCCAATTTATTGTAAAAATTTTCAAAATAAGGGTGACAAATGGCGGCTGGATTTCGTTAGTAAGAGTAGGCGGTCCAATTAATTCCGAAAACCCCTTGACTTCAGCCTACTCGAAGCTTGTATGCTAGAGGTAACACGTTAGATAAAGGAGATCTTTATATGGCAGCAGAAGTGTTAATTGTTGATTATTCGTGGTCTGGAACTACCGCTAAAATGGCGGCGGCTTTGCAGCAGGTAACGGGCGCCCAATTGGTGAATTTGACGGTTGCGCCAGCCACTTTTGGGTCAGATATGTACGCGACGTCGGATATTGCCAATCAGCAATTGGCGAGCGGGAAGCTGCCCCAGTTGACTAACTCATTGCCTGATTTGAGTCAGTATGACATCATTTTAGTTGGTGGGCCGGTTTGGTCAGCGAAGGTCTCGACACCAGTCCGGACTTTCCTTGGTAAGTTGAAAAATTATAAGGGAACCGTTGCGCCGTTTTATACGGATGCGGGCACTCCGGGCGACTACGAGGCAGACTTTGCCAAGCTATTGCCACAAGCGACGGTTAAGCCGGGCCTCGGCATGACCATCCAGGATCTCCAGCAGGCAGACGCGCGATTGACCGCTTGGTGGGAACGGACGCTTTAAGCACACGTCTCAGAAAATGTTAAATGGTACTTGCCTTGAAGTGAACTTTAAGGTTTAAGCTGAGTTTATGAGTTAGAAATAGGAGGATGAATTTATGAAAACAGCCGTGTTCGTTGAACCAGGTAAAGTTGAAGCACAAGAGTTACCTAAGCCAGAGGTGAAAAATCCGACCGATGCCGTGTTGAAAATTGTGCGCGCGTGTGTCTGTGGATCCGATTTGTGGTGGTACCGGGGCATCAATGATCGCCAAAAAAATACGCCGGTGGGTCACGAAGCTATCGGTATTGTTGAAAGCGTGGGGTCTGGTGTCACTAATGTGCAACCTGGTGATTTTGTGATTGCACCATTCACCCATGGGTGTGGGCACTGTGCAGCTTGTCTGGCTGGCTTCGACGGTAACTGCGAGAATGCACGGACCGACGATGAAATTGTTGGCTACCAAGGGGAATACTTACGTTTCAAGAACGCTGACTGGGCCCTGGTCAAGGTTCCTGGCCAACCAAGTGACTACTCCGACGCACAATTGAATGACCTGTTGACGTTGGCTGACGTGATGGCTACGGGGTACCACGCCGCTGCCACCGCTGAAGTTAAGACTGGCGATACGGTCGTAGTGATGGGCGACGGCGCTGTGGGATTGTGCGGCGTGATTGCTGCCAAGTTGCGCGGGGCTAAGCGCATCATTGCCATGAGTCGTCACGCCGACCGTCAGGCGCTGGCTCAAGAATTTGGTGCTACCGACATCGTGGCCGAACGAGGTGACGAGGCCGTTCAACGGGTCATGGCGTTGACCGATGGCGCCGGTGCAGATGCTGTCCTGGAATGTGTTGGGACGGCACAATCTGTTGACACGGCCGTGAAGGTTGGCCGGGCTGGGGCCGTAGTTGGTCGTGTTGGGGTACCGCAGAAGGCAGAAATGAATACCAATAATCTGTTCTGGAAGAACATTGGTCTGCGCGGGGGGATTGCTTCCGTGACGACTTATGACCGAGCCGTGCT
Source organism: Levilactobacillus yonginensis (assembly GCF_964065165.1). NCBI lineage: Bacteria > Bacillati > Bacillota > Bacilli > Lactobacillales > Lactobacillaceae > Levilactobacillus > Levilactobacillus yonginensis. The sequence goes on along the minus strand of NZ_OZ061549.1, from coordinate 1,639,914 downwards.
GTTGGATGCCGTCTTAAAGGGCGAAATTCATCCAGGGAAGGTTTTCACGAAGCGATTTGACCTCGACCACGTGGCCGAAGCTTACGCTGCAATGGATAAGCGTGAGGCCATCAAGTCATTATTGGTGATTAGTAACTAATAAACGGACTGGTTGGCATGTAAGTGATAAGTTAATAATGATGAGTTGCAGTAATTAATAATTGAATTATTAAAAAACACAAGTTGAAAGAAAAGTGCCCTATGATTGTTTAGGCAAATAGGTCTAAACAATCATAGGGCTTTTCTGTACTGGTTATTTTGATTTTGGATATTTGGTTAGTATTGGGATAACCAACTCTAGAGCTTAAACGTCCGCAAGATTTGTTGCCGTTGAGCTAACGACTTTTTCTCAACTTGAGCGAAGTTGTGCCACTTAAAGTGCCAGAGCCGCGTTTTCAGGAAAGTTCCCCGGAACAGGAGCTTGGCAAGTGGTGCCCCAAACAGCAGGCGGTAGGCCCAATTGGGAGTGCTCATGGTCGTGATAATGTCGACCATGGGTTGCTTGGTCAGTTTGGTCTGCATATTATCGGCTTGATAGAGCTGACCCTTGGCATAGACCTTGTCGAGAAAGCCCTTAGTCATGGCTGGCATGACTTCCCACCAGACGGGGAACATGAAGATGATGCGGTCGGCGGCGAGCAAGCGTTGCTGGTAGTCGGCAACTTGCGGGTCGATTGTCTGGCCCCGATGCCAGTTACTCAGGTCGTCCGCGGACATCACGGGATTAAAACCGTCCGCGTGTAGGTCGATGAGATCGACGTCATTGTTTTCCTGCTGAAGTTGGGCAGTAACTTGTTTGAGGAGGGCTGCTAAAAAGGAACGGTGGTGGGGAACGTTGTCGCCAGCAGTGGCGGTGTATGGGTGATCAAAGATAATGACAGTTTTCATGGTTAAGACCTCGTATTTAGTGAATAAAGAGAGTATAAATGAGGAGGAGTCCCGCGGCATTAACATTTGTTAATCGTGCAGATTGAGGGAGGAGACCGTGATGAAATTACCGGCATACTTAGCCCAAAAATTACCAGAAATTGGTGAGCACTGGTCGGAACTTCACGACCTATTCATTTCTAAGACAATCCCAGCAGACACGACTTTGCTGGCGGAGGGGGACGTTGCCACCGAACTCTTTATTGTGACGAATGGGGCCCTGCGTCTCTGGCACAACAGTGATGGGCGGGATATTACCCTGCAGTTTTTCTTTGAAAATCAGGTCGTCTCGTCCTTTGAAAGTTTCTACCTAGATCAACCCAGTGGTTTTTCCATTGAGAGCTTTGAAGATACGCAGGTGTTAATTTTGCCGAAGACGGCATTTGATCAGATTCGGCAGCGTTATCCCACGATTGAGCCGGCCATTACCCGTTTTATTTGTGAGCGGTTCATTGTCTACCGCAACATCTTTTTTGACCAGCTACAGTACTCACCAGAGGAACGCTATCAGCAGCTGGTTGCTGATGCTCCGGAGATTCTGGAGCGTGTTCCCCTGCGGTTAGTGGCGTCGTACCTGGGGATGACGCCGGTGTCACTGAGTCGGATTCGTACGCGGCTAAAGGAAAAGTGATGTATTACCCGTACTTCTCAGGAACGATCACTGACGTAGCCTAAGTGCACACAATTATGATTAAGTAAGACATTATAGACTTGAAATTAGTCTCACCCAGGCACCCGCGGCGGTCAGAGATTCCACCTGCTGTGGGGAACGCCTACGGCCTGAAAAGCGGTCCTTCGGCGCGGCTTGAAGCCTGGAAAAACTGCCAGTCTCCAAACACGTCCCACGCTGTAAGCCGAAAAGCGGCTAACACCGTTAACACAGCTGGCTCCACCTCTGACCGCTTCCGGTTAAACGGGTTCTTGGAAAATAGGCTAGTTTAAATTTCTGAATGACAGCACTTATTCAATATTATTAGTACTCCAGTAGGTAGCCAAATTTGGCGAACGGTAAGGCGGCAATTTCCTACTATGTCTGACTAAATCCGAACACCCAGTCCTGGTTGTATCAGGCATAGTGGGTGTTTCGGTGCTTTCAACCTTTAGATGCTTAACTAAAAACAGCAATCAACGCACAGATTCAGTAGAAAAAATCTGTGCGTTGGTTGCTGTTTTAATAATGGTCTCGGACTGAGAAAATATAGAGGGTATCTTCTGAGACTTGATAAATTAAACGATGCTCACTGGTAATCCGGCGAGACCATTTACCAGTCAACTCGAATTTTAGAGGTTCGGGTTTTCCAATTCCCGAAAAGGGATGACGATCAACGTCTTTGATTATACGATTGATTCGCTTTATCATCGCCTTATTTCCCGTATCATGCCAATACATATAATCTGCCCAGGCATCATCAGACCAAGTTTTATTCATGATCAGTTTCCTCGATTAAAGGATGTTTTTCAAACTTTCCGGCTAAAAACTGCTGGTTGCCGCGCTTGATTTTCTCCATAAGATAAGAATTAGCAGTTATTTTTGCGGTTTCAATGAGCGAATCGTATTCTTCGACGGATAATACAACAACATCATCTTTAGAATCCTTAGTAGTCACGATTAAAGGTTCTGAATCATCATTAACACTTTTTAGATGAGACTTTAAATTTTGACGAAAATTTGAGTAGTTAACAGCTTGCAAGTTTATCCCTCCTCTTATGTACAATAAATTGTACAACTAACTCGTTCAAAAAACAATTGTTATGCCTCACTATCCTATGTTGCACTTGGTTTGATAATCTAGGGAAAAATAATTTCCAAATATCCCTTGCCTTGAAGTCCACATGAAGGTCTAAACTCCTAATCATTCACTTAAAGACGAGGAGCAAAAATAACATGGCAAAACAAAAACGATTCGACTGGATTCTTCTGGTCATCTTAATGAGTTACTTTATGATTCTTCTAGACAATTCGATCATCTTCACGGGGACAGTCAAAATTGCTCGGGATTTGGCCTTAAATCAAGCCACCCTTTCTTGGGTTAGCAGCGCCTATTCCCTGACCTTCGGTGGGTTCTTGCTTTTAGGGGGCCGCGCTGGCGATCTATTTGGTCGGCGACGTGTCTTCCAAGTGGGCCTTCTGATTTTCGGGTTGGGTTCTCTGCTAGTTGGTATGGCGGTTAACGCGCCAATGATTATTGCGGCACGGGCTTTTCAAGGCATCGGTTCCGCTATCCTAGCCCCCACCACGCTGGCCATTCTAATGGATACCTATGAAGGTGCCGAACGGACCAAGGCTATCGCCTATTATGGGGCCATGGCCGGTATTGGTGCCAGTGTGAGCCTGGTTATTGGTGGTGTCTTTGCTAGTCTTCTGACTTGGCGAGTCGGGTTCTTCATGAACGTGCCAATCAGTATTTGGATGTACTACCTAGCCGTTAAGCATTTAAGCCATGAAAATGGCCAGTCCGGTAAATTGGACTGGGTCGGAACGTTTAGCTCTTTAATTGGAATGAGTGCCTTGGTATACAGCATCATTGGCGATTGGGCTAAGTTACCGGCTTTTCTGCTAGCAGTCGTGTTTCTGGCCATCTTCATTTATCAGGAACACCGAACGGGCCAGCCAATCATGCCGCTGCGCCTGTTCACTGATCGGGAACGTATCGGGGCTTACCTGGGTCGCTTTCTTTATTTAGGTGCGATGATGGGATTCTGGTTTATCACGCCACAGCTGATGCAAAATCAACTGGGTTTTAGCGCCTTGATGGCTGGTATGGCCTTCTTCCCATTGACCATCGTGAATTTCATCGTGGCCCTGCAGGTTGCCCGCTTAACGGCAAAATGGGGCAATGGTGGCTTACTGGTTATTGGTATCGCCCTAACGGCAGCGGGGATGCTCTGGATGAGTTTCTTTACGCCAGAAGTTGGCTACTGGTGGGGGATTGCCGCGCCAATGGTCATCGTGGGGATTGGCCAAGGTTTTTCACTAAGTCCCTTCACGGCGGCCGGAGTCGCTCATACAAAGGGTGCTGACGCTGGGGCTGCTTCTGGGGTTGTCAACGTCATGCACCAAATTGGTGGGTCAGTGGGGTTGTCGATCCTGGTGACGGTTCAGGGCTTATTTAGTGGTCAGGTTGCTGGTTTCCAACACGCTATCTTGATGGGGGCCGGATTGCTCTTATTAGCGTTATTGGCGGCTATTTTCCTAATCGTTCCTGGCGAACGTCATTAAATTACGGGTAACTAATGAGCAAACTACAAGTAGGTTATATGAATAAATGTCTATGCCCAGCAATGGACGTGGTGAATTAGCTAAGATTGATATCGCCTATTTTAATGGATTGTAAATTAAAAAATTTCGACATAGTGCTTGCCTTGAAGTAACTGCAAGGTACTACACTGGATACATCAGATAATGAATTGGAGGAAATATAACATGACAAACGTTTTAATTATTGGCGCAACGGGGTCCGTTGGGAGCGTTACGCGGCAGTATTTCTTAGATAACTCGGACGATCAGTTAACGTTGATGGCGCGGAACACGCAGCGCTTAGGTCGGTTGAACGCTGACCGTGAACGCGCTGTTGCTGGTAGCGTGACCGACGCCACGGTTTTGCAGGATGCTTTGCAGGGCCAGGACGTGGTCTTTGCTGCATTGAGTGGTAACTTGTCAGGGATGGCGCACAGCCTGGTCACGGCCATGGATGAGGCTGGTGTGAAGCGGTTGTTGTTCATCGCCTCAATGGGTATCTATAATGAAATTCCAGCAAGTCTGAGTGCTAGTGGTAACTTGCAAAGTAACCCAATGCTACGGGGGTACCGAAATGCTGCTGATGTGATTGAAGCATCTGATTTGAACTACACGGTTATCCGGCCGGGGTGGTTCGACAGTGGTGACGATACCGATTATCAAGTAACTAAGAAGGGTGAACCCTTTGGTGGGCATGATGTCTCCCGAAAGAGTATTGCCGATTTGGTAGTTCGCTTAGCTCATGACGAAAACATGGGGTCTCGTGATAGTCTGGGAATTAACCGGAAGTGAAAAAATTGAGAGTGGGACGGAAGGCGGTTAGCTAGTGAGCATTAACGTCGGCTGTCGAAAAATCCCGGGTTTGGATTGTTTGACAACCGAGGTTAAGCGGAGCTAGCTGCCTTCTGTCGCACGTTTCAGCTATATAACGTTAGAGTTAGAAAACGGACCTAGAAATTTATTCCAGGTCCGTTTTTTTGAGAAAAGGGCTTGCCTTGAAGTTACTGCAAGGGACTAGAGTAAGGACAATCAGTTACTTCAAAGGAGCGTTTACAATGAATGAAGAAATTTTAGCCCTTTATCGGGCGTACAACCAGGCCATGGCTACTGACAACACGGTTGCCCTGGATCAATTGCTGGCGCCAAGTTTTACGTTGACCCATATGACGGGGTACGTACAGCCGCGAGCTGAATGGCTCAAGGAATTACGGCAAGGAACCATGAAATACTTTGCTTCCATTGAAGAACACGTTGATGCTCAGAAGACGGATACGGGCTGGCATTTGGTGGGCCAAAATCGTGTGACGGCCAGCATTCATGGTGGCGGCAAATATACCTGGCCACTGAATACAGAGATGGTAATTGGACGGGTCGCCGGTACTTGGAAAATTATGAGCGCCGTAGTCACAACGTATTAGAAAAAAGCGCGTCACCGCAAATTGACGGTGACGCGCTTGGTGTATGACTAGATAAATTGAATCAAAGACATCAGGACGGGGACTACGATAATAAATAATACGGTACTCGTCGTAACGATGTTGGTAGCGTATTCTACGTCACCGTGAGCTTCGTTAGCAAGGATTGGCAGTACCGCTAACATTGGCGTTGCGGACTGGACAATCAACGTTTGCGTGGCTAGGGTTGGGAAGTTAGCCCCCAGGTGACCAGCAGCCAGTAAGACGGCCACCATCAAGATTGGGGACAGAACGAACCGACCCAGTAGGGCGACGATGGTGTCACGGTCAAAGTGAATACTCTTCAAACCGGCGTCGGCCAAGACGATCCCGATGTAGACCAGGGATAGTGGCGTTACCAGGTTACCCACGTAGGTCAGCGTTGAGTTGATGAAGCTGATCTTTAGGACGGGGATGTTGAGCAGTAGGAAGATCAACGCTACCAAGAAACCAACCAGCGGCATGGGAATGACTTTCTTCCAGTCGATGTGGTTGTGGTGCTGTTCCTTGGACTTGGTCGGGTCGTCGTTTGAAATCAGGAAGACCCCGAACGCCCAGGTCGAGACGGTGTTCACGATATAGTAGACCAGGAAGTAGGTCATACTCTTATCACCAAACAGTGCGATGTTCAGCGGCAATCCGATGAAGATGGTATTGGCGTTGACGACAGCATTGATAAAGATCCCTTTACGGCCGGGCTTAACGTGCATGATCCGAACCAGACCAAAGGCAATTAGGTAACCGATGATGACGGCGATAAACGCGTAACCCAGGTAACCAGAGAAGGAGACCAGTTGGCCCCGCGTCAGGCGGCTCAGCACCGAAACGAAGATGGATGCTGGTAGTGCAATGTTCTTAATAAACTTTGAAATGGTCCCGCCGAACTTGTCGTCGAACCAGCCTTGGCGGCGTAACACGAAACCAAGAATCATGATTAAGACAACGACGAGGACGCTTTGAATCGAATTCCATAAAACAGCCACGAGAGACGTCCTTCTTTCAAATAATGTTCTATATTGCGACGGTGGGTCGCTTACAGCTAAGTCGCCAATTAGTGTTGGCTATGACAGATGACGGTGACTTAGTGGGAGATGATAATCAATTGTGGATGGTGCGTATTGGCTTGAAGCGGGGGACTGTTCTGAATTTAGCGGTACTAAACGCAACAGGAAGATTAGGTTTAAAAGACTAAACATTTAATTACTCGCCAGTATGAGCCGGAGGATGCCAGGGACCGCGCAGTGTCGATGTCCTTAGTCGGTGGTTTGACCGGCTTAGGACATGGGCCGAGCTTGGAAACTCACGGGTTAGGTGAGGTTTCAAGTCGCCCTGAAGACTCGTGATTTATCGAGGCCTCAGGGTTGCCCCACAGCGCGGTCCCTGGCAGCCGCAGGCGGCGAAGTTATTCCTAGTTGATGTTCTTGTATTCAGGAACCCACTTCATGTCAGCAACGGCTTGCTTAGCGTCGGTAATTGGTTCCTTGTTGAGCTTCTGGTCGAGCACACTTTGTGCCACGATTTCAGCTAATTTTTGTGAGAAACTGGTCAGTTGTGAAACGGGAGGTAAGACGGCAGCACCTGGTTGTGACGTGTCAACGATGCCACCTAAGGCGTGGCAAGCAGCGGACAGCGTTTCACCGTTCAAGACTTTAGCCGTGGCAGCAATCAAACCGAAACCTAAACCGGGGTACATCAAGGCGTTGTTTCCTTGACCGATGTGATAAGTGGTTCCCTTGTATTCAACGTCTTCAGCGGGAATTCCCGTGGCGATGAGGGCGCGACCATCCGTCCATTTAACCAAGTCTTCAGCAGTTGCTTCGGCCAGCTTAGTTGGGTTGGACAGTGGGAAGATGATTGGGCGGTCGGTGTGGGCAGCCATGTCCTTCACGATTTCTTCAGTGAAGGTGCCAGGTTGCGTCGAGGTCCCAATCATGACCGTTGGGTGGACCGTCTTAACGACAGCGGCCAGGTTGGTCAGTTCGTCAGCGTTATCAAATTCAGAACGATCACGCGTGAAGTCGCGTTGCGCAGCGGTCAGGTCGGGGGTGTCGTTGAACAACAACCCTTGTTTGTCAACAGCGTAGAAGTGCTTCCGGGCTTCGTTTTCTGAAAGACCGGCGCGCTTTAACTCATCTAAAATTTGGTTGGCGATCCCCATCCCAGCGGTACCGGCACCAAACGTTAAGAACTTTTGGTCCTTGATGTCTTCCTTGGAGATGTTCAGGGCGCCGAGAATCCCGGCCAAAACGACCATCCCAGTACCTTGGATGTCATCGTTAAAGGTGGCAAATTTATCTTTGTACTTATCGAGAATGACTTGGGCGTTGGAGCGACCAAAATCTTCCCAGTGTAAGAGTGATTCGGGGAATAACTTCTGTTCTGCGGTAACGAATTGATCGATGACGTCGTAGTATTGATCGCCGTAGACCCGTTTGTGGTGGTTCCCTAAGTACAGCGGGTCATCCAGCAAGGTTTGATTGTTGGTGCCGGCATCAATGCTGACGGGGAGGACTTGGGCGGGGTCGATTCCAGCGGCAGCGGTGTAAACCATCAGCTTACCAACGGCGATATCTACACCGTTAACGCCCCAGTCACCCATCCCAAGGATCCCTTCGGCGTCGGTAACCACGACTAAACGAATGTCTCGGTCGCCCGCAGCGTTTTTCAGTGAAGCTTCAATGTCAGCTGGATCATCAATTGAAATGAACGCCGCGTTTTGCGGGTCGGTGAAGAGGTGGCTGTATTGTTCAATAGAGTCGGCCACCGTTGGATCGTAGACGATGGGCATGAATTCAACGACGTGTTCGTCCATCAAACGGAAGAACAACGTCCGGTTTTCATTGAATAAGTTCATCAGGAACAATCGCTTTTCCAGGTTGTTCGGTTTGCTTTGGAATTGAGCGTAGGCTTGCGTGGCCTGTTCGTCTAGCGTTTGGACGTGACTTGGTAGGGTACCGACGAGTCCTAAGGATTGGCGTTCTGCCTTAGTAAAGGCCGTACCTTTGTTTAAAAATGGGTTGTTTAAGATTTCATCTGCAGTTTTCATTGAGAGCTTCCTCCAGTTCATAATTAACTTTACGAGACATACTATAAATGGTGACTAATTCTATAGTCAAATGTAGCACCTATTATAAATTTATTTTATAATAGGTGGATAAACGGTGATTTGAAGGTGATTCAAAATGAATACGAAGGACCTGGCCTATTTTAATCGGCTAATTCAAGAAAAAAACTTCTCAAAGGTGGCGTTGGACTTTGGCGTGACGCAACCCACGATTACGATGGCTATCAAGCGGTTAGAGACGGCGTTCAAGACGAAACTCATTGTACGGGATCGCGTACACAATAAATTAGACGTGACCGCCAGCGGGCAACAGTTAGCGGTTCACGCGGCCACAATTTTAGGGGAGTTAGACATTGCTCACCAAGAATTGGCGCACTTGGCGCAAGAACAGACGGTGCTGGGGTTGCCCCCCATCATTGAAAACTATTACTTTCCGAAGGTGGCGGCGCGGTTACAGGCGCAGGGGATGCTCGAGAATATTCGGACACTAGAGGGCGGTTCAGTCTGGTTGCGCAACGCGTTAAAGGAGGGGCAGGCGGACCTGGCCTTGCTAGGTTCGGCAGAACCGTTAGCCTACCAGACACTCTTGGCTGAGGAGTTTGACCGCCAACCGTTTAACATTTTTGTGTCGGCGCATCACCCGTTGGCCAAGCGCAAACGTATCTACTTTAGTGAGTTAAAACAAGAAAAGTTTGTGTTGTTTACCAGTAGTTTTGTCCACAACACGGCGTTTAATAAGTTGACGCGCCGCAATCATTTTCGGCCGAACGTGGTGTTCCGTGCCAGCGATACGCACGTCATTATGAACCTAGTAGCGGAAAATGTCGGCGTCACCTTTTTAACCGATATTGTGGATCAACACCGCGCTGACGTGGTACGGCTAGAGTTATTGGACGACGAACAGCCCGAATTTATCACCAGTATTGTCTCGCGGACCTCCCACGTGTTAACGCCAGCCCAGGAAACGGTGCTGCGGATTATGCGGGAGACATTGGAGGAATAGAGTGGGGTGTCAGTCTTGCGTGAAATTAGCTGTTTTTTTAGTGATCTACATTCAGTAATTAGCAAAGCCCCTGAGAATTATCTTCTCGGGGGCTTTTATGATGGTGTTGGTTAAATTCCTGGTGCAATCAGAGACCACAGTCGTTCAAACCTAGCGAGATAGTCGTCATCAAACCAAACTTCTTTGAAATTGGGCAAGGCAAAGACGGCAAATGCTGACAGAATGGCGTTGGCTTGTTCGTGGTGGGGGTCTTGGTAGCCCATGATGGTGTCAATCTGGTTAGCAGCTTCCTGTAGCACCGCTTTGAGAGCCCGGGGGTCGTTGTCGATGTAGGTCGTGTTGAGGGCAAACATGCTGGGATTTTGGCGGTAAGCGTTTCGCTTGGCGTTGGCAAATCCCCACAGCCAGTCGTGGAGCTGTTGTTGCCGACTAGCTGTCTGAGAGACTGAAATCTTTGCAATGATATTTTGGTGAAACCAGTTCTGGGCGACAGCTTGCCAGAGCCCTTGTTTATCGTCAAAGTAGCGGTAAATGGTGGCGTGGGTGATGCCTAAATTGTCCGCCACTTGAGTGAGAGAAACGGTCGCAGAGTGCGTCTGGGTAATCAGTTGGCTAGCTGCGTCAATAATGGCTTCTCGGGTTGTTTTCGTCATGGGTTAGGGCTCCTTATCTGTTTTTTGTAGTGTAACATGAAATGGCCAAAAGTAACAATAATTGAATTTTGTAATTTATTTGGTATACTGGCCTTAATAAATGACAGAATAAAAAAAGTTACTTTAAAGGAGACTGACCAATGAAAGCTGCCCAATTAACCACCTATGCGAAAGATTTTCAGTTGACCGTCACCACGTTACCCGTTCCAGAAATTGCTGCCGATGAGGTGTTAGTTAAGGTGAAGGCCGCCGCCGTTAACCCCTTAGATCAGCTGATTGGTTCGGGCAGTTTGCGCGTGCTGTACGGGTATGCCCGTCCCGTAACGCTGGGTAACGAAATTGCTGGGACGATTGAGCGGGTGGGTTCAGCCGTGACTGATTTTCAGGTTGGCGCCGCGGTCTACGCCCGATTGATTATCGCTAAGCTGGGGGGCTTTGCTGAGTACGTGGCGGTTCCAGCGCGGGCATTGGCAGTGATGCCGAGTGGCTTGAGCTTTGATCAGGCTGTTGCAGTGCCGCTGACTGGATTGACGGCGTATCAGGCACTGCACGAAAATTTGAAATTAGCTGCGGGTGCGAGCGTCTTTATCCCTGGTGGTTCGGGGTCCTTTGGTCAGTTGGCGATTCCGTTAGCTAAGGCGGCGGGGCTAAAAGTCATCGTTAGTGGTAATGCCCGTTCTAAGCAGGCCTGCCTAGACTTAGGGGCAGACCGTTACTTGGATTATCGTGAGGAAGATTACTGGGAAGTCTTACATGACGTGGACGCAGTGATTGATACGTTAGGAGCACAAGAAATTCCTCATGAACTGGCTATCTTGAAGCGTGGTGGTCAATTGCTTTCATTGAAGGCGGGTCCTAACCAGTTGTTTGGCCAAACGGGTGGTTTCCGGTGGTGGCAACGGGTGCTCGTTTCATTGGCTGGCTTGAAGTTAGACCGGATGGCCCGGAAACAGGGCGTTACGTATCAATTTCTCTTTGTGCGGCCAGATGGTCAACAGCTCAAGACGGTGACCAAGCTGGTTGAACAACTTCACATCGTTCCAGCCGTGGACGGTCAGGTGTACGGGTTGGACGACGTAAATGCTGCGATTCAGACAATGAGAACCGGTAAGCACCGAGGAAAGGTCATCTTGCGGCTCGACTAGATTTTACGGGACCCCATAACTTTGGTATGCTAGCAGAAGTCGTTTCAAAATTTTAGTCTCATCTATGTTATGAGACTTGAAGGAAAGTGAACCGCTGTGCTAGCCATGTATTTACGGGGACTACTATTAAGTATTGCCCTGGTGTCGTCTATCGGCATGCAAAATTTATTCCTATTTAACAATGCCATCAATCAAAAGTTATCCCGCGCGTGGCCGGTGACCATCATGATCTGGATTGCCGACACAGCACTGACGCTGGCGGCTTTCTTCGGGATGGGGGCCATCATTAGCTCCCACGAACTGTTTAAATTAATTATTATGTTCTTGGGTGGCTTGTTAGTTATCTGGATTGGGTTTGGTATCTTGCGGTCGGCTGCGAGCTTTAAACTAGAGAGTGCCAATACGCCGTTACCCATGAAAAAGTCGTTGGTGAACGCTTGGGTCGTGACCTGGGCCAATCCCCAGGCGTTGATCGATACTAGCTTGATGTTTGGGGCCTTACGGGGTTCGTTGACTGATAGCCAGGTGACACCATTCATTACGGGAGTTGTGTCCGCAACCGCTATCTGGTTCTTCGGGATCACGTTGTTGCTGGGCCTGCTCAAGGAACGGTTGCCGCAGAAGTTCTTGTTATGGGTGAACATCTTGTCCGGGGTCATTGTAATGGGGTATGGCTGTTACCTGTTGTGGCAGGCGGTAATGATGGTTATTTAATTTAAAGGTATTCTTTAAGAATTTTTAGATAATTGATATTAGGCTAAACGTGTCTAAATACAAAAGAAGTGGTGGTCATGGATATTTCCATGACCACCATTTCTTTTTGTAAATTCGCCAACTTAGTTACTGGCACCACTACTGGCGGCGGCAGCCATTCGCTTGACATAGTCGATGGCAATGACTAGGCCCACGAGCAGGAGTTCCTGTTCATCGTCTATGATGGTGATTTCATACTTGTCGCCAACACTGAACCACCGCTTGGTCACGCGTCCCACGACGGTGCCCTGCCGGAACACTTCAAAATTCATGTCCCAAAAGTCACCGGTCACGGTAAGACCAGCTGCTGTCAGTTCATAACGCGGTTTCAACAGTGTCAGACTTTTTTGAATAGTCGCTACCTGCTGGCCGCCAATTTCCAAGAAGAATTTGGGTAGCCAACTAAGAGGTTTCTTGGTGACGCTAGCCACGACGTGTTCGTTGCGGTCGAGAATGTCAAAGTGTTTGGGAATTTGAAAGACGCTGCCAACGACTTGGTACACGGGCTGTTCGCGTTCATTGAGGACTGAAAACTTTTCCCGTAGCGAAAAGACCCGTTGATTTAGGTACAATTTGTGCATCGTTGTTACCTCCAGGATTTATGGGATTAGATGGTGGTTAAGGTAGATGGTAGCATTACTTTTACATAAATAGGCAGTCCGGCATCGCTGTTGGCGACACATGACTGCCTAACTGAAGTCTTACTTTTCACGTGGTCGAAATGGAATGACGTTATCTTTGCGTTGTCCCTGCTGTATTTCAGCGAAGACTTCATTGATAAACCGGTCGAACTCTTCCTGTGAGTCTGGCGCGTCTAAATCGAGGTCGTTGAATTCACTGGTTTTATAGATTTGATGAGACTTAGCGTATTGGACAATTTGATTCAGTGCCGTCTGATTGGTTTGATAGGCGTAGAGAATGTGTGTGAGCTCGAGATCATCAATGTATTCTTGCAGACTGTCCGCATTCACGTCGTTTTTAACTGATTTGAACTCGTCATTGGGCACCAGCGAGATGTTGCGGTTGACCAGTGTGAGGTAGGTGACTTCACCCACGCTCTCAACTTCTCGCAAGTCGGCTAGCTTGATGACGAGCGTGTTACGCTGGTCGCTCGTAATATTTTTTACCATTAGTTTGACGGTGGCTGACGGTTTCAGCAGGTGGGGCCCCTGGTCCTCATCACTGTGGGCATCAACGTCGGCTAGTGTCATTTTTAAAAAGGCGGCCCGGTCTGCCCGCGATAGGTGCAGCTTCTCTTGCATCGTCTGGATAACTAAGGCCAGAATGGCACTGTAGGCTTCAGGGTCGGCGTAGGTATCAGCTTCCGGTGCGACGTCGAGCCAGGCACCTTCATCGTCATCGAGACCGGCTTGAAACAATAGGCGATCGTTCTTCATGATTTCCCTCCCAAATGAGTACTCGTGGCCTCATTATACCGTTAAGGGGCGCAAGTTCATAGGTGAAAATGTAATCGCTGTCAGATATTTTTCGAGTGTTTCACATGAAACATTTAAAGGAGAATTGCCAGGCCAACAATGATAAATAGAATTGGTGAGAGCCAGGCGCCGAAACGAGCAAAGAAATAGCTAGCTGGTGCCGATTTGGCCAGGTAGTAGCTGATCAGCAGCCAGCCACCAATCATGACTAGAAAGATCAGACTGACCGCTCCAAATGCTGGCAAGGTGAGCTTACTAAAGTAGGGGATGTAAATACTGAGATTGTCGCCGCCGTTGCCAACGGTCAATGACCAGACAACTGGTAGGCTGACGGCGCGGGTCAACAGGGATTTTAGCCCACCGGTGTCACGGTGTCGTAGCCAATTTCTGAGGCCCATGATGCCCAGTAACAGGGGAATCAATCCCAGCCAGCGAGTCCAGTGGACCACGTTAAAGTGCACGACGCCGCGACTAATGATCCACGCTGCCAGCATGAGGGTGATAATGCCTAGGTACTGACCGACAATCACAGCGCGACGTTGCTGAGGTGTCTTGGCGGCTAGCCAAAGTAGCAGGAGTACGATTAAGTCATCGGTATCCGTGACGAAGAAAATGCCGATGACGGTGAAGATAAATGATAGTGACATGCGTCAATCCATCCTTCTCTAGAGGGTATGTTCTATCATACACTAATTATCAGTGTGGTGAATGAGAGCGGCCGCCAGGGAGGGTGCCTGCTGTGGGGACTGCTTCCGGCCTGAGGAGCGGTCCTTCAGCGCGACTTGAAACCACGCCAAGCCCGCGTGTTTCCAAGCTCGTCCCGTGGCCTAAACTCGGACAGCCCGCCGAGCTAACGCCACCGACACAGCTGTCACCCTCCCTGGCGACCTCCGGCTACGGTGGTGAGTGAAGTTTCTGCCGGTGGGCTGTATATGATGGAAAAGAGAACGTATTTTGTCTGGTAGATTCAGACGGACAATTTGTTAGTCGCCTCCGGCTACGGTGGTGAGTGAAGCTTCTGCCGGTGGGCTGTGTATGATGGAAAAGAGAACGTATTTTGTATGGTAGATTCGGACGGACAATTTGTTGGTCGCCTCTGGCCGCCAGGGAGGGTGCCTGCTGTGGGGACTGCTTCCGGCCTGAGGAGCGGTCCTTCAGCGCGACTTGAAATCACGCCAAGCCCGCGTGTTTCCAAGCTCGTCCCGTGGCCTAAACTCGGACAGCCCGCCGAGTTAACGTCACCGACACAGCTGCCACCCTCCCTGGCGACCTCCGGCTACGATAGTGAGTGAGGCTTCTGCCAGTGATTGTGTATGTGTAGATAGATTGAGGCTTTGATACAGAATTGTCGTTGATCGGATAGAGAGTGGGAGGCTTATGCAGTTTCTGTTGCCATTGTCAGAAGTATGGTTCAGATAGCCGGAGACTGATTAAATTTGAGTTTCCCTATGAAGACTGAGAGATTGTGGCCGTGATGGTCAATTTAAGCTGGAGGTGGACGGGGGTGGGGCCAGCCGTGAAAATTGTGTTGGCGAGTGGTTTATGCTCGCCTACACAATGGGCGACTTTTAAGACACGGGGGCTTCGTGGCTTAAAAGCGAGCGAGAAGCCCGCTTTTCAGGCTGAAGCGTCCCCACAGCAGGCCCCACCCCCGTCCGCCGGAGTGCGATGCCAACTGCCTCGGCCAACTGCCTCGACCACAAAAAAACACGCATCCCAGTTAACAGGGGATGCGTGCGAATTTAGTTGGTTAACTTTAATCGGCAGGGGCAGGTTGGTTCTTGAAGACTAACTTCTTGGAAACGAAGAAGTTCAGAACTAACGCGATGATGTGGCCGATGACCTTCGTGATGGTCTTGTTGGCGCCAATTACGGAAATTCCTAACCATAACAGTAGCGTTTCAATCAAGAAGGTAATGACTCGGGTCATGTAGAACGTTCCCATTTCTTTCATTGGCTTGTTTGACTTGTGTTTGAACACAAACTGACGATCCAACCAGAAGGAAACCTGAACACTAATGATCCAGTCGATGAAGTTGGCCAGTTGATATTCGATACCCATCGTGTGGTAGAACAAGTAGAACAAAGTAATGTTGATAACCACTGAGATGGCACCGAACAAGAGGTAACGCGAAATTTGACCTTGAACCTTGTCTTCGACCTTTTTGAGCTCGGCGGCGTGTTCATTTTCCGTTTCGGTTAACTCAGCTTCGTATTCCGACTCGGTGGTCGGATATTCATGATGACGTAATGGGGCCATAGTCAATAAGAACCTTTCTGTAACGTTTTTTTAGCTGGGTCAACCGGCCGAGAAGCTTTCATCGGTTCACCTGAGTCATGAAAACGCGTAATTAAGATGCTAACTTAATTATAACGTTTCTCACTCTCAGTGCAATGGAACTTATCCATCAATTCTAATGAATTAATCACTAACGTAAGCGTGCGTGTAGTCTGCGCTGCCGTTAAATTTATTGTAGACGACCCCCTTGATCTTTGGATTGACCAGAATCCCAGTCCGACCTTCATAGAGTGGCGTAACGGCTTGGTCCTTGGCAGCAGTCTGGGCAGCCTTAACTAGGTCGGCGTAACGAGCAGTTGATTTTAGCGCGTCACGTCCCTCGGAAGCGTTCAATGCTTGGTCGTAGGCCTTGCTGTCGTAGTGGCCCATGTTGGAGTTGTTAGTCGATTCCAGAATCTGTAAGGATTGGATTGGATCGGCGTAGTCCATGCTCCAGCTGGTTAGGTTAAGTTGGAAGTTCCCCTTAGAAACGTTGCTAAGCATGGAGGTAAATGGCATGGCTTGTACGTGGACCTTTAAGCCCAATTTACTACTCAGAGCGCTCTGGATAAACTCAGCCATGTTTTGGCTGGCATCATCGTCTCCGCAGGTGATCGTCACGCTGGCGGATTTTTTACCCAATTGCTTCAGTGCTTGTTGGTACAGTTTCTTTGCGAGAGTGGGGTTGTAATCGACCGTATCCTTCACCTTAGCGTCGGCCGTAAAGTCGTTGCCAGTCTTAGGATTCTTCAACATGTTCTTGATGGCAAAGGTCTTGGCAGGCTGGGACCCGTTCTTCAAGACCTTAGTGGTCAACTGTTGGCGGTTGATGGCCAGTGAAATGGCGGTTCGTAAATCACGGTTAGCCGCAACCTTATCCTTTTGGTTGTATTGAATGAAGCCAATGCGCCCCTGTGAGACAGACCTTAAGTCTGGATTGTTTTTATTTTGGGTAGTTTGTTCGCCATCTAGGGTGACGGCGTCCAACTTCTTAGATTGGTAGAGGTTGTAGGACGTGGTGCTCGACTTGATGACCTTGTAAGAGATTTGCTTCAACTTAACCGATTTGGCAGCCGCGTACGTGGCGTTCTTCTTTAAAGTCCAGGTATCGCTGGTCCCGTTCCAGTTGGTTAGAACGAACGGCCCGTTGTAAACGGTGGTGGCAGCTGAAGAACCGTACTGTTTACCGTACTTATCGACGGCTTTTTTGTTCAGTGGGTAGTAGGTCGTGCTGGCCAGCATCTTCTTGAAGTAGTCGGCGGGTTGGCTCAATGTGATTTGCAGTTGGTACTTACCGACAGCCTTGACGCCTAGCGTTGAGGGGGCTTTTTTACCGGCTGCGATGGCATTTGCGTTTTTAATATTGGCAAATTGGTAGGTGAACTCCGACTTAGATTTCGGGTTCAGCGTCCGTTCCCAGGAATAAACGAAGTCCTGTGCCGTTACTGGTTGACCGTTGCTCCATTTCCCATCGTGGCGCAGGTCAATGGTGTACTGATGGCCGCTGTCACGAACAGTCGTCTTGGTAGCCAACGCATTCTCAGCTTCACTATTGGCGTTGAGTCGGTAAAGTCCTTCGCCAACTTGGCTGAGGGCGTTGCTAGAAACGCTGTCGGTAATTTTGGCAACGTCGAGGCTGGTGATGGGGGCCGTCTGGTACAGGTTCAAGTCCTGAGAAACTGCGGTTTTCGTTGATTTTGAGTGAGCGGTGATGGCGAAGATGCCACCAACTAGGATAATTCCGCTACAAAGTAATAGGGCTTTCTTGTGGTTGTGTAAACTCATCATGTATTCCTCCAGATTTTTTAGTCGTAGTGGTTAGAAATAACATTGAGTTTTGCCATCGTTTGAACATAGGTGAATCCCCCTTGGTTAAATGTATACAAAAACCGTCCTCAACAGCCAATGTGTTAAGGACGGTTTTAACCGCGGTGCCACCTTAATTAGACGGGTCCCGAAAAAGAGACCGCGCCCCTCTCCACAGGAAACTAACATTTCCCTGACAACTGACGTATGTCGCACGTCTTCCCGTACTACTCTAAATGATTCGGGGAAGCCCTCGGTGGTCCATTTAACTACCTGCGTTCGGCCGTACTCTCAGCAACGACGACTCTCTTTACGTGCACGATAATCTTGATCTCCACTTCAATGGTTTGTTTCGGACGATTTATTGAATTGAGGCTAGTGTACCCCTGAAAAAAAGAGGTGTCAACTACCAAGTTTAAAAAGGTTGAATTTTATTAATTATTAATAATCATTTATTAGTAACAAACTCGTAACTGCCATCGAGTAGTTGGAAGAGACTGTGGGCGTCGGTAGTTTGATTCAAAATGATGCTGATCCAGTGTTCCTTATTCATGTGGTAGCCAGCTAAGTAGCCCGGTTTGTCACGGAGAATACTGGCCAGTTCGGGATCAACTTTTACGTCGAGAATCTCGAGTTCTGTGGTCCCCGTGAGTCCCAATTTATTCTGAGGAACGTTCATGACCAGACCGAACCACTTTCCTTGTCGATTTTTGAGGGCGGCATATTTGGGAAAATCTTTGAACATATAGACGGGAGTGACCCCAAAGTTATCTTCGATGTAAGTGAAAATATCTCGTCGTGTGACCATGTATAGAACCTCCTATGAATAGCTTTAACTACCCGTAGTGTACGGCTAATCACTGGGGGATTCAATGAGGTTGGCGACGGCTGATGGGGTGAACCGGTTGTGCTAGCTATTGCTAACAGTTTTGAGCATACTGGGGAAACCAACTGACGAGATTCCGGTTTACTGGTTGCTAGAAACTATGTGGGAACAACTGTGGGCTAACTGCTAACCGTGCAACAAAAAGCGTGCAGGGTTTCCCATTACAGGTAACGCTGCACGCTCGTTCACTATTTTATTTTTTCGAGGGTTTCGGTGTCTTATCCACGAGGCCACTCTTCAGAGCGGCACCAATGGCGGGGATTTGACCCAGGTCGGCGATGTGATCATTGGGAACAACGACCACGTTGGCAGGGGACTTAGCTAGATCACTGAAGGCAGAAATTGATTGGTTTTCGAAAAATTCCTTTGTGGCGGATTCTAGACTGGAATTGACCGTATCAATCCGATATTTTTCGGCATCAGCCCGGGTTCTGGTGGCCGTGGCTTCTGCGGTGGCCGTGGCCATGAGGGCGTCGTTCTTGGCCTTAGTGGTCAGTTCGATGGACTTGGCTTCCCCCTCAGCCTTGGCAATGGCGGCCACCCGTTCACGGTCGGCTGTTAATTGCTTGTCCATCGCGGACTGGATGGCCTTAGAAGGCGTTAATTCGTCAATGTTGGTCCGATCGACGTTGATGCCGTATGTGTCGGTCAGATCACCAATGGCCGTGGCTAATTCCTGATTGATCTTGGCAGTTGACCCCAAAGCTTCGTTCAACTCCATGCGACCGATAATGTCTCGTAAGTGGCCGCGGACCAGTTGGGCCATGGATTCGACGGAGTCGGTGTTCTCATATTGGTATTTCACGGAATTAGTGACGTGATAGTTCAACGTCAGGCTAGCGGAGACATCCGCGTTATCCTTGGTGATTACGGAATAGTTGGGGAGAGCCAGTGGTGTCATGGCCAGATTGACCGTCCGAATCTTCTGGATACCAGGAATGTAGAAATGAATTCCTGAAGTGACACTGTGCTTGTATTTCCCTAACGTTTCAACTAAACCTTCATTATTTTGACGAACAATTCGAATCCCAAGCATACTAATTCCCCCTAGATTTTTTTAAGCGTTAAGATGTTACCGTTACTTTCGGTAATGGTATAACTAGCCGTTCGGTCTGGTTTTTCTGGCGCCTCGAGTAGGTAGCGATAGTAAATTCCCGCTACTAAGACTAAGCCAGATTTGGCATCTAGTTCCTTGCCAGATAATGAGCGACCAATGAGCTGGCGTTGCTCCCAAGTCCCGTGTGGTGCTGCCCGGGAGAGCAATTGAACGATGTAGGCGTTGATGCTCCGACCATCGGCGTCCGCTGCCAGTGATAAACGTTGAAAGAGATCTTCATCCATACGTAATAGAAACCGCTTTTGTTTTTCCTTAGCCATAATAACGCCCTCCCTTATGATAGCCTAATGATATCATTTTGATATTGTAATAGCAATTGCTAAACGGTTGTGGGGAAGGCTGGTTCGTAGACAGAAAAAACCGGTGAATCCGTCTCTCGTACGGATTCGCCGGTTCGATTAAAACTGTGCTTTATTTGCCAGGAACGTAGCTGTCATCAATGACCAGAACGGGCTTGATGGTCTTCCCAGAAACGGAGTCAGCATTGGCTTCGTTGATTTGACTGAACTTGTAGAACTTTTCAGTCTTATCGAAATCAAATTGGCCCAACTTGTAGAATTCAATCAGACGAGGAATATCAACTTGAGGAATTGAGTCACCCATGTTGACCCCAACAACCTTCTTGTCGTTGACACAGAGGTCGTTCCAAGTATCCAGGTCGATGTGGTGGTTCGTCACAGCGATTGCGGCGGAAGTCCCACCTTGTGCTAAGGCACTGATGGAGTTACTGATAACAGCAGCAACCCCAGTGGTATCAACAGCGTAGTTGACACCATAGCCACCAGTCAAGTCTTGGACGGCTTTGACAACGTCATCAACCTTGCTGCTGTTGATAACATCAGTTGCGCCGAGTTCCTTAGCTAATTTCAAACGGGAGTCCACGATATCAATGGCAATGACCTTGGTGCAACCAGAGATCCGACCGGCCATCATAGCAGCCAATCCAACGGCACCAGTCCCGAAGACGGCAATTGTGTCACCAGGCTTTGGCTTCAACGTGTTCAGAACAGTTCCTGAACCAGTAACGTAGCCACAACCTAGAGGCCCGAGTTTCCGCAGGTCCAAATCCTTGTCGACCTTAACGGCGTTCCGTTCACGAACGACCGTAGTTGAAGTGAAGGAACTTTGGTCGAACATGTCGGCAACGTTATGGCCAGCTTCAGTGAAGTGGGCGCTCCCATCTGGACGAACACCAGATAGGTTGTTTGCAGCGTAGTTTTCACATTGGGTTGGAATACCCTTCAGACAGCTCTTGCAATTACCACAACCGTAGAAGCTCAAGACGACATGGTCGCCTGGCTTGAATTGGGTAACTTCTGGACCAACCTTTTCAACGATCCCGGAGCCTTCGTGACCTAACACGATAGGGTAGTCGATAACCGCAACCCCAGTCCGTAAGGCTTCGTCGGAGTGGCAGATCCCACTGGCAACCATGTGGACCTGAATGTCGTCAGGACCCATGTCAGCTAGTTCAACGTCATCACGAATATCAAAATCAGCATTTTGCTTATCAACAACTGCAGCTTGAATCTTCATAATTGGCACCTCGTTTTATTAGATATGTGTTTGTTTTTACAATGTTCATTATCACACAATGAGATTAAAAAGCAAGCGCTTTCATAACTCGTTTCATACCAAGCAACTACGCAAAAGCCAGGTATAACAACCGTTTCTGATGATTAGAATTGTATTAGAAAACTTTGAAATAGCTGTTTGATCAGTCACGTTCATAGAAAAACGATAATCCGAAAGCGGCTTATCGTTTTTCAACGGGTATTAACCTTGGGCTTTCTCTGGGTGACCTTGCAGATAGATGACGTGAGTGTTCAGGAATTCTTCGATCCCGTGCTTCCCGTCATCACCACCAATGCCAGATTCTTTCCAGCCGGAGTGGGAGCCATTCATGGCTTCAAAGTTGAACCGGTTGATGTAGGTTTCACCATCTTCTAGTTCACGAGAAGCCCGCATAGCGTTGTCGATGTTTTCGGTGAAGATGGAGGAGGTCAGACCAAAGTCACTGTCGTTGGCCATTTCAATGGCGTCATCCAGCGTCTTGAAGGTTAAGACTGGCAGAACGGGGCCAAAAATTTCATCTTGGACGATTTCAGAGTCTTGCTTAACACCACTGATAACCGTTGGTTCAAAGTAGAAGCCCTTGGCAATCTTGACTACGTGGCCACCAGTTTCTAGTTTGCCGCCGGCCGCAACAGCTCGATCAACCATGCCAGATACTTTGTCCAGTGCAGCTTGGTTAATCAGCGGACCCATGCCAATGTCTTCGTGCGCCATTGGATCGCCAACTGTGACGGCAGCCATTTTCTGAGCCAACTCCTTCGTGAATTTGTCAGCAATGCTTTCCTGAACGTAAACGCGTTCACAGTTGTTGCAAAGTTGTCCGTTGTTATCGACCCGAGAATCAATGATGGATTGTACGGCCAAATCGATGTCGGCATCCTTGCAGACAATGGCAGGAGCCTTGCCACCGAGTTCCAGAGAAACTTTGGCCATGTGGGTAGCTGCCGCTGCCATGACCCGCTTTCCGGAGTTCACGGAACCAGTCAAACTAATGATACCGATCTTCTTGTTCTTGGAAAGTTCATCACCAATGACGGCTCCGGGACCGGTAACGATGTTAACAACGCCTTTAGGAATACCAACCTTTTCACAGATTTTACCAAATTCCAAGCCCAAGTTTGGTGTGTCGGAACTAGGCTTCATCACAATGGTATTCCCAGTTACCAAGGCCGGACCCATCTTCCGCGCAATCAGGAAGAATGGGAAGTTCCAAGGCAAGATACCAGCAGCGACGCCAATTGGCTGTTTGTCGATCATGATATTTTCGTTAGCGTTGTCAGATTGTAGAATTTCACCTTCGTAGGTCCGTGAAGCACTGGCCATATAGTCGAAGTAGTCAGCTGAGAAGAGAATTTCAGTGGTGGCTAAAGACTTGATTTTGCCTTGTTCTTCTTGGAGCATTTCAATCAGGTGATCGGCTTCCTGCCGAATTTCTGTGGCAACGTCGTGTAAGTATTGGCCACGCGTTGCAGCAGGAACCTTCTTCCAGGACTTCTGAGCTTCGTAAGCGGCATCAATTGCTGCACGCGTTTCCTCTAATGTTGCACTGGGAACTGTTGAAATTGGTGCGCCAGTAGCGGGGTTGATCACGGTAATGAGATTGCCAGATGAAGAATCCTTGAATTCACCATTGATGTACATTTGATAGTGCTTTAAAGCAACAGAATTTTGAGCCATAGTAGATCGTCCTTTCCCCAAATCAATAGACAGACTAACTTGATCCATAATACGTCGTTGAATGACATTTATGAATGATATAGTTAACACTAGCTAACCATTTATAGGTGCTTAAATTAGTGCAATGTTAACGATTGAGCAATCAATGGTGCTAATGTATTGCTGGTATATCCGATTACTCGCCTACGTTATAACGCATTAACGAAAAGAATGCAAAGTGGTTCACAAGATTAAATGCGCCTAAAAATTCATGAGCAACTAACAATCTTACTGCGCGTAGCGGTCGAAAATTTGATAATAAACTTGTTAAACTCAATGAAGAAAATCAGTGGTTAAGTGCCTACTTGGGGCTGTCAATTCTTGATTTTTCAAAGGTTACTGGTATTAAAAAAAGACTGAACCAACGAGGATTCAGTCTCATAGTAATCATTTTTGTAAAAAATTTGGATGCTTGCGTAGAAAATCTGCGGCACCGGGATGGTCTTTTAAAAATGCTTGAAGTTTGGTCGGTTCATTAACTAATGCCTTTAAGTCGTCAAACTCCGAGGTGGACTGCTCGCCAGCAGGGTAGCGTATTTCACTATGCTGACGCTCGGCAGCGGCTTGAACGTAAGTCTGGGCCACATTCTTAGGAGCCATGGCTTCACTGGTGTCCGAGATTCCCTGGATGGTAATTAAGCCTACGTAAATCCCGGTGCCTGCCAATTCGGCAGCTAAGGACTGGGTGTAACTGCGTAATGCGGCCTTGGTTAGGGATAATGTGGTGGTATCCTTGGTTGGATTCAGAGCAGCCCCGCCACCGGTAATCAGAATGTTACGGGAACTATCCCTTGGGGCTAACGCAATGAACTGGCGCGCTGTGCGGATAGCACCGAGGACGTTCAAATCAAAGGACCGGGCGATTCTTTCCGTCGGCGTAGTTAGCGGATCATCCAACGAAGTGTCGGCTACATTGTAGACGAAGGTTTGGGGAATACCCCAACGTTGCATGATTTGGTTAAACATGGCATTTGTTTGGTTGGCGTCGCCGGCATCAGCGGCCAGCCAATCGGCGGTGATACCGTCATTTCGTAGATCGTCACTCATTTGTTGGAGCCGGTTTTCGTTGCGGGCTACCAGCACGGGATGCTGCCCCTGTTGGCCAAAAGCACGGGCAATGGCTAAGCCAAAGCCAGCACCGGCCCCCAAAATCACTACAGTTTCTGTCATGCATTGTTCCTCCTCCGGTTAATTTCCTGGACCGTACAGGTTGAGGATGACCACACCGGCAACAACTAATGCAATGCCCAACACACTTGCTTGGTTAATTGGTTCATGCCAATAAGTCATGGAAACAAACGTGGTGATGACGATGCCAATCCCGGCCCAGATGGCGTAGGCAACGTTTAGATCAATATTCTTCATTGCTAGTGATAGAAAATAGAAGCATAGGGCGTACGCTCCTAATGCGCCCAGGGCAGGACCGAAGCGAGTGAAGCCAGCTGCTGCCTTGAGTAAGTTTGTTCCAACAAGTTCTCCCATAATTGCAATGCCTAAGTACATGTACGGCATGGTGAACACCCCCTCATGTTTCGTGTGAAACACACCTGTAAGATTTACCCTAACAGTTCACTAACGCTGGGACAATAAAAAACGCTTACAAGTTTAAAAGCTGGTTAACTGATTAAAAAGACGACAGTAGGGGACCGGGGCAAAAGTCCCGGCCCCCTACTAAAGATGGTCCTACTTGATTCGTTCGTTTGTGATGGCTTCGATGTCTGATTTGGCAATCTTGGCCATGTGCTTCTTCAAATGTTTGACGTCGGTTCTATTCGTAATAAAACCAGACTCAACTAGACTGTAATCAATGCCCCGCTTACGCAGAACGTTGCAGTTTCGAAGGTTTGTTCGGAAACTATAGCCGTTATAAGCGCGGTTTAACCCAACGTACTTCTTAATGACTTTGGCCAGACGCTTATCACGAGCCGTCGGGTGCTTCTTGTGAATGATTACGTGGCCCCCGTGACCGGCTGGTGCATCTAAGTGGAACATGATGACGGTCGTCTTCTTGTTAATCTTGTAGGAACCCTTGTGGTGATACAAGGTATCACTCACCAAGTTTTTCTTGGGATTATAGAAAGTGATTTTACTGTTTTTAACTTCCTTAGCATACTTTCTTAACTGTGGTAGCATGTGCTTTCGCAGAAAAGTTGCCTCGGTGGTGCCATTACCGCGAGCCCCGGGATCACCAGCACCGTGGCCCATGACGATCAGGTAATGTTTCTTAGCCTTGGTCTTGGGTTTGGTTTTAGTCGTGGTTGTTTTGGTAGCCGCGTTGGCGGTGGTTGTGGTCGTCGTTGCTAGCGTTAGTGGTAACAGTAACATGAGCCCCGCAACGAGACCGAAAGTCCATTTTTTCATATGTAGATTCGCTCCCTTAAAAAGTGTTAAGGATGATGAGTCTTTAACTGCATTAAGCATACGCTAAATCCGCAAAAACGGGTAGACCTTTTTCTAAATTCGGCGATAATATTTGATTACTACACCATTCAACCAGCCAATTAATTGCCAACGAAGGTTGATTGCAAAATTAAGACGTGGTACTTATTCCTGGTCTGATTTGATTTTAATATGACAGAGATGATTGCGTGTGAATGGATAATGAATCGCTGGTCGGAGTTATAGGTCGGTGGAAATGGCAACTAAAAACGACTATCAGAATTATCTGATAGTCGTTTTTAAGTTGCCTGGCGTGGGACCATTGGCATAGAAAAACGCCGCAGCTATATCTAGATGATAGCTGCGACGTTTAGTTAGGAATTAATTTTTAATAGATTCTGGTTCAGTTGGCGTTTCGGCTGGTGAGGTCCGTTTTTGGACAGCACCTAGGATAGCGCGAGCGATGGGTCCAACGATTAAAAGCTGTAAAGGTAACGCCATGAAGAGGTTGAAGACCCAGGTGTGCAAGTAGGTCAGGAAGAAGTTACCACCAAAGTTTTGGGTAACGACCATCCCGAAGAGCGACATCAGAGTAACCATCCCGGCCACCATCATTACGGAGATGGTGAGGGCGATGCGGATCTGTTTCTTTTTCATGTAATCGTTGATGATAAAGTGGAAAAAGATGTATTTAACACCAGGGCCGATGATGCCCAAGTCGCAGATTGCGGCGACAATTAGGGCCAATGGATAGCCAGTCAGCACTTCACGAATGAAGTGATTTGAAAATCCGTCGGCTAAGGCGATGTTGTAGCCAGCCATGACTAAGACCATGAGGCCAGCCATGACGGCGGTGAAAAGTAGTTCTTCTTTAAAATTTTTTGGCATTGTGTTGCTCCTCGTTTGAATTTCCCACGAGATGCTAGCATACCACGTTTCATTTGACGGCGTAAGGATTATTTTTGAAATTGGGACAATGTTTTCAAGAAAACAGCCGGTATTGACGTTATACGACCATAAATACCGGTCGTGGTGACTGGGTAAGGCAGTCCGAAATGGAAATGACTAGTCTTCTTCGGCGGAATCCGCGGGGGCTTCTTCAGACGTATCCTTTGCTGGAAGAAGCCGTGCCATAATCTGGTTGAAGTAATCTGATGCGTAACCGATCAGAAAAATTCCCAGCAACATAGAGCCGTAGAGTTGGCCCACGAACAGGGCCCAGTGATGGACGGGAACGTTGGTAATGATCAACATGGTCGTTCCCCAGGCAATCAGCCAAGCGGGAACAATCGTGAACTTCATAATCGTTCCTTGCAGGAATAGCACGATGAACGTCAGGAGGCCAAACATGATGGCGCTTGGCCACAGTTCGTCCATTCCTGGTACTTGGAGCAGACGAAAGGCGATTAACCCCCAAGCAATGCCCAAGGCAAAGCTCACCAAGATATTCCAAATCTTATCTTTAGGGAAGCCAGCGCCGAAAAAGTAGGAGACCGCAACGAAAGCGGCGGAGCCCATCCAGAGGGAAAGACTACCCATGACGACACTATAAACGAGAGTGAACAATCCCACCCCAATTGAATCCAACCAGACTTTTCTACTAATTTTCATACAGAATCCCCTTTACTAATCAAACGCTTACACGGTTATTGTAATCAACAGTTTAAAGGATTCAGTTGATGGGCGCAAGGACTTTAGGTAAAACGTTATAACAAATATTTAAAATACTCAGAAATTACTCGATGTTTGGAGGTGTACGCTAGTTTGTCCGCAACTTTTTTAAAAGATTGGCTAATTTGGATTTAGACTAAAGCTAGTGACAACGGTTCCTGTCGGCGGTTGCATAAAGATTATCGTAATGGTCTTTACCAATCGTGTACAGAACGTTTGCAAATACAACACAATCCCTTGCTAATATCAATTCTTGTGATAAGCGCTGAACACTAATAATAACTATAAGCGGGGAGAATATAATGCAAAGCTCAATTGTCAAGACCCTTAGCCTAGCCGGGGTCACACTATCATTAATGGGAGCGGGCGTCCCAAGCGTTGTTGCCGCTGCTGATGCCAATACTGCTGGCCAACCAACGGAACAAACGACACCTAAGCCTGGTGACAAAGACAAGCCAGCTACGGGGACTGATACTGGTAAGCCAGTGACGCCACCGGTTACAACGCCGGCTAAGCCTAAGCCAAAACCAATCAACCCTATTCCAACTGAATCACTGGGTAGGTATTTATTATCCGACCAATCTAAGGAAGCTGACCTTAAGCAACACCTAATTACCTTCCATAAGACTAAAAACACGCGTGACATTGGTGGCTATCAGACGGCCGATGGTAAGTGGCAAATTAAGCCAAACAGCTTGTTACGTTCCGATGCCTTGAGTAACTTGGATGAAGACGATATTAAGCTGTTTACGGACAAGTACCGGGTCAAGCAAGTTGTTGATTTTAGAACGCCTGGTCAAGCTTCAGGCAAGGGGACGGATAAGGTTATTCCTGGTGCCCCCAACATCAATTTATCAGTGCTGGGTGCGCACGCCTACGCTGATGGCCAAGGCGACGGTGCCTTCTACGTTCAACGCTTAGAATTTGGCTACCCAGCGGTTATGGGTTACCGTCAATTCTTGAACATGGTCTTGAAGAATGAAGGCGGCGCGTTCCTGTACCACTGTACTTCAGGGAAAGATCGGACGGGGATTGCGACCGTTCTGTTGATGTCGATCTTTGGGATGGACAAGCAAACGATGGTTAACGATTTCATGCTCTCACAATACACGGGACGGACTGTGAAAATCGAATGGATCTCAGAATACTTCCGTGAAATTGAACAAAACTATGGTTCTCTTCAAAAGTACATCAACGACGTTCTGGGCTTTACGCCAGCCCAACAAGAACAATTGAAGGCGAAATATCTGATTTCAACTGATGGCAAGAATACGCCATACGTGGATAAGACGGCGGTTAAACCAACACCGGCTCCTACTCCAGCACCAACAGCGCCAGTGACGCCGGCTAAGCCAGATAAGCAGCCAGAAACGGCAACGCCAGTTAAGCCAACGCCAGTCAAGCCTATTCATGGTGGCGCAGCTGACAAGCCGGTAAAGGGTAAGAAGGTCAAAATTCTTTCAACCAAGAAGCTGCACACGAAATTTACGTACAAGTTGAAAGCAAATAAAAAATGGTTTAAGGACGCCTTGCTATCTAAAGTCTTTGGCAAGGGTCACACCCCCAAGCACTCTGCTAAGAAATGGCGATTAGCCAAGGTTGAGCGCGTGAAGATCTCAGGTAAGACGTACGCTTACTACCAAGTGAAAGATCACAAGGGGCATACAGCTTGGATCTTGAAGGCACACGTAGTTAAAGTGCATAAATAAATTTTTCCAGACTATCAAGTAGAATAGACAAAAGGGGTTAAGACAAAAGTCTCAATCCCTTTTTGTGTTTCGAACATACATGGTCGATACGTGCGTCAAAAGGCAGTCAACGCCGCTTACCCCCGCTAGATAAACAACCCAGAACTGGAATCATTCGTCTAGCGACGTTAATGCTCATTGATTAACCGTCTTTTGTCTCACTCTCGTGTGTGTTGGTTTAAAGTGCTTGATGTTAACGTTTAAAAATCATCGCGCCGTAATTCTCGTTTCCGGTGTAGTTGCCGCGTAGGTTAAAGAAATGCTTCTGGATAATATCAAACTTCTGCTTATTTTGAATTTTAATCTTAACTAGCTTGGAGCCCTTATTGGACTTTTTCCAGTTGAAGTGCAGGCGACCGTAGTAGATGGTTTTGCTGTGTTTCTTCAGACCAGTTAAGCGCCAGTGGTAGGTGTGACCCACAATTCTAATTTTAAGTTTATTCCCCTTAAACGTTGTGCGGTCGTTGTTGGGATGGTGGCAAACCCAGTTGTCACCATGGCGGCGGCCATGAATCCAATCAACAATTTTTTCATTGTCACTATGTCCTCCTAATCAGATCATTCAAAAAATGTACATTAATTAGCATTAGCGCATCAACAGGATGTACTGTAATTTGAGCGTCCCAGCTTGTGCGCTACCAGTCAGGTTGGTACGAATGGCATATTCTGAGGCGTTAGCGGCACGCAGCTGTTTTTCTATGGTCCGAACCAGGCCTACTCCCAGTTGCCCCTTACCGGTCGTTTCAATAGACAATTTGCCATGCTGTGGATCAGCTAGCCGATTGAGGTGGTGAACAGTTGGCTGATTGATCAGCGTCAAGTTGTGAGCGTTCAAGTTCTTCAGCTTGAGCGTTTGGATGACATCTTTGACGGTGTAATCAGCGAGGCGGTCATTGCCAGATGAATAATAATTGACCATCATAGCTAGCTGATTATTCAGTGGGTAACCGTCGTGTTGGAGTCGTTGGTAGATAAATCGGTCAAATTGGCCGCGGTCGTTGAAACTTACGGGTGAAGCCAACTTTAGGCCGTCATTCTTGACCGTTTCGCGGTAATAGCTACCGTCTTTTAAGTAGCCCCACCAAACTCAGCCGGTTGCCCGGTGGTTACCGCTAACGACGTAATAGTAGTGGGCAGTTGTGGTACCGTGGCTGAACCAGGCTTCGCGATTGACGTGCCAAGTTGTATGTGGATAGTTACGTAGATTATGTAATTTACGGGTGTGCGTGTTGTTCCAGAGATAGTGTGTGGCTGCATTACGGTTGTGAAAGACCTGCGTGTAAGGTAAGTTATGACTTCTGTTTAACTGATAGCTACTTGCCTTAGCCGTTGTGACGCCACCTAAACAGATGCTGAGAATTCCCAACATCAGGGTCAAACTGAATTTCTTCATACAAATCCCCTCCCAAGTCAGTATACCAGTTTAGCTAACCAATTTAAGGGCGAATTGGTACAGATTATTATGAGTTGCTTCGGCCAGCCAGACCCGGTATAGTTGGGCTTAACTTAAGATGACACTAGGGGTGCCAAGCGGCTGAGATGGCAGATGCCAATCCCTTTGAACCTGTTGAGTTAATGCTCGCGAAGGAAAGTGTGCGGTTGATTGGGGAGAACCCTAGGACCCTCGTTTTGCGGTGAGTAGAACGGGGGTCCTTTTGGGTAAAAAAACTGGGGAGTGAGTTAGATGTCTAAGAAAGTTTATCCCATGACATTAACGGCCATGTTAGTGGCATTAGGCGTGATTGGTGGCAGTTTGTTTTCATTTTCAATTGGGGTTGCTAAGGTAGCACCCATGCAACACTTGATCAATCTAGTATCAGGCGTGTTATTGGGACCGTGGTGGGCCGTTGCACAGGCCTTTCTCACTTCGTTGATTCGTAATCTTATGGGTACGGGAACGGTGCTGGCTTTCCCAGGAAGTATGATTGGGGCCTTTCTCAGCGGCTGGCTCTTTCGGTTGACGGGTAAACTGGTAGCGGGATTATTTGGAGAGATGGTGGGCTCCGGAATCTTAGGGGCCTTGGTGGCTTACCCAGTGGCCGCGTGGTTAATGGGAACGACGGGAGCAGTTTGGCTGTTCCTACCGAGCTTTTTCATGAGTGCAATGGTGGGCGCGTTAGTGGGTTACGTCCTCTTGAAGAGCATGTGGTCGACCGTGATTGCCCCTCAATTGACGAAATTGCGGGGAAAATAAAAAGACGCTCAAAAACAGCGCCTAAGTGATTTCTAGATTCTATTTTAATAACGCATGACTAGTACGAGCGTCATATTTCAAGTGCGTGATCTTACCAGAAACATGCTTGAAATGCTGTCCTGACTTACGTTTTCCGTATTTCTGTAAGGTGAGTTTCTTTCCGTCACGGGTGACTTTGGTGTAAGACCAAGACTTTTCTAGAGTGTCATATGCCCGTAGCCGATAAACGCCGCGGCTCTGGCGATAGACCAGGTGATTGCCCCCATAATCGTGACCACCAAAGTTAGTCATCACGAAGAGCCACTTCTTGGTTAAGATCATAGCATTGGTTGAAACTTCGGTGTCGTGGCCGCTGTGATGGATCCGGTGTTGCGTCCAAGAACCCCTGAGGGCTTTTGGCGTCCCAGTTGTCCACTTTGACTTGGCTTGTGCAGTCGTGGTTCCCCAACCAAGACTGCCAAGTAGACCCGCCGCGATAGCGACACTTGTTACAAACTTATTCATATAAATCCCCTCCGATGGGGACAAGTATAGCAAATGTTTTAGCTGTAAGCCATTTAATCTCAATTTACTGGTTTTCAATTCTTGAAAAAAGTCTTAAACTTTCATCAGGAGGTTTTTCCTGTGAAAGAACAAGCAACGTTGTCACGAAGGACAATTTTACTAATGGCAGTGGTGACGGGGGTCATTGTTGCCAATTTAAACTTTATTCAACCGATTGAAAACCTGATTGCGGCAGATTTTAATTTATCTAAGGCCGTGGTGGGGATGCTGGCCATGGTGACCCAGTTAGGGTATGCGTTTGGTCTGTTACTGATTGTTCCGTTGGGAGACATTTTCAACCGATATCACCTGATTCAGTTTATGATGGGGCTTTCAATTCTATCCTTACTCTTAGCATTTTGGTCGCCGAACGCGGGCATCTTTGCAGTTGCCACCGCTTTAGTGGGAATTACATCGGTCGCCCCACAGATCATCATTCCGTACGCGGGTTACTTAGCACCATCCTTACAACGGGGCAAGGTGTTAGGGATTGTCTTGAGTGGGCTCTTGACCGGAATTCTATTGTCACGGTCGTTTAGCGGACTCCTAGGTAGTGTCATGCCGTGGAAAAATATCTATTTAGTGGCGGCAGCTATTGACTTGGTATTTTTGGCAATCGTTCACTACCAGCTACCACATGATGCTCGGGGCCACCAAAATCTACGGTACTGGCCAGTGATTCGGATGTTGCCTAAGTTATTTGCAACCCAAAAGCCTTTACGTGGAGCCGCCATCAATGGTTTCTGTCTCTTTGGCATGTCCAACGTGCTCTGGTCAACGTTGGCTTTCTACTTAGCGGCTCAGTACCATCTGGGCAGTAACGTTGCCGGGTTGTTGGGTCTACTCGGGGTTGCGGGAGTAATTGCCGCACCGATGATTGGAACACTGGTTGATCAGCGTTCGCCCCGATTGACCGTGGGCCTGGGGATGGTTTTTTCCGGCGTTGCTTTCGGAATCTTTTGGTTGGTTGGTCACTGGTTACTGGGCTTGATCGTCGGAATTGTGTTGCTCGACTTGGGAACGCAGTTTAGCCAGGTTTCTTGCCAAGCAATTGTGCAGTCTTTGAATCGTAAGGAAAGTAGCCGGAATAATTCGGTCTTCATGTTCAGCTACTTTTTGGGTGGTTCGATTGGTACGCTGACGGCAACCTGGGCTTGGAGTCACGCGGGCTGGAATGGTGTCTGTGGCGTTGCCGTGGTCTTCCTGATGTTAGCGGTACTCAGCCACTTGATTATTGATGAGCCTGACAAGTTGGCAACGGATTAGGCGGCCTTGGCTGCCCCGTTCAGCAATTTTAATTTAAAAGAAGTAGAAAGGTTTGGGACAAAAGTCTCAGACCTTTTTTGCGTTCTGAACATGTGTGACAAAAGGTAGTCAACTCCGCTTAACGCCGCTAGATAAACAACCCAAGACCGGGATTATTCGTCTAGCAACGTTAAGACTGGTTGACTAACTGTCCTTTGGCTTACTCTTTTCTTTTGAGTTAAAAGTTGACACAATGTCACTTTCGTGATAATCTCCTCAATAGTGACACGGTGTCACCTGCCTTGAAAGGAGTCTTAACAGTGCCCTCATCGACATTTGAAAATTTATCATCAGACAAACAAAAACGAATTATGGCGGCTTTGCTAACGGAATTTTCCACTCACAGCCTAGCAGATGCGCAGGTTGCAAGAATTGTGAAGGCCGCGGGGATTGCCCGGGGCGCCTTCTATAAATATTTTGATGACCTGACGGATGCCTATCAAACCTTGTACCGACAAGCAATGCAGGAAATTCATCGTGATTTCAGTTCTCAGGGAACGGCGCAATTTTCTGCAGAGTCGTACTATCAAGCGGTGTCAGCGTTTGTGGATCACTTTAGTGGCAGTCAGTACGATCAACTGGTTAGACGACACTATGGAGAAAATGAAAGTCTTTTGCCGGAGACACCGATCTCAGTCGACTTACCAGTGGTGGATTGGGCGGCAATGACGCTAAGTCACGCAACGATTAAAGAAATCATGCTGGCTCCCGCTAACCGGGATGCCGCGCTGGACCGATTTCGCCAAGCTTTGCAACATTTAGAAGAGTAGGAGGGACGCCTGTGTTTTTAGCACTAAGAGAGATTCGTCACGAGAAGCTGCGGTACGGCTTAATCGTTGGCATGATCGTTCTAGTCACGTACCTGGTATTTGTACTGAGCGGTCTGGCCTATGGCCTTGCCCAGCAAAATACGCAAGCGCTAGATACCTGGAATGCGAGCAAGATTGCACTCAACAGTGATGCCAACGATAGCTTGTCGCAGTCATTGATCACGAAACAGACGACCGATAAGTTGAGCCTGACCAAGCATGAAGCCTACGTTGGTCAAGCGGGGGTGGTGGCCAAGGCTAAGGGACAGGCCAAATTATCGGCTCAGTTCCTGGGGATTCAAGACAATCAGTTTATCTACCATAGATTAACGACGGTTGCTGGTCATAAGCCGACCACCAATCATCAGATTTTAGTGGATGATAGTTTTAAGGATAATGGTTATCGGTTGGGTGATAAGGTAACTCTGAATTCACTGACTGGGAAGTATCAGATTGTCGGCTTTACCCACAATGCCAAGCTCAGCGTGGCCCCCGTCGTATACGGAACGTTGCCAACTTGGCGGGCGTTGAGCCATGTGATGCCCGCGTACCAAGCCGGGGGAATTGTTTCTGACCGATCGACCTTTAAGGGGGCCGACGGTAGTTTACGGACACTGAGTCTCAGCCAATTCATCAATAAATTACCCGGTTACTCTGCTCAAAATATGACGTTTAGCTTCATGATCGGTTTTCTCATGATTATTGCCATGGTGGTGATTGCCGTCTTCCTCTACATCTTAACCATGCAGAAACTGCCGAACTATGCGGTACTGCGGGCACAGGGGATTCCAGCGAAGGTGCTGGTCACCACGACGCTCACTCAGGCCTTGTTGCTAGTTGTGGGTGGTTTGCTGATTGGGGCCGGGTTAACCGCTTTGACCGTATCAGTCTTGCCGTTCGGCGTACCATTGGCCTTTAACGTGCCACTGTTAGCGGGAGTGACTGGTGGCATCCTGTTGACTGGGGTGATTGGCGCTTTGATTCCCGTCCGAATTATTTTGCACGTTGACCCTGTCAGCGTGATTGGAGGTTAAGAATGATGCCAACGTTAACTTTGAAAAATGTGAATAAAACCTTTGGTCACGGTACCAACGAGGTTCAGGTCCTGACTGACGTTAACTTTGAAGCCGTTGCTGGCGAAGTTAGCTTGGTGATTGGGCCGTCAGGTTCCGGTAAGAGCACTTTTTTGACGATTGCCGGGGGGATTCAGACGCCTACGTCGGGGGAAGTATTGGTTGAAGACCGGTCATTTCTAGCCTTGTCGGGGAAGGCGCGGGACGCTTTTCGTCTAAATCAGATTGGCTTTATTCTACAGGCCTACAATTTGGTACCATATCTGACGGTTGCAGATCAATTTAGGCTGGTTGACCGGGTTAAAAAACAGGGTAACCTGTCAGCGGCAAAGCTCGCAACCCTGTTGGAACAATTGGGGATTGCAGAATTGACCCAACAGTATCCCGGGGAACTTTCTGGTGGTCAAACTCAGCGGGTGGCGATTGCGCGGGCGCTGTACCAGAATCCTGAAATTATTCTGGCTGACGAACCAACGGCTGCTCTGGATAGCGACCGGGTTAAGGTCGTAGGGGGTCTATTACACGATTTGGCCAAACAGCATCACAAGGCCATCGTCGTGGTGACTCATGATTTGCGGTTGCAGGAGTTTGCGGACAAAACGTATACCATTATGGATGGCCGTATGACGTTGTCTTAAAAAAATAAAAAAACTTTTAATCGATCGTGCTAGTTTTCTTAGAAAACTAGGGATAATTGGTCTAGTTTTCTGAAAAAGGGTTGCCAGTGGCGGTGGCCCTTTTTCATGTTTTCAGGGCCTTGAATTGGTATAGACTGATTGTTTGGAATAACCGAAACTAGCCAACCATAATGCTCAGTCCGTCACGAAAGAAAGCGTTTACAAGGAAACGTGTAAGCGCTATAGTGTATTTGCTGATTATTTATGAAGGGTGAGGACGATTAACATGAATCGACATTTAAGTACTTTTTTCATATTCACATTCGGAGCGTTAGGTGGCCTACTATTCGGGTTTGATACCGGGATTATTTCGGGGGCTTCACCATTAATCGAACATAACTTTAGTTTAAACATTGCCCAGACGGGATTCATTACCTCGTCCGTCCTGATTGGGTCTTCAGTTGGGGCACTGGGAGTGGGACCATTGGCTGACCGGTATGGCCGGAAGCGTCTGTTGATTTTAGCAGCTATCATGTTTTTGCTGGGGTCATCACTGTCCATGGTCGCCGTTGGGTTCTGGTCCATGGTCATTGCCCGGATTATCTTGGGCTTAGCCGTTGGGTCTGCGTCAGCTTTAACGCCAGCCTACTTGGCTGAATTGGCTCCCGCAGAACGTCGGGGTTCACTGGGGACGTTATTCCAACTGATGATCACCTTAGGGATTCTGTTGGCTTACGTTTCTAACCTGGGCTTCTTGCACCATAACCTGCTGGGTGTCCGGGACTGGCGGTGGATGTTGGGGTCAGCTTTGATTCCAGCCGCACTGCTGTTGATCGGTGGCCTGTTATTACCTGAATCACCACGGTTCTTGGCTGAACAGGGTAAAAATGATGAAGCCTTAAGTGTTTTAAAAATGTTACGTAAAAGTAGTGGTGACGATCCTAAGAAGGAATTGGCTGACATCCAAGTCGTTGCCAACCAACCTAAGGGTGGCCTGAAGGAACTCTTCACAGTTGCTCGGCCGGCCGTTATCGTTGCCGTCGGTATTATGTTGCTCCAACAGTTAGTTGGGATTAATTCCGTGATTTACTTCTTACCACAAGTGTTCATCAAGGGATTCGGCTTTCCTGAAGGCAGTGCCATCTGGATTTCGGTTGGGATTGGGATCGTGAACTTTGTCGTGACCGTCTTGGCAACATTTATTATGGATAAATTCAATCGGAAGACCTTCCTGATGTTTGGGTCAATCGTCATGGCAGTTTCACTGAGTGTACTTGCGGTGATGAACTTCACCATGGATGTTCAAACCGCAGCCGTACCAACCATGATTTTGATTGCGATTTACATCTTTGGGTTCGCCATTTCTTGGGGACCAATTGCCTGGGTTACCATTGGTGAAATTTTCCCATTGAGTGTGCGGGGAATCGGTTCTTCCATTGGGTCCGCTGCCAACTGGATTGGGAACTTCTTAGTTTCACAATTCTTCCTGGTTATGCTGGCATACTTCCATAACAATGTTGGGGGCCCATTCGCTGTCTTTGCCGTCTTTGCAGTTCTTTCTATGTTCTTCGTCCACTACTTGGTTCCTGAAACACGGGGCAAGTCACTGGAAGAAATCGAAATGGAATTACGTCATAAAGATAAGCAGGCTGAAATGTCAGATAAATAAATCAGAAGAGAGTGAGACAAAAGGCGGTTAGTCAATGAGCATTAACGTCGATAGACGAACAATCCCGGTCCTGGATTGTTTGTTTATCGGGGTTAAGCGGAGCTGACTGCCTTTTGGCGCACGTTTCGACCATGTATGTTCGGAGCGCAAAAAAGGGTTCAGGACTTTTGTCCTGGACCCTTTTTTGGCCGGTATGCGACACAGTGTCTGAGTGGTTACTGAAGGTAACGCATTATTGAAACAAAACTCTCTAATTCAGGTTAAATACTGCTAGTCCAACTGAGCTAGTTGCGTGGTGAGTTCCTGACGGAGGGCTTGCTTAACGACCGTTGGCGCCGTTGTTAGCTGGGCCTCGTGCCCCAGATAGAGGCACCACCGGGCGAAGTCACTTAGCTGCTGTGGCTGAGTAATATCCACGGTGCATTCGAGCTTGGCTGTCTGTTGAAAAGGATCCAGAAACTGCAGTGCTGCGGTAGGATGCGGGTGTTGGCGGAACTGTTGAATAGCCGTGGCGCGTAAAGATAAGGTAACGTTGGGCTTAGGACGGGCAGCCTTGATGGCGGCTGCAATCACTTGGGGATCCAACGTTTGAGCCTGGGTAACGGGTGTAATGTGCTGAATGGCTGTCACGGCGATTTCTCGAAAGTGTTGTGTCGTCAGGTCCCAGGCATCGACGTACCAAGCATCCTGACGACTGTATACGTGGCGCACCCAGATCGTGCAAGTGGTATCTGTCAGTTGGAACTGTAATTGTCGGTTGGTTAGGCACGCGTTGAGTAAGGTCTTAAGCATGGCTGGCGCAAAGTCGGTGAGCTCGGTCAGTTTGGTGTTGGCTGGATTAGTGTGACTAAAGATTAGAAGCTCTTGCAGCGTCAGGAGGTCATCTTGCTGGGCTTGGGAGGCAATTGCAACGAGCTTTTCGGTCAGCGTATTCCGGTTCTGCAGGTAGGGTAACTGGGTGTTCAGGGTCGCCAGAAAGCTCACAAACAGGGCCTTGAGTTCCTCACTGTTGAATTGAACAGCTGGAAGCAGTTGATTCTTCATGACTGCGTAACCGCCATCGCGGCCGACATTTGCTGTCAAGGGCATGCCGAGTTCCTGGATGTTATTTAGGTCACGGATTACCGTACTGCGCGAGACGTGAAAGTGGGTCATCAGTTCACGAATCGTAAAGAATTGGCGGTTATTGATATAACGCATCATTGTATTGACCCGAGCCGTTTTATTCATGAATTTCCTCCTAATGGTGTCAGTTTTTGAAACTATTAATTTGTATACTGAGTCTATCATCTTAAGGAGGCCACGACAATATGGCAAATTACACGATTGAAACGAAACCAGCATTCACGGTTTTAGGGTTAGACACGGTCTTAACGGGCGGGTTCCCAGAAATGGGCCAACAGAAGCAGGACTTCTGGCAAAAAGTTACCGCCGACCACGCGCTGGACCAGCTGCCTGGTATCAATGACTATCTATTCGCTGTCAACGAAGCTATTAATGGTGAGTTTCACTACTATGCCGGTCGACAGGTTGCTGCTGACACGCAGGCGGCGGCTGGGCAACGGCTGATTGAATTTCCTGCCGGGAAATACCTGGTGATCACCGGTACGGCAGCGGATCAAGTGGGTCTTTACAATTCCCTGGAAGGCCCCGCCTTCGGTGAAATTCTGCCACAGTTGGCTGATTACGCCTACGTAGGTGGCCCTAACACGTCTTACATGACTGGAACGGATGCCAATGGTGTTCACGGTGAGATGTTGGTTCCTTTAGTCGAGAAGTAGGTTAGGGAGGCTGAACCGATGAAACACGAATGGCGTAAGGCTGAAAAAGCTTGGTATCTGCCGAAAGAACCGCAAGTATTGACGTTACCCAAGCTGAATTTCATTACGATTACGGGAGTGGGAGATCCGAATCAACCGGCCTTTGGTGAGCACGTGGCGGCGCTCTATCCCGTTGCGTATGATTTGCGGATGGCACTGAAGCGCGGCGAGTTGGGCGAGCCTTACGCGTATACCGTCTATCCGTTAGAGGGGGTGTGGTCCACTAGTGATGGCTCACGGGGAACCACTCTCAACAAGGCAGCACTGACGTATAAAATTATGCTGCGTCAACCCGACCGCCTGACTGCGGATGATTTTGCTCAAGCGCTCGCTCGGGTTCGACAGAAGAAAGACAATCCTTGGCTGTCGCAGGTGAAGTGGGAAACGTACGCGGAAGGGTTGGTCCTACAGACCATTCATCACGGTCCGTTTGATGATGAACCTGCAACCTTTGCGAAGTTACAGGCGGTTTTAAGGGAACGCGACTATCGTGTTATCCCCACGATGGGAGATTATTGGCACCGAGAAATCTATCTCACCGATGCACGGCGCACGGCACCGGAAAAAGCGAAAACGGTGTTGCGATACCGCATCGAACAGGGCACGAAGTAGTGATTGGTTAGTCAATTACGATACTGAAAAAGCCACCCAGCCGGGTGGCTTTTTCAGTAATACCAATCGTTTCAACTAGGGTAGCGGTGCAGTGGTTGACTGTTAAAGCTATCTAGGTTACTCGGTTAGCAAAAATCATTCAGCGTCGTAAGCAGCTTGGAAGATCTTAACAATGTCTTCTTTCGTTCCCTTACGAGGGTTAGAGAAGGCGTTACCGTCTTTCAAAGCGTTTTCGGCCATCAGTTCGAAGTCTTCAGGCTTAGCACCGATTTCCTTGATAGACTTAGGAATACCAACGTCTTGTGACATTTGCTTCATGGCTTTGATAGCTAATTCAGCAGCATCGCGGGTTGATAAGCCGTCCGTGTTTTCACCCATGATCTTAGCTAATTCGGCAAAGCGTTCTGGGCAAGCAATGATGTTGTATTCTTCTACGTATGGCAGAAGTAGGGCACAGCAGACACCATGAGGAGCGTCGTATTGGCCACCGAGTTGGTGAGCCATGGCGTGAACGTAACCCAAGTTGGCGTTGTTGAAGGCCATTCCGGCTAACATTTCAGCTTCGACCATCTTGGTCCGGGCATCCAGGTTGTGACCGTTAGCAACGGCTTCACGTAAGGAAGTTTCAATTAACTTGATAGCTTCGATACATTGTGAGTCGGTGATGGGGTTGTGGTCCACAGAAACGTAGGGTTCGATGGATTGAACAAAGGCGTCCATCCCAGTAGCGGCAGTTAAGCCCTTAGGAACGTCCAGCATCAAGGTTGGGTCGTTGAAGGAAACCAACGGAATGTTCCGCCATGAAACAACCACGAACTTCAAGTGAGTTTCTTCGTTCGTGATAACGGCGTGACGGGTCAGTTCTGAACCGGTCCCGGCAGTCGTGTTCACGGCGATCAGTGGTGGTAGAGCCTTGTCGAGCGTTTCGATCCCAGCTAACTTGGTGATGTCATCACCGTTAGTTAAGATGATCCCGGCACCTTTACCAGTATCATGGGCAGAGCCTCCACCAACGGTAATGATGGCGTCCGCACCGGATTCTTCATAAAGTTTTTTAACTTCTTTAATGTTACGGATCTTAGGGTTTGGTTCAACGTTGTTGTAAACAACGTAGTCAATACCGGCGGCCTTTAATGAGGCCAACGTTTGTTGAACGGCACCGCCTTCAAGACCTTCAAGGAACTTATCAGTAACGATGACGGGCTTCTTCATGCCAAGAGTCTTTGCACGATCACCAATCTTGTTAATAACGCCAGGGCCAAAAAAGTTGACACTGGGCATCAGAAAATCATAACTACGTTCAGCCATAAAGCAAATGCCTTCTTTCAGAAGTTTTGAAAACCATTAGTATCAATTTCACAATGTAATTATAGCCGAAATACTTACAGTTGACAACCGCTTTACTAAAAAGATTGTTAATTTATTTACAAATCGTTTCTAGCCTTGCTATTAAGGCTTTTCAGTTAACGGCTGAAATTAAACCGTTTGATTTCAAGTTAACCGTCCTGACTATGAAAATTATGATGTATTTCACGAGCAGGCACGAATTAGCGCTTAAATACACCCTTTTAGGGCCGGCATCTAATGAAAAGAAAAATATTAATCGTATGATTTATATTTCGCGTTAGCCATTGTAGTTATTGATTAGATAGCTTAAAATTAACTTATTGGCACATCATTTATACATAGAAAAGTTTTATGCGGAGGTAAGACAACATGAAAGTGAGAAAACACTGGCTCATTGCAATTGTGGCACTGTTGGCCGTTGGTGGTTTAGCTGGATGTTCATCTGGCGTGAATGATCAAGCTAAGAATGCTGATCAGGCGAGTTCAAGTAATTCATCCAATGCCAAGACGGCGAAGGATGAGTCCATTTTGAAGGAAGCTCAAGAATTAAACGCGGATGGTAAATACAAGAAGTCCAACCAAAAGTTAAGTACCATTGATCTAGCTGACTTAAACAAGAAAGGCTTTGGTACGCTGAAGACGGAATTCTTCAACCTGCAGAAGAGTAACGATAAATTCCTGTTGAAGAAGAGCCAGTCCGGTAGTAAGACCGCTGCTACGAACAATGGCGGGTCAACGACGTCCAATACTGCGCCAACGACCAACAATAGCTTCAATAGCTATGGGAAGTTCACTGGGGATTACTACTTTTACAACGATGATGATGGCGACCGGCAACAATCCAGTCTGACCATTAATTCTGACGGCACTGTGATCCAAAACAATAATGACGGGTCCGCATTCCACGGGTCCGCCACGGTGAAGAGTTCTGGTGAGACAGGCGTTCTGTCCTATGATGTGACGTCAGACACTAACGATACCAAGAGTATCAATGCAAACGTTGAAGTTGATGTCGTTTGGAGTAACGGTGAACACGAAACCTACTATGGCTACATGTCATATGACGGTGATTCCGTGCTGACCGATGGTAAGAGCTACGATGGCGACCTGGTCAACGAAGTTTGGGTTCACTATTAAAGATTAATAATTAAACGATACACGGGGGACTCTCTAATAATTGAGAACTTACCCGTGTATTTTTTAATCAAATTGAAGGGAGTCCCATATGAAGAAATGGGTTTTAATGAGTCTGAGCGCATTGGCCGTTGTTGCCTTAATAAGTGGTTGTCAGAAAAAGACGAGCAATAGCGACAAGGAGTCAGTGGATCAGGCGACTCGGTCAAGCACGAAGGCTCAGTCATCTCGCAAACAAACGGGTAGTTCTGTCGGTAAACAGCGGGCGACACCAGTTAAAACCAAACAGTCATCGCCGTTTAAGCAAATCGTGGCACAAACCATGGGCCGCTTAAAGGGACAGAATGCCGTCTACGTTCAACCGGTTGGGAGCGCAGCCTATCAGTGGCACGTTAAGTCACAGAAGGCTGCAAGTGATATCAAGCTGTTTATCTTAGCTACCGTATATCAACAGGTTCAGACGGGGAAATTTAATTTAACGGCCACGTACACGTTAAAGGATAGTGACAAGGTCGGGGGAACTGGGAGCCTGCAGGGGATGGCGGCCGGAACCAGGTTGACGAACCAAGAACTCTTGAAATATATGATGACGGTGAGTGATAATACGGCCACCAACGTGGTGATTCGTAAGGTAGGTGGCTTTGACGCCGTCAATCAAGAGATTAAACGTCTGGGAGCCACTCAGACAGTTCTCCAACGGAAGATGATGGATCAAAAGTCGTTAGCAGCGGGTAAAGATAATATGACCTCGGCCCGTGACTTGGGGCAATTATTAGTGAAATTGTGGCAGCACCAGTTGGTTTCAAAGTCGGCTGATACGGCGATGTTGAAGTTGATGGCGGCCAATACTAATCACAGTAAGCTTCCCAAGCTGCTTCCGAGTGATCGACAGATTTATAACAAGACTGGTGAGTTTGACACTTACGGGGTTGAAAACGATGCAGCAATCTTTGTGAAGGGCAAACGGGCCGTTATTGTGGTAGCCCTGTCACAGGGTGGCACGTTGGCCGAACAGGTTGCGGCCATGAACCAGTTGGGCAAACAGGTCGATGCAGTGGTCTTTAAGTAAGTGACTTAGATAATTCGAAAGATTCACCACGGTTAGCTGCAGAAGCCGCTATAATGGGAGTTAGTTAGGGTAAATTAGCACTTAATTTTAATGGGTAGGAAGGGATACAGATGAAAGACATTAAGGCCCATCGTCAGGCTGAACAGGTGGTGTGGGCTAAGCGTCAGCAACAGGAATTAAAGAAGCTTCGCGGAGCTCAGTGCCACTTGTATTTAAACGTTGGGGCCTACCTACTGATTTCTGTGATTGAGTTTTATCTAGCAATCATTGGCCATTCGCAAACCTTGCGAGCAGATGCTTTCAACAATCTGTCTGGTATTATTTCGACGGTCCTCCTGTTGGTTGGAATCTACATTGCCCGGGATATCCACGATGATGATTTGATGGGCCAACCGTTGCCTGAAGAAGACGGCAATGGTAGCCAGCGCCTACAACTGACCCGGTTTCATTACGAAACGGTCTTCACGATGATTACCGGGATCGTTATGATTGCCATTGCGGCTAGCGTTATCTATGGTGGCGTTCGGGGGTTGATGAACCCAGCGACTCAGGAAGTCCCGCAGGCGATTACCCTAGTGGGTGCTGGAATTGCGACCGTAATTATGGTTGGTGTTTGGTGGTTAAACAAGCGGGCTGGTCGGAAATTACAAAACGCTGCGTTGACTGCGGCTGCCCAGGATAGTTTAAGTGATGCGGTCACCAGTTTA
The DNA here is from genome assembly GCF_964065165.1 of Levilactobacillus yonginensis. Classification (NCBI taxonomy): domain Bacteria; kingdom Bacillati; phylum Bacillota; class Bacilli; order Lactobacillales; family Lactobacillaceae; genus Levilactobacillus; species Levilactobacillus yonginensis. The sequence continues at coordinate 1,596,127 of NZ_OZ061549.1, read as the reverse complement.
GGAACGATGCTAGCCATCGGCGGTGCCTTATGGTTTAAGGTTAGCTGGCTAGATGGCGTGGCCAGCATTTTAGTGGGGATCTATATTCTAATGGCTGGTGTGCGGATTTTTCGGGAAAGCAGTTTGAACTTAGCAGATTACTTTGATCCAGAAGTAGAGGATAAGTTTCGTCAAGCTGTTAATGAGTTTGAGGCAGTTCAGGAGGTTGCGGAACTCAAGGCCCACTACAACGGGAACGTGGTTACGCTGAATTTGGTGATTGTCGTGGATCCTCACATGGAGGTCCGAGATAGTTATCAACTGGGCGAAGAAATTGAGGCACGGATGCGCTGCCAATTTGGAATTGTTGATACCGACGTCATGACGATTCCTGGCAGCTAGTTGGTAAAGTTTTTGAATGAAAAGAGGAGACTCAGACGGCTGTCTGGTCCTCTTTTTTGTTATCAATCAGTTATTAATAATTTAAGGCTGATAATTGAACTGCCAGGTTGTAGCTGACCAATGGCGGTTTCGCTGAATGATATGGTTACCAAAAAGTACCTACTGTTCAAAACGATGAGTATCGATTAGAATGGGTGAAAAGATAAGGGGGTCTTCTCGTGAAGAAGTCGTATAATAACGGGGTTGAAGCAACGTTGGGCGTAATCAGTGGTAAGTGGAAACCCCAACTGCTCTGCCACTTAGGCAATCGGCCCCAACGGACTTGTGATCTTCGCCAGAAGTTACCGGCTATTTCACAGAAGGTCTTGACCCAACAGTTGCGGGAGCTGGAGCAGGATGGTATCATTACCCGTCAGATTTCTGGTGACCGGGCACCGTTTAAAGTGACGTATGCCCTGACTGAGCTGGGCCATTCACTGGGAGAAATTTTGGTACAGATGTCGTTGTGGGGTGAGCAGCGAGCGAATCAAGTCCCCGACATGGAAATCACTCACGACCACGAAGGTTTCAACCAACTTTTACAAAATTCTTGAGGAGGCACTTTAAAGTGCCTTCTTTTTTAATGGCTGGGTAACGGTTATGCTAGATTCTGTTGAGGAGGTGGCAAATGAAATCGACTATAACGGGGCTTAACGTGATGCGAGCTACGGTGACTCAGCCCGCCCAATGGCACCTGTTGCTGGTACTTGCAATGGGACCGCGGACGTCATTGGCGTTGTGGCAAGAAGTTCCGTGGCAACGAAAATGGCAGTATTTTAGTGCGTTGGTTCGACTTCAACGCCACCAACTCGTGATGTTTCACATGAAACAACGCTGTTGGACGTTGACCGCTACCGGTGAGACGCTGCGGCCCGTCCTAAGTGCCATTCAAAAATGTTCAGAAGTGAAGGGAGAAAGTTCAAATGACGTATAACTTTATGCAACCGTACAGGTTTGCCAATGGTTTAACCTTAAAGAACCGCATGGTCATGTCACCCACGACCACGATGTCTAGTTTTTACAATGGCCGGGTCACGAACGATGAGATTGCCTTTTACGGGGCCCGTTCCGGCGGTCTTGGTCTGATTATCGGTGAAGTGGCTAATGTGATTGCCAGCGGTAAAGGGTTTGAAGGGGAACTGTCGATTGCTGATGATGGTGATATTGCTGGCTTGAGCGAGTTAGCCCACGCCATGAAACGCAATGGTACCAAGGCAATTCTGCAGATATTCCATGCGGGTCGAAAGTCGAACGACAGTATTTTGCGGGGTGAACAGCCCGTTAGCGCCAGTGCCATCGCTGCGGCCTATCCTGCCGACTCTCAGGAACCCCGGGCACTGACCGCCAATGAAGTCGATGAGATCATTGCGGCTTTTGGTGCGGCAACTCGTCGGGCCATCGCTGCTGGTTTTGATGGTGTAGAGCTCCATGGGGCCAACACTTACCTGTTACAGCAGTTCTTTTCTCCTAACTCTAATCAGCGGACAGACCAGTGGGGTGGTGACCGCGAGGCTCGGATGAGTTTTGCTAAGGCCGTCATTGCCAGTGCACATGCTGCTATTGCGGAAAATGCTGACCGACCATTTTTGCTGGGTTACCGCTTTTCTCCGGAAGAGATTGAAACCCCGGGGATTCGTTTGGCGGATAGCTTGGCCTTCGTGGATATGTTAGCGGAAACGACTATCGACTACGTTCACGTGTCAATGGGGTCAGCTCAGCGGACGTCTTTGAATGACAAGACAGACCACGACCCAATTCTGACGAAGGTGGTCCAGCAATTGGCTGGTCGTAAGCCGCTGATTGGTGTGGGTTCAGTTGAAACACCAGTTGATGCGGACGCCGTCTTGGCCATGGGCACCGATTTGGTTGCCATGGGTCGTGAGATGATTCGTGAACCAGAGTGGGTAGAAAAGGTGGCAGTCGGCGACGAAGCTAGCATTCGTTATCAGTTAGCACCGAGTGAGATGACGGCGCTTAAGATTCCGCGTGCCATGCAGGATTATCTAAAGGGTGCTTTCTACTCAGTCATGCATTTTACGGATGACCCCGCTACGGTTGAGGACTACCAGAATCAGGCAGCACCCATGGAAGGGTTTGAAAAGAAGCTGTAGGTTGGTATAAAATCATTGCTAAAATTAGGTAGTGTGGGCGTCTAGGACGAGAATTCCTAGACGCTTTTTTTGGTCGATTAGTCCGTTATCTGGACTTGCCCAGAGCCACTTGAAATCGTCAGTGGGTGCGTACCGGGCAGGCTGGCCTGTTGGTGATTGCCAGCTCGTTTATGCCCGTTTAATTTAAATTGACCAGTCTTAACACTGACCTGTAGACCGGCCGTTTTCAAATGGGTCAACGTGGTGGCCCCGTTTTGCTTGCGGAGGTGGCCGCCCGCAGTGACGGTGAGGTGGTTCGCGTTGGTCGTGCCATTTGTGTGATCGATGGCCAGTCGCTGAGTAGTTAGATCATTGAGCTGTAGGGTGCCGTTAAATTGGTGGATAGTCACGTCAGTAAATGCCGCAGGTTCAGCAACGGTGAGGGTGATGATGGCCGACTTACCCAACTCAACGTGATGATTGTTAGCGGCATTTTGCAGCAACGTCAGTTGGTTACCCTTGATGGTCACGTCAAATTGATTGGGCGTGACGTGATTTAGGGTTAGTTGGTTAACTTGGCCGCGTTTGATGATGACCTTAGCGGTGTGAACGGCGATATTCACGTTCTTGGGCGAGTTTGTTAACGAGCGTCGTTGGGTCTTGAGTGGTGTGATGGTCAGGGAGTTGACGTTAATTCTTTGATGCTGGGTTGTGGCCCAGATGATGGTGCCGCCTAAGACAATGGCGAGAACGATGAACATAACTAAGATACTAAGTAATAATTTTTTCATGAGCTGCTCCTTGGTGAATGAATATAAAGTAAATTCATTCATTTTTGATTTAAAAAAATAACCGTTGGGGGTTATTTTAAAATGACTGACAAGATACCATCAATTAAGTCGTTTAGTAGTTGATAATAGTCATCTGTTTGAATTTCACTTTGATGGAAGTCCACGACGGTCAACGTGTTAAACAGACTGATGATTCGATCCTTGGTAAGACCATCCTTAATTAAGCCCCGTTCTAGCCAGCGATCAATCAGTCGCATCAGTGTGGCGTAGACTAGGCTTTCCTCAACGGCATTTTGATTGGTTTGTGCAATCAGCGCGTTGAGCTTGGCGTTGTTAAACCACTCCTGGAGAATCTGGTTACCGTCTGAGAGTTGGAAAATTTGTTGAACGACAGTGTGGACCAAGTCGGCTGGTTGCGCGTCCAGGTCGATTCGACTCATAATTTTAGCTTTGATTTGTTCATTCTCATGATTATAAACTTGGACAAAAATGTCGGCCTTGGAGTCGTAAAAGTTATAAAAGGTGCCGACCGCGACATTAGCTAGCTGGGCAATGTCAGCAATACTGGTATGTTTGAAACCTTGTGAGATAAACAGGTCATGGGCCGCCATGAATAGGCGCTGCTGTTTTGGTTCCACTACCAGAAACCTCCTTTTCTTTTCGAATGAATATTATCTCAATTCATTCATTTTGTCAATTCATTCGTTGCTCGCTTCGATTATTTAGGGTAAGCGCACAAAAAGGGTTTGGGACTTTTCTCCCAAACCCTTTCTAAAATCCGAATGCCCTAGTTAGTGAGTGGTGTTGGTTAGCTGAGTGGCCTGTAGCTGAGCATCGTAGCGCCGAACCGTTGGCATTATTAGCATTGCGAGACCACAGAGCAGGGAGCCCACACCGCCGATAGTGAACAACTTTTCAACACCGATGACGTCGGCCAAGGGTCCCGCAAAGATGAGTCCCAGGGGGCCAGCAATACTGGTGATTGAATTCATTACTCCCAGGACGCGTCCTAAATGTTCCGGAAGAAAACTTTGCTGAATCATGGCCATCATTAGGGTACTGAAGAATGGTGTGGCTATTCCGGCCAAGGCGTTGAGAATGACGAACCAAATAAAACCGTGTTGGGTGCCTGGCAGAAAGCCACTAGCCCCAAATGTCAGTCCCATGGCCAACATTGACCAGAGAATGGGCTTCATCCGATTACGCCAATTGCCGAATAAGGCCAATGATCGTCCCACCGGCTAGCATCCCGACCGAGTACACGACCTCAATCAAACCAGCTTGCCCTACTGTACCGTGGAAGTAGCCCATGGTCATCAGTGGATACAGGCTGGCGGCGGGCATAAACATCAAGGTGAAGACGGCGCCAATCAGCGTGAAGGCCCACAGTCCGGATGTATTTCTGAGCTTATCCAGACCAAATTTTGCGTCGGTCAGAAGGTGGACCGGGTCATCAATTACTGGATGTTCGGGAATGCTGACAAAGAGTAACAGGCCAATTCCAATGGCAGCGCCGATCACATCGAGTAGAATCAAAAAGTTAATGGGCACAATGGCAAAGAGAAAGGCGCCCAACGCCGGGGCAATGATCATGTTGGCGGATTGAACCATTCCCAGCTGGCCGTTGATCTTCGTCAACTCTTCGGTTGGCACCATGGTTGGTAAAATCGACTGAATGGTTGGCATTTGAAAGGTCTGAGCGATGGCCCGTACGAGTAAGGAAATAAAAATTAGCCAGAGCGGGAAGGTATCCTGAAGCGTGCCCACGACCGAAAGAATAATCGCAAAAACTGCAGCAATAATATCGGGGACAATCAACAAACCTTTTTTATTGAGACGGTCGACGAAGGGGCCAACGAACGGACTGAGTAAGGCCATTGGCAACATGCCAAGCAGCGTGGCCAGGCTGAGGACAGTCGCTGAACCTGTCTGTTTGGTGAGGTACCAGATAATAGCGTATTGAACGACCATACTAGTAATGCCAGACAAGAACTGACTGGTTAAAAATAAATAAATATTGCGCCGCCAATGCGGCAACAGTGAAGTCTCCAAGGTCAGGCCTCCCTTATAAAAATAAACTTAATACCCACACAGGCTTATTATATTAACAAATTAGTAAAGGGGGTGCAAGAGAAATGAATTGTAAAAAATAGCCCGACCGTGGCCGTTAGTTGTCGACTATTCGACTAGCCAACCAAAGCGAATTTAGGATGGGAATACTCGCATTACTAGCCAGATTGATACCAAAAAAGTCACCAATAACGTTGAGGTTATGGGTGACTTTCATTGGGGTTGATTCTAGTTGCTTGATGTTAGTAAAAATCGATAGATCTTAGGAAGAGTGGTTTAATGTTTGATTGCGAATATTAGATGGAACAAAAGAGTCTGATTCGTGATTCTCAACGATAGCAGCGTAGTGGTCAACCTTGTAGTTGATGGTTTCCAGGTGCTTCTTGAGTTCATCAATCTCAGTTAAGGTGCGTTCTTGCTGTGCCTTGACCATTTCGTAGCGCTCGGCAACGGTGGCTTCACCTTCCTGGACGAGGTCCAAGTAGTGTTGGATACGTTCCACTGGCATCCCGGTCTTGCGGAAGCAAACAATGATGTTCAGCCATTCAAGGTCAACGTCATTGAAGATCCGGTTGTTGTTTTCGTCACGTTGTACGTAAGGTAACATGCCGTGATCGTGGTAATAACGGATACTATAAGTAGAAATTCCCATCTTTTGGGCGACTTCATGGATAGTGTAAGACATCAGGTCTCCTCCTAAACGGTTAGTGTTCGACTAACTCTAAGTAATACCAATCATCTTACGCGTTCATGAATTAAACTGCAATAATTTATACTTTTAAATGTTAAAATAGCGGGATTATGTAGATAAATTGGTTGCCTTCTACCCGCCCTAATGCGGTACACTCAATGAAGAAATGGGGGCGAGCGGTGTGAAACAGTATAACGTACAGGTACATGGTGCAGACTTTGTGCCAGAGTTGCGATGGTCATCGGAGTCAACTGATAGTGTGCGGGCCTTAGTGGCAAATGATCAGCGAGATTTGCTGGTGTTGGATGACGATGAGGACCTGATGGAAATTGTGCCACAGGCAACTTTGGAAGCTGTAATCCAAAGACTGGAACGAACGCCGTTTGACCGCCTCCTTTCCCAAATGACACTAGCAAATGAAGGACCGGGGGATGCTCTGACGCAGGCAAGCTGGTACTTGTTACTGGATGTTGCGGCGTTGAGTCACGCGGACCTTGTGAGCACGGCAGCCGCGTTGATTGGACTAACGGTTGCCCCGGATTCCCTCGATGCGTTGGCGGTAGCTCAGCAAGCTTTCTGTTGGTTATGGCAAACTAAGTTGACCGCACATCAGTTGCTTCAACCGCAAGGAATGCTAGTTCTCCGGCGTCTGCTGCGACAGTTACGAGAACCAATAGCTGTGGCTAAATTTCAAGAACCAGAGAGTTGTGGGCAACGTAGCCGTCGTCTGGTTCATGAAGTCTTGGCGTTGAACCACCAACAAGTGAGTGCTTTGCGCCTACCAGCCTCCTGGCAACTTATTCGTTTGGCGGTTATCGAACGGCAACGTTTAGCAACCACAACTAATCAGGATTGAATTTATGATGTCACCCGACCAATGTTGGGTGACATTTTTTTGTGACTAAATTATATACGAATTTAATTAAGAATTTCATATAAATAGTTCGTAAATATAAGTGAAATAGATAGACAGCCACCCGTAAATCACGTATTATTAGCAATAAATACGAATTTAGCAGTTGCCAGCCTCTGAAGATAGTCGGAGGCTGGCTGAGGTTATGGACATAGTAACTGGCACAGCAGTGGACACATAGGGGGGAACGGATATGCATTGGTTAGCTGATCTGTTAGCAGCCATCGGTGTTGTTTTAAACGGTATTCCACAGGGAATCATGGCCATGTCGTTGGGATTTGCCATTTTTCCGACCATGTTTTCTTTTATTTTTGCTTCCGCGGTCAACGGGGCTTTCGGCGCCGTGGCACCGCTGTCGTTTCAGGCGGAGTCGTTAGCACTGACTGGTAAATTGGGTCGAAACCTACGTGAGCGAACGTCCATTATTTTGGGTGGCTCAATCATCATGTTACTGATTGGGGTCACGGGAACGCTGACTAAGATTGTTGCGGTCTTGGGGAATAATATTATGGCAGGAATGATGGCCGGTGTCGGTATCATGCTCGCCAAGATTGCGTTGGGTATGGCAAAGGATGAACGATTGACTGGCTGGTTATCAGTTGGTCTGGCCGCTATCACTTACCTGGTAACCAAGGACCTGGTATGGACCATCGTGATTTCCGTCGTCGGTTCCAGTTTGGCGGCGGTATTTATCGAGCATTACCGCGCTGATTTGCCGGAGCATGTGACAGCACGGCGTTTCATTTTCACGAAGCCAACCATCAGTTTGCGGGTCGTTCGGGGAGCATTGAGTCTGGCTTGTCTGAACATTGGGGCTAACATTTCGTACGGCCTGATTACCGGTCAAATGACGGGGCAGAAACCCAATCCGGTCGACCTGAACTTGTTAACGGGAACGCAGGCGTTGGCGGATATGGGAACCAGTCTATTAGGTGGGGCACCGGTGGAGGCGATTATCTCCGCGACGGCCAGTGCGCCGGAACCAGTCGTTGCCGGAATCATGATGATGTTGATCATGGCGGCTATTTTAGCGGTTGGCTGGTTACCCAAGTTAGGGAAATACGTGCCAAGTGCGTCCATTGCGGGGTTCCTGTTTATTTTGGGCACCGTTGTGATTTTTCCGGAGAATGCGACCGCGGCTCTGCATGGTGCGGACGGGACTGTCGCAGCCATCACCCTCGTAGTGACGGCAGTGGCTGATCCGTTTGCTGGTTTGTTGTCGGGAGCCGCGTTGAAGCTTATTCTGCCACTCATCGGACTGGGGGTCTAGGAGCGTATGGAAACGTATGAACTAAAAGTGGGGCCGTTAACGCGACAGTTACCGATTGTTCCAATCAGTGACAAAGTGGCTATTGCCTCGTTTGTGTTGTTGGGTGACGCTGAACTGACGGACTATGCTGCTCGGGCTTTGGCTGAGCAGGTGCCAGCTGACTTTGATTATTTGGTTACAATGGAAAGTAAGGGAATCCCACTGGCTCAGGAACTGAGTCGGGTGACGAAACACCCGCAGTTCATTGTTTTGCGGAAGTCAGAGAAGGATTATATGCGAGCGCCATTGAAGGTACCGGTGACGGCCATTACGACCAGTGCGCCCCAAGAATTGGTATTAGACGGGGTCGATGCTGACCGTTTGATCAATCAACGCGTCGTGATTGTCGACGATGTTATCAGCAGTGGGGGTTCCTTAGCCGCCGCACAGGCCCTAATTGAAAAGGCTGGGGCCACGGTGGTTGGACAGGTAGCAGTGCTGGCCGAAGGGGCTGCGGCCGACCGTACTGACATCCAGTATTTAGCAAAACTACCATTATTTCCTTTATAGAAAATGAGTATGCCAGCGTTGTGGATGAGTCATTCACAGCGCTTTTTTGTGCCTACTTTGGACAGACTGAAGGAGTTGAGAAACACCGAATTTACAACTATATTCGCATCAAGACAGACTTTATCCTTGGAAAACAAAAACGCCTTGTCTTATTAACAATGTTGAACTATATTTAATTTAGTTAGTTTAATCAACAATTGTTTCGGAAAGCAGGGGAAGCGGATGAACGTTAAGAGATTGCTGTTTGGTTTGGCAGGCGTCGTTTTAAGCGGCGTATTGTTAACAGTTCCGGCTCAGGCTGATACGCTACCAACGCAGTATCAGGGGACTTGGTACGGCTATATTAGTTCGGAAAAGAGTCACCACGTTCGGCGGTATTACTTCAATCAGGTGACGATTAAGTCCAATCACATTAGTTACGACTATCAAAACACGACTAACCCTCGGTTTAAGAATTTAAAGTGGACCTGGGGAGCTTCAGCGAAGGTATCATACCGCGCCAAGACTGATCGGAAAGGTCGTCAGACTTATCGGATCTTCACCACGCGTACCGATGAGGATGCGCTGGGGAAGATTCGTTTGGGTAGCGTTAAGGGTGTGGGTAGTACCCGGACGGCGCTTATCTTGAACGTGGGGTACGAGAACCTCTACCTCTTTCGTCAGCCGATCCGTAGTCACGCCTGGGGTGAAGAGTACGAAGATTCGTTTGATATTTATGAGTGATACGGAGAGGGTGTGAGTGGGGATGAGACAAGTGAAACGACATATTTTAGTGGTCCTGGTCAGTCTGGGACTCACGTTATTGGCCGGTGGGGTCACTGCTCAGGCGAAGAGTCAGTTACCTAAGCGTTATCAGGGAACTTGGTACGGGTACGTGTGTTCAGAAAAGGTGGATCACGTGCGGACGTACAACGTGGTCAAGGTAGGCTTTACCCGTAATCGATTCGACTACGCATACTTGAAAACGACCCACAGTGACCTCAGTCAACTGGACTGGCAGTGGGAAGAACACACGCTGACAAGTTATGGCAAAAAGGTCAACAAACACCATCAAACGTACTACACTATTTCCACGGCGGGATTCGCTGACGACATCAATCACATGCGATTGGTCACGGTTAAGGTCAATGGTCAACGGCTGCGGGCACTGAAGCTGACGGCACAACCAGATAACCTCTATGCCTTCCGGAAGCCGTTACGGACGCACGCTTGGGGTTGGGATTTTGAAGATTTTGCGCCAACGGATGTCTAGGGAGGATACCTAATCATGAAAAAATTGATGCTCTTAGGGTTAGCTGTATTTGGACTAGCCTCGGCCAGTAGCGTACCAGCACAGGCGGCTAGCCAATCGACAAAGTTACCGGTAAGTTATCAGGGTGTGTGGTACGGGTACGTTGGTAGGACGAAACAACATGGTAAAACTTACTATGAAGTCGATAAGATGACGATTACCAATATTCGGCTCACGGTTGCCGATATGTTTTCGTCGAACCAGAATTTAACTCACCAGAAGTGGCAATACAGTTTGGTTCTGCCACTAGCTATCACGAAGAAGGTTAACCAAAAGGGTCATGAGCGCTACGTTTTACGGGCCAATGCGGTTAAGTTTGCCGGTTCAGCTTTGCCAACGTTGCGGCAGAAACAGGTCAAGGTCAATGGTAAAAAGACGACAGCGCTCTGGCTTCGGGCAGAGGGGGACAACACCTATGCCTTTAGACGACCGCTACGCACCCATTCATGGGGACCAGATAACTACTTTAATTAGGGGGCGAATGTGAGATCAAAACAGGACTTAAAGGGGTAATCTTAGGGATTGTCAGCGTCGGTTTATTTCTAGTTGGGACCACGACCCCCGTTCAGGCCGGCCAGCAAAAAGGGTCAAACTGCCTAGTAACCTCAAGGGAAGTTAGTACGGTTATTTAGGAAAAGACGAGAATGATTGGCGTTATTACGGCGTGGTCAAATTATCCTTGACCAAGAATTTTACGCTGCGGACTTATACGAGTAAGAAAAAACCACTCAAGCCACTTCGGTGGGCAATAACTACCTACGCCTACTGTTGTTGAGTTAGCGTAACCTAGCTTTCGCAAACGAACCAGTTATAACGTCTATAACCTGCTGATCCGTGTAAGATTGTTGATCTATCGTAGCCGGAGGTTGCCAGGGCGGGGGCCGGCCGTGTCGGTGTTATCTGACCGGTTTTTTGGTCAGATAACACGGGACGAGCTTGGAGACCCGCAGGGGTTTTAGCGGGGCTTCAAGTCGAGCCGGAAGCCCGTACTTTGGCTGCAGGCGGTCCCCACAGCAGGCCCCTGCCCTGGCAACCGGAGGCGGCCATTCACCAACTTTCCCTTCGATTTTTAAACCAATACAAACTAAAAAAACAGGTTCCAACTACGCGCACTTCAAACGCTAGTTGGAACCTGTTTCTTCTATATTAATACGTTTATACAAGAGGGGGAGTTAGGGACTGAGTCGAATCGTTTGGTAGCGGTCGGCGATTACTTGGCGATGTAGGTCGTCTTGAAATCGTAAGGGACACCGGCACCGTTGTACACAATGCTCTTGACGCTGCTGCGTAACAGTTGTGATTTAGCAGCTTGGTACAGTGGAATCGTTCCTTGGTCGTTGATCAGCACCTTTTCAGCCTTGACCAACTTGTTCCAACGCGTTGTTGGCTTGTTGCCGTCTTGGTTTTCGGCTTCATCGAGGAGTTTATCAAATTGGGTATTCTTCCAACCAGTTGTGTTGTAGCTGGAGTTGGCTTCGAAGACGTCCAAGAAGTTGATTGGGTCGGCGAAAACGGATTGCCAGCCGGCTAAGGTCAGTTCGTAGTTTCCGTTGTTTTGTTGGGTAATCAATTGCACGTAAGGGACGGTCTTGATGGTGACTTTAACGTTTGGTAACTTTTCGAGGGAACTTTGAACGAATTCAGCGGTTTGCTTGCTGGTATCGGTGTCGGAAACGGACAGGGTCACGTCAAGCTTCTTATCACCGGTTTGTTTCAAGCCTTTGGCTAACAGGCTCTTAGCTTGCTTCAAGTTGTAGGAAACGCCAGATTTCACGTAGGCTTCCTTGTTGAAAGCCTCACCAGTCTTAGGATTGTTGCCCATGCCAGCTGGAACGAAGCCCTTGGAGGCAATGGAGCCATCTTGTAGAACGTCATTGACCAATTGGTTCCGGTCAATGGCTAAGGAGAGAGCCTTGCGGACATTGGTGTTCTTGAAGGCAGCTACTTTCTTTTGGTTTAGATCCAACCGTTGGGAACCAGTAGGGAGGCGTTTAACGAAATCCTTACTGTTCTTGTTGTTCTTGATCTGTTGACCACTTAGGAGCGTTTCATCGGTCTTCTTGGCATTGTACAGGTTGTAACTGGTCGTGGTGGATTCGGTCACTTGCTCGTTGATCTTATCCAAGTGAACGGCTTGTTTGTCCCAGTAGGTCTTGTTCTTAGCTAATGTCCAGGACTTACCAGTTCCGTTCCACTCGGTCAAACGGAATGGGCCGTTGTAGACTGTGGTAGCGGAGCTGGTCCCGTACTTCTTGCCGAACTTGTTGACGGCATTTTCATTCAACGGGTAGAAGAGCGGCCAAGCCAGTAGTTTTTTGAAGTAGGAAACGGGTTTGGTCAGTTGTACGGTCAGCTTGTATTTGCCATCGGCCTTGATACCTAAAGCACTGAGCGACTTCTTTCCCTTGTTGACGGCTTCAGCATTCTTGACTTGGTAGAGGTAGAAAGCGTCTTGTGAAGCGGTCTTGGGGTCCAGTGTCCGTTGCCAGGAATAAACGAAATCCTTGGCGGTCACGGTGTCACCGTTGGACCACTTGGCACCCTTGCGTAGGTTGAAAGTGTAGGTCTTGCCGCCGTTGGTGACCTTGGTGCTTGTGGCCAGGGCATTGGCGGGAACGCCTTTACTGTTCAAGCGGTAGAGACCTTCCTGCGTGTTTTGCAAGACCGTGAAACTTAGGGTATCGGTAGCTTGGGCCAGGTCGGAGGAGGCGAGTTCGGAAGACTCCGTCCAGTTCAACTCCTGCTTGGCGGCATACTTGCCGGTGGAACTACTACTGCTAGACTGACTCCCACAACCAGCTAACGTTAAGCCAATAACTGCTGCAACTGCTAAAACTGTTCCCTTTTTCTTCATCCCAAAACATCTCCTAAAATAAAAATCGTCTTTATGTAATCTCTACATAAGGACGATTTCACTCGCGGTGCCACCTTGTTTTATGGGGGACTCGCGCCCACCATCTCCGTAACTTCTGTTGCCAAAAGTCGGAAGCGGTAACGGGCTTCATGTCGAACAACCGGCTTGCACCAGCTGTTAGCTACCAGGCTCATCTTCGCTGCTCAGTTGTAAGCCACCTTTTCAGCTACCGGTGGTCTCTAGACTTAGCGTGAACAGCTACTCTTCCTGGTGATGCGTTCGTGTATTTCTAATATGCCTCTAATAATAACGAGGGGCTTGTGCTTTGTCAACAGTTGAATTGAAATTCATTAAAATCCGGTATTACAGGATTTATAAAGGGTCTATAGAAGGGATTGGGGTGAAGTGGTTGGGAAATTATTTTATAGACTCATGGAATACTCATAATTTATGTAAAAAATGACTATTAGGATAATTACTTAATAGACGATGGCATTTTGCAGTTTAACAAGTCCTGGATGAAGAGGTTGTTTGAGAAACTAGGCATAAAAATAGAGACCTATCTGCATCTAAATAGATGTCAGAATAAGTCTCCATGGTGATTCTAGGATGAATTACCCAGCGCAGTAAGGCACCGGTTTACTATAAAAGTACCCTTGGGTCATCTGGGCATTGTAGTGCTGGGCTAGGGCGACGTCGTCCTCGTTTTCAACGCCCTCGACGGTCAGTTTTAGCTGATACATGTCGGCAATCTTACGCCAAGCGTTCAAGCTATCCATGAGTTCCGCCTGTCGGTGTTGCAACCGAAAGTTTTGCATGGCGAACTTGATACTGTCCATAAACGGCAGTGCCGCTTGAACCGCTGCACACCACGGATTGTCAGTACCCACGTCATCTAGACTCAATTGAATGTGGAAGACCCGGTACAGGGGCACGTACCGGTGTAGCTCTGCCAATGATGGCGTCTCCGTTAGTTCAACGGTCAGGTGGAGCTGCTTAATTGATTTTTTAAGATGGATCATGTGCCCAATAGTCTGGGGATCCATAAATTGTTTGCGATTTAGGTTAAATGAAATCTCAGGGTTGTCGTGATGGTCCTTCAGGATGTTCGTAATCTCCTGATAGGACAAGGAGACCTGCTGGTCCATCGGTAGGGCCGTAAAATCAGTTGGCGTGACCCAGTAGTCGTGGCAGTACGAACGTAATAACAGTTCGTAGCCCGCTAATTTTTGTGTGACCGCGTTAATTTGCGGTTGAACGAAGAATCGATACATTTAGAATAAAACCCTCTTTCCCGTTGCACTCTAAGGCTAAACGGTAAAACTCAGTATACAACATCGCCAAATTTATTTACAGCCCAAATGGTATAAGTCGTCCCTTATTTTGTCCGTCAATTTCTCCGAACTGTCCCGTTAAATAACCAAACGTGAGTTTTTTCACTGGTTAGACCAGCACTTACATAAGTTACATTACTTACAAAACTTTCGATATGTATATTAATGAGCAAAAGGACGATAATATGGAATCATCATATAGATTAATCATGGAGGCGACAAGAATGAGCGTGCTTAAAGCAGTTGAATCTACATTCACAAATGCAGCAATTATTAGTTCCATTACTTCTACCATTTTCATTATCCTATTAGGCTTCTTCCTCCGTCGGCGGGGAACTTTCGGCGAAAACTTTGGAAAGGTTTTGACCAAGGTTGCCCTGAGCGTGGCTATCCCAGCTCTGGCCTTTAATTCATTCATGCAACCCATGGATGGCGATGCCTTCAAGCAAGGTATGGGCGTCTTAGTTTGGGGGATTGTGATTTATATTCTTTTGATTTTTGTTACCCCATTTATGTACCAACGTTATGTTAAGGGAGAACGTGAAGTCTTAGCTATCTTAACCACTTTCGGTTCAACCACTTTCTTCGGTATTCCCATCGTTGGGGCCGTTTACGGTGCCAAGGGGGTTATGTACAGTTCCATCTTCAACATTGGTTACCGGATCTTCCTTTACTCTTACGCCTACATCAAGATGTCTGGCCTGAAGATGGAAGGTAAGAACATTAAGAAAATGTTCGCCAACCCAATCGTTATCGCTACTTTCTTAGGTCTGTTCATGTGGCTCGGTCAACACCTGGTTCCTCAAGTAACGGTTCACGCCGCTATCAATGGGGTTCAACAAACCGGCATGACGACCGTGGCGTTCTACCGAATTGATCAAACAGCGCTTTGGATCTTTAAGCCACTGACTTACTTAGCTAACCTGTCTTCACCATTAGCTTGGTTGGCAATTGGTGTTACCTTAGGATCAATTTCCTTCAAGGACGCTGCCGAGGACAAGACGCCTTGGTACTACGCCTTCAACAAGGTTATCATCGTGCCATTATTGAACCTAATTTTGCTTTGGGTGCTCGACATCACGGGTATCCTGCCACTGAGTTTCACGGCCGTTGCAACAATCGTTGTCATGATGGCAACACCAACTGCCGCCGTTGCTTCCGCTTACGCTATTAGTTTTGACCGTGAAGCCGTTATGTCTTCCAACGCGTCCTTTATTTCGACCATCTGTGCCGTGGTAATGATGCCAATCTGGATTGCTATCTTGACGGTTATCAATGGTTTAGGTATTTTCCACTAGAAGTTTAATTAAAGAAAAGGAGTGCTTTTAAAATGGTAAAAATTACGTCCTACGGTGTTCGGCCAATCGAACGGCCTTACTTTGATGAATTGAACAAGTATGACTTTGAAATGACCTACGTTGAAGACCTTTTAACTCACGATAACGCCGAAGCATCTAAGGGTGCCGACGCCGTGTTGGTTCGTGGGAACTGTGTTGCCGACCGCCAGAACTTGGAAAAGTTTGCCAGCTGGGGCATCAAGTACGTTTTCACCCGTTCCGTTGGATTTAACCACATGGACCTGCAGGCTGCCGCTGATTTAGGTATCGAAATGGCGCGAGTACCAGGCTACTCCCCATACGCCGTTGCCGAATTAGCCTTTACCTTGGGCATGACCCTTTTCCGTCACGTAAACTTGGGCATTAGCCAAACGCGCCAAGCCGACTTCACCATTTCCCCAGCAATGTTCAGCAAGGAAATCCATACGGCCACCGTTGGTATCGTAGGTATCGGTCGGATCGGTTACACGGAAGCTAAGTTGTACAAGGCTTTGGGTGCCAAGGTTGTTGCTTACGACCCATACCCATCTGACGCTGCCAAGGAATTAGCTGAATTGATGGATCTGCCAGACTTGCTTAAGCAAAGTGACATTGTTTCCATTCACGTGCCTTACTTCCCAGGTAAGAACGAAAACCTGGTCGACGCCACCTTCGTTTCTCAAATGAAGAAGGGTGCCGTGTTGATTAACACCGCGCGTGGTGAATTGTCCAACATCCCAGCCATCTTAAAGGGCTTGGACGATGGTCAAATTGACGGCTACGGTGCCGACGTTGTGCAAGACGAAGTGAATATCTTAGGCAAGAAGTTCGACAGCGTTGACGCTGTGCCTAATCAAGAGGTCCAAGACCTGTTGCGGGCTAACCCTAAGGTCCTGATTACGCCGCACGTTGGTTCTTACACGGAACCAGCTTTGCAAGATATGATCAGCATTAGTTACGATAACTTCCACGATATTTTGACGACGGGTTCTACTAAGAACGCCATTCACGCTAAATAAGCAATTGCCTTTAAAAGGGTGCGGGGAATCTTTCTCCGCACCCTTTTTGGCGTCAGCCCGCGGTTCTATGTTGACTTTGATGGGGTGGCTAAACCGGTTACCCTGAAACGTACCCGTTTGAAAGGGGATTAACGGCCACCATTTCGACTGGCCTTAACAGTTGCCTAACGCAACCGATTTCAGTATATTAGGAGGAGTGAGGGGACATTGCTGATGAAGATTTTCAAAAAACACCTGCCATTTTGGGCGATGGTGATAGCAATCATGACGTTAACGATTGGGGTTTCTGTGGCAACTACCGTTTTCTTGATTCATCGGGATACGGTAACGGAGAATAAACAGGCCATTCAGAGCCGCATTCTCAAAATTGCCAAGTCGACTGCTAAGATGACGGAAGTTCAACGCGTTATTGCTGCATCCAATGCGGGGGCGTCGGCTGATCTACAGACTTACATTAAACCGTTGGTCAGACGGGACGACGTGGATTTTATCGTGGTCATGAACCATGACCTGATTCGGCTGTCCCATCCGCACAGTCAGGACGTGGGTCACCATTTTAGTTCACTGGCGGACCCCGCACCAGCCCTGCAAGGGCGGACCCGCTATTCCACCAAACCCGGTGTGCTGGGTCCTGAGTACCGGGTCTTTTACCCAGTTAGAACTCACGGTAAAATCATCGGGGTCGTCTGCGTGGGGGTTACGCAGCAAAATTTGAATCAACAATTGCAACATAAGACGCGGCCCATCCTTATTGGAGGCCTG
The DNA here is from genome assembly GCF_964065165.1 of Levilactobacillus yonginensis. Classification (NCBI taxonomy): domain Bacteria; kingdom Bacillati; phylum Bacillota; class Bacilli; order Lactobacillales; family Lactobacillaceae; genus Levilactobacillus; species Levilactobacillus yonginensis. The sequence continues at coordinate 1,578,757 of NZ_OZ061549.1, read as the reverse complement.
CTGGGTTTACTAGTTGGTTTGATACTTTCCGTTTTGCTGGGCATGTATCTGCGTTATCTGTTGCTAGGGATGGAACCCAGCGAAATCTCCGAACAGACTGCGCAACAGGCTTTGATTGATAACTCGCTACCCGAAGGTGTCATTGCCATTAACCGCGACGGCGTGGTCATCTCCGCCAACCACACGGCCCAAACCCTGTTTGGTCGAGAGCTGGTTGTGAACCAGGTCTTGCCGGTAGACTTGCGGGAGACACTTTTTACTGGAGCAGCGGTGACCCAGGCTGCCACGGGAGGTATCGAGGCCTCTTTCCGTGATAAGCAGCTGCTGTTATCCACCAATGACCTGCTGGTTCGGGGGAAACAAATTGGTCAGGTTTGTCTGATCCGAGACATGTCTGAAATCTCTGGGCTTATCGATAAGCTCGCTGGGACCGAACACTACGTTTCCTCATTACGGGGACAGACACATGAATTTATGAACCAACTCCAGGTGATCAACGGGCTACTGGAGCTAGAAGAATATCCACGAGCCTTAGAGTTTGTGGGTCAGATTACCGATAATTATCATCACGATATTGGTTACGTCACGGATAAGATTAAGTGGCCGGCCATGATTGGCTTGATTCTGGGGAAGAGCAAGGAAGCTAAGGAGCAGGGGATTGCGTTTAAGGTAGCTGAGAACGCCTCAGTACCTCAGGTAACCTTTGACGGGAAGGTTGAGGTCCTATTACTCCGGATCGTTTCCAATCTGCTGGATAACGCGATTGGGGCCATTCGTCAACCCGATGACCAAAGCCTGATTAGTCTGAAGTTAGTCCTGACGGGGTCGCGCCTGCAAATTGTGGTCAGTGATACTGGGAGTGGTATTGCGCCTGACGTGCGCCAACAGATGTTTACGCAGGGCTTCTCCACCAAAGGTCCCCATCGCGGGTATGGGATGGGAATTATTCATGCCGCTGTGACAGCGCTGCATGGGCAATTAGCCATTACCGATAATCAACCTTACGGCACCATTATGACCGTTCTAGTTGAAACCAAGGAAGCGTTGAAATGAAGATATTAATAATTGAAGATGATCCCATGGTCCGGTTGATCAATCACAAGTTTTTGGACCGCATTCCACAGTTGGCCAGTGCCACGGTCACCGAGTGTGAGAGCGCAGTGGCGGCTTTAGACCTAGCAGACTTGGACGAGTATGCCCTGATCTTACTGGATATGTACTTGCCACAGGTGAGTGGAACCGAGTTCTTAGCGGAACTTTTGAAGCGTCAGCTACATCCGCAGGTCATCATGATGACGGCGGCCAACGATCAGCAGACCCTGAAAGAAGCCGTCAACTACGGTGTTTTAGATTTCTTGATCAAGCCGTTTTCGTTTGACCGGTTTGAACAGGCGATGGCTAAGTTTACCCGGCTACAAGTGGTCGACGATAAGCATACCGTCTCTCAGACGGACCTGGATAGCCTGTTTCAGGGAATGACGGCAACAGTGCAACCGGAAACGAGCCGGGATTTGCCTAAGGGGTTAGCCAAGCTGTCACTCAAGCGGATTGTTCAGACGTTACGCCAGTTTGATGCTGAGTTTTCCAATCAAGATGTTGCGGATCAGACGGGGTTATCCCGGGTGTCGACCAAAAAGTACGTGGACTTCCTCACGGAGATTGGTTTCCTGGGCTCACGCATCGTGTACCAAAACAGCGGTCGACCCTTAACCAAGTTTCGGGTCGATGGCCAGGGTGAGGCCACTTTAAACGAATATTTATCATAATTGAGACCGCAAACGGCCCCGCCACGTCACCAATGGTTGGTGACGTGGCGGGGCCATTTTTATCGTTGGAGTATCGGTTAGTCGGACGTCGTTAAATTGAGTTCATACGCCCGGCGGACACCATTGGCGTTGACCAGACCGCGGTACTGGTACCCCAGGCTAGTTGCTAACGCCTGCATTTGTTGATTCATGGCGTGGGTGTCGACACGAAAGTTACGGACACCGGCCTGGTAGGCCATGGTCAGTAGATTGGAAAAGAAATAGTGACTGAGGTGCTTGCCTGTGAAGCCGGCACCGAGGGCAATGCGGTGAATCGTAGCGTAGGGGTCCGTGGTGTTGGCCCACGCACCGTCAATTCGATGGTAGTTGGGATCGTCACCGATAATCAACGTGGCAGTTCCGGCGATTTGACCATCGACCAACAGGACCCAACCGTTTTGGTGATCAATGTCGGTTGCGATGGCTGACTCGTTGGGGTAGCCGTCCTGCCACTGGGGACTACCACTGGCCTTTAATTGGGCCTTGGCGTGTGCAATGATCGGTATGATGGCGGGAATATCGGTCGGTTGTGCGCGGCGAATGTAAATCAAACTCATGAGCGGATGCCTTCTCTCTAACATGTTTGATGTTGGTGTAGTACGCGACTGACTAAATAAAAACCACCCGTTGAACGGGTGGTTTTCTCGAGGGCTATAAGCCCTGGATACTGGCCAGCGTCTCAAGGCGCTGGCTTTTGTGTGTCAAAGCCAAATTGCGTTTGCCACTTTTGCTGCCGCTTTAAGCGGCGTTTGTATTACTTACCCTGACCCTTGAAGGGGTCTTCATACTCCCGAACGCTGAGTCTATCCACCGCCTGATCACTTTTTTCTTGATCACGAATATATTTTTTGATGGTGGCTTCGTTCAAGCCCACCGTGCTCACGTAGTATCCGATTGACCAGAAATGTCGATTTCCAAATTTATATTTCAAATTTGCATGCTGGTCAAACATCATCAACGCACTTTTTCCCTTTAAATATCCCATAAAGCTCGACACACTGAGCTTGGGTGGGATACTTACCAGGAGATGAGCATGATCTGGCATCATATGACCTTCCAAAATCTTGACACCTTTATACTGGCATAAAAGTCGAATATCCTCCTGTAAGTCACGTCGATATTGATTATAAATCATCTTTCTCCTATTACTTTGGAGTGAATACGATATGGTACTTGCATAACCACTTTGTGTGCGCAAGACTGTTGAGTTTATTCGCCATTTGAAAAGTCCCCTTTCGATTTAGCAATGTTGGCTTCGACACCTACATTCTAATTCTTATGGAGGGCTTTTTGGTACAACCGATCTATTATCCGCCCGCATAGCGGGTGGGTTTTTGTTTCGCACGCTTTAGCGTGCTCAACTGGGCCTAAAGGCACTACTAATAAAAAGGTCACCCCGCGAGGTGACCTTTTCGGCCTACACTGTATTTCGTGACTGACTAATGTGCTAACAGTTAGTCATCATGAATGGTGTACGTAAATCTTTTGCGGTGATGATATTAAACGACAATTAAAGCCGGAGTGCGACCGGTTTAGTAACCTGAATAGGTATCGATGGCATCGCCGAGACTGCTCAGAGGCGCTGCAGTAAAGAGTGCCACTAACAGAATCACAATGATAATGATGACGAACAGTAAGCAGGAAGCTAAGATCCAAGTATAAAGTGGGTCTAGCCGAGGACGCGTCACGTCCCGAATAATTGTGAGGTAGTAGCCGAGAACCAGTACGGCAATGCTGGGTACGAAGATACTCGTTGCCAGAATCGCGTAGTGCAAGGCTAATGACCCCAAGTCAGTAATCGTGGCCGCGTTGATCACCAGAATAGAAGCAATCAGAAACGCTACCAGGTTAATCGCGAGAATCGAACTCGTCGCCCCAAAGAAGTGGTTGGTGAACTCGAAGAAATTCAGGGGCTGATGGGCGTTGATCAGACGGCGTAAACCATAGGCCGCGCCGACCACCAGCGCATACAGCGCGAAGACACAGATGAAGAAGTCCATTCGCACAGCAGTCATCAGTGAACCACCATTGATGGCATTGCCGTCAGAACCAATCACGCGCAAGGCGACATTGACAGCGTGTTGCATGAACATGGACAGAATAATTGTGTTTAGGAGCACTTCGAGCAAGACTGTCAGGACACCAAACAAGTGATTGGCATTTTCAACGGGTGACAGGGGATGTTTGAAAGATTCCCACCACCAAGAGAAGTAGTTGCGACTGGCCAAAGTACCTGTGGCTAACGCTTGGCGTTGCGGTTTAGCGGTAGTGTCGGCTGCTGGAGTTGGTTCTGGTATGACTGGGGCCGGTTCACTAGCTGCTGGTTGCGCCAACTGGTACCCACAATTGGGGCAGAAGCTGGAGCCAGCGGGAAGGGCAGTCCCACAATTTGGACAAAAATTAGTTTCGTTGGACATTGGTGGACTCCTTTCCTAAAGCGTGAATGGGAACAGACGCAGAGCATTTAACAGATTTACTAGGATCGTGATGCCCAGCCCTAAAACAATCTGCCCCAGCAAAGCGGCGTAGAGCTTATCAAAGCGGGGTGTCTTGATATTGTGAACCAGACTGTAGATGAAGCAGCCGTTTAGGAGCAGAAAACCAGGAACCAAGAGGGACCGACTCGCATTAATAAAAGTTCCGTAAGACCCATCTTGAAAGAAGCTGATCAGCAGCATCAGAACACTGACGACTACTGCAGGAGTTGCTGTATGTCCAAACTGGTTTACGTATTCGAGAAAATTGTTGGAGGTTTGGTCACGATCTAATAGCCGCCGCACGCCGAAGCCAATAGCTACGGCAACGAGGACGATCAGCCCCTCTGAAAGGGCGGTAATCGCTGAAAAGCGTAGCGTGAGACCTGGAATTCGCTTGAGATACGCTGGATAGTCACTAAACCAATGAAGGTAGCGATTATCCATTGAGGTAATCATGGCCGTGTTAATAATGACCATCAGGACTAGGTTTAAAATACCAAATAGGCTGGTGCTTCCAGCGACTGGTTGTCCCGGCCGTTTCAAAGAAGTCCACCACCAGGATATAAAGTTCGTTGCGGCGGGCGTCGTTGTGGACGCCATCCGCGTGGCTGTTGGTGTTGTTTCTGGCTCTACGGGGATGTCGGTTGCGGGTGTATTGCCGCTTAAGGCATACCCACATTGCGGGCAAAACTGTGTGTCCGCGTGTAGCGCGTGGCCACAGTTGGGACAGAATTTTTGTGGTTCGTTCATGCGTGGCCTCCTGAATAAGTGCTAATCGTCGTTGTCATGGTAGTCGCTGATCTTGGTTGCAGGCCCGATAGAGGAAATGACGTAGCCCAAGTTGGAACCGTTAGAATCCTTAACAGTTGCGGTGTATTGCAAGACCTGAACGTGGGTGTAGTCGGCGTCCTCTAACCAGAAACCGTACTTCACGTTATATGTGACGAGGCTCGTGCCATTTGGACCAGGTTTAACGTCCTTAATGGTGGTGGTCATATCGGTAGAGTCGACGTCGGCATCGTTGGCGTACCCCTTGGCCATGGAGACTAACTCAGAGTAATCGGAGTTACCACTACCGTTAGTGAAGAAGTCAGCCAAGTCGTTGTCGTCACTGTCAGTAGCATCGCTCATATCACCTTCAAGGGTGATTCCGTCAACGGCTACGAATAAGTTGCTAATGAAGTCATCAGCGTCACTGTTGGAAATGACGTCAGGATACTTCAGGTCGACGCTGCCTTGATCATCGCTGTCGCTTAGCTTGACCGTGTTGGTCGTTGCTTTACCAGCGGTCGAAGCGTATTGCGCGTAAACGGCCATATCAGAAGTCCAAGGTTCATCCTTCAGACTGTAGGAACCGTTACTATCCGCGGTCCCAAGCTTCTTGCCATTTAAGTAGATGGCAGAGCCGGGAACGGTGTTAAATGACAGGGAAATCGTCTTCAGTTCCAGGTTGTAGGTCTTACTGGTGGTGATGTGGTAGTCGCTACTGTTAGCCAGTTTGTGGCCACCTACCGTACCAGAGGCTTCCAGGTGGTATTCACCGGGAACCATGGCGTCTAATTTCTTGGTGTAGCCGTCAACGCTAGCCGTGGCAATTTTCTTGCCATCCAGCTTGATGACGTTGCCAGAGTGGTTGGTTTTAACGGTTGGATAGACCGGACTAACGTTGATTTTGTAGCGGGGGAAAATCAGAAAATGGTGGCCGCTCTTTTCAAAAGTCATGGTGCCATCATCACTGCGGCCGTTACTGTTCAAGGCAGACTTCAAGTCGCTCAGTGCTTGGCCGTGGTCGCTGTAATAGCGGTTCACGGGCAGTAACGTCTGATTAGACAGTTTCAAATCTGAGCTGGCGGTGGTGAAGTAGGGCGCCATGTTCTTACCACTCTTGATGTGGCTGATGGTTCGGTCTAACGTGGCCGAGCGGGAGTAGTGGGTGCCACCCCAGATGAAGAAGCCGGCAATTGCTACAACGGCGATGGCAATGCCGCCCCATTTGAGCTTCTTTTTCTTATCCCACGGTTTGTGGGGCTTGCGTACCCGGGCAGGCTTCGTCGTAGCGGCAGCAGTTTGCGTCGGTTGAACGGGCGTCGTTGGCTGGTCGACTGAGGCCTGGCCAGTATTGAGGTTGTACCCGCAGTTTTGGCAGAAGGTGTCCGTTGGGTCAACGGGCTGGCCACAATTGGGACAGAAATGTGATTGGCCGCCGGGTTGATTATCCGCGGGAGCCATGAACGGTGTTAAATGCATGGATTAAACCTCCAGAATTAGTGTTGGGAATCGTGAACTAAAGCTTCGCCATACAGGCAAAGTTGGCCAGGAGACATGGGTTCGGCCTGAATGGTGATGCGAGCAGCACCGGCGTAACCCTTGGCTAAGAGTAGGGCGTAGAGGTGCTTCATCATGTCCTCCCAAGCAGCCTTAGCGCCGGCCCGGGGAGCAACGTCACTTTCGGCGAAAATCATGCCAACGGTTCGGTAGCCCGTCGGAATTTCGGTGTCTTTGGTAATGATAAAGGTTTTGGTCTGAGCCACTTCGTCGGGCGTCAGTTCCAAGTCAAAGAGTGGAAACGATTGGTCGGCGGCATGGGGAATCATGGCGTAGTCGTCAGCTGTGGTCAGCGTGGTCCCACACTTGAGGCAAAAGTTGGCGTCGGCACTATTTTGGTTGCCACAGTTGGAGCAAATACGGTAGTAAGTCTGTTTCATTGGGAGAATCTTCCTTTCGGGGGTAGGATTTTAACGGTCAGTAACTTCGTCGAAGAGGCCGGTATCAGAGTTGTAGATAGCGAGGATGTCGTTTGCATTGTCGTAGCGGAACGTGTCCATGTGGTCACCGTCATCATCGTCGTAAACTTTAACTTGGATAACGTTGTCATGGGCCTGCGTGGTGGTGTAATCGTAGTCATCGATGTCGTCCATGTAGTCGGTAGCTTGGTAAATTTGATCAACGGCATCTTGACCATCGGAAGATAGGTCGTCGTAGTCCGAGTATGTGCGCCCGTTGCCCTGGTCATCGCCATCTGAATCGTGGGTGTTGGTACCAGAGTTGTTGTCGTCGTTAGCCGTGGTTGTGGCACCAGTTGAATCGTCATTGGTATTGTTGGTAGTGTCCTTGCCAGCCTTGGCAGTCTTCACACTCAGGTTAACGTCCTTAGTTGTGTCACTGCTAGAAATCAGGTTGACTTTGACGCTCTTGTTGGACTGGCTGCCAGAAAGTTTAAACGTATAGTGACCAGGAAACAGTGGGCCCGCCTTGTAGCTGTAGTGGTCATTTTTGGACGTGGCCAGGGCATCGCCGTTCGCTGTAATCGTGGCGTTGGCGACGTTAGTAGAAATGGTGGGATGCATGGTGGTGACCTTCAATTTGTAGACGGGGAAGAACAACATCGTGTGACCCGACTTGATCAGGGTAAACGTGTGATCAGCAGATTGCCCGTTCTTTTGCAGGTCCGTCCGCATGTTGGTGACGTAGTCCTGATGGGTGCGTGCATAGGTCAACAGGGGTTGAACGGTGTCACCCGTGATTTTTAGGTTAGGATTATCACTAACCAACAGTTTGGCGAGGTCGTTGCTTTGGTTATCGCTGATCATATCAGTGATGTTGGCAATCTGCTTGTCTTTGCCGGCCTGTTTGTTGTAGAACGAGGCGCCTAGGACGATGACAATAATGACTGCAATGCCAATGATGGCCCAGACGCTACGCTTGAACCACTTGGACTTCGGTTGCTTACCAGGTTTTGCAGCAGAATTCTTCCGCCGGCGTCCCAGTCGTTTTGCCTTGGACTTGGGCTGAGCAGCAGATTTGGTGGTTGCCTGGCGCAGGTCGTAGCCACAATGTTCACAGAAAATGCTGTCGGCTGCGACTTCTTGGTGACAATTAGGACATTTCTTCATAATTTCTCTCCTTAAAAGTGGGTAGGTACGAAAAAAGGCTCTAGCTCCGCGTTCATGATAACCCTTCGCGTTAGCTGAAGCCGGTTTGAATAAATGACGTGATAATTATGTATGGTATTAAATGCACAAAAATTGAAAAAGTTGCGCATCACACACGACCTAAATATTAAGTTTTTACCATATTGTCATTATACGCTAATAGAAGGTAAGTGGAATAACTATTTTCACAAATTAATTGACAAGTTGTGGACGAGAGGTTTACGATAACAAGATTGAAAAATGACTGATGGTCATTTTAGGAAGAAGGAATTCTGTGTGGTTAACGTTTTAAGCCGGGACCAAAAGTCTGCTAAGGCCCAACAAATTGCGACCGCTGCCTGGCAACTGTTTTCTCAGTATAGCTTCAATGATATCTCGATGACCCAGCTGGCTGAGACGGCGGGGGTCGCTAAGGGAACGCTCTTTAACTACTATCAGACTAAGGAAAGCATCTTTATGACGGGCCTACTGACGGGGTATCGTCTGTATCTGACAGACCTTACGCAAAAGTTCGTCGTTCAGCCCGTGCGCACGCCAGCGGCGCTCAAAGCGCGGCTGTTGGCTGAGACCCGGACGCTGATTAATGACCACAGCACGCTGGTTCGGCTGAACGCCTTGCGGGGCCCAGTATTAGAGGCCCACGCCGACCGCCAGCGCACAGAGCAGGATCGTCAAGCCCTCTATACCGTGAATACCCAGTTAGGGGCCGTTTTGGCGCAGCAAGTTCCTGGTCTATCAGTGGAAACCGCCACGCACCTTTTCGTGATTCAGAGTGCCATTATCAGTGGCCTCATGAACCTGGCTGGTCTTGACCAGTTTAATCACACGACGCTGACGGCGGCTTTTCCCGCCTTTCAAATCAATCTCGAAGCCGAGGCTTGCCGCACCTTTGGCTATTACCTTGACGGCATCTTTCAGGAGGAAATTCATGGAACAATCTAACGTTCGTAATTTTGCTATCATTGCCCACATCGACCATGGTAAATCGACCCTGGCCGACCGCATCATGGAACAGACTCAGACTGTCAGTGACCGCGAAAGTAAGGCCCAGTTGCTGGATGACCTGCAGGTTGAACAGGCTCACGGGGTGACCGTTAAGTCGCGAACCGTGCGGAACTATTACCAGGCCGACGATGGTCAGGAGTACGCGTACAACTTTATCGATACCCCGGGGCACGTCGACTTTACCTATGAAGTCTCTAAGAGCCTGGCCGCCAGTGACGGTGCGCTGTTGCTGGTCGACGCCACTCAGGGTGTTCAGGCCCAAACGGTGGCTAACTTGCGCTTAGCTGAGGAAAATCATCTGACTGTGATTCCCGTCATTAATAAGATTGATGCGGCTGCAGCCGACGTTGACCGGACCGCCGAGCAGATTCGGGCGCTGTCACCAGACTTTATGGACGGAGAAATGCTGAAAATATCCGCTAAGACGGGGCTCAACGTTCATGACGTCATGGAGGCCATTCACACGCGGATTTCAGCGCCAGTGGGTGATGAGCAGCAGCCACTAAAAGCGTTGGTCTTTGACTCTCAGTACGATGCTTTTAAAGGGATTATTGCTTACGTCCGGCTGGTCGATGGTGTGTTGAACGCCAACGATAAGCTAACGTTGATGGCGAATGGTCAGGCAGTCACTGCGAACGAAATCGGCATTTTTGCCCCGCAACGGGTGGCTACTAAACAGTTGCGGTCTGGCGATGTTGGTTACGTGGTGACCGGGTTAAAGGATCCGCAAGCTTTGCGCGTAGGGGATACGTTGACGACTAGCGCCAATCCCACTGCGACCGCTTTACCGGGTTATGAACCATCGCAATCCATGGTCTTCGCGGGATTCTATCCACAGGGGGACCACTACCACGATCTGCAACTGGCCGTCGAAAAATTGGCCTTGAACGATACGTCGTTTCATTACCGGCCAGAAAGTTCGGACGCTTTGGGAGCTGGTTTCCGTTGTGGGTTCTTAGGCATATTCCACCTGCAGATTATTCGCGAACGCCTGCACGATGAGTACGGGTTGGACGTTCTGACAACAGCGCCCAACGTCACGTATCGGGTGCATTTGAAAAATGCAGTGGAACCCGTGGTGGTGAATAACCCAATTAAGTTCCCAGACTATTCGCAGATTGATTTCGTGGAGGAACCGTTAGCCACCGCGACCATTACAACTACTAGTGACAGTTTGAGCGACGTCATGAAGTTGGCGACTCAACATCGCGGTGAGCTCCAGGATATGCGCAATCAGGGTGACCTGGTGGTCCTGGTCTACCAACTACCGTTCGCGGAAATTGCTTATGATTTCTTCAACGCGCTGAAGTCGGTGTCCCACGGTTATGCCACGTTGACGACAGCGCTGGCAGGCTATGATATTGCTGACGTGGTCAAGATTGAGGTCCACGTCAACTACGCCAAAGTAGACGCCTTATCTTTTGTGGTTCACCGGGAGGATGCGCCCAAGGTGACCCAGGAGCTAGTCCACAAATTGAAGTTCGTAATTCCACGTAAACTTTACCCCATGCCCGTTCAGGGAGTGGTGGAAGGGAAGGCGCTGTCCCGCGTAGACGTGCCACCGTTACGGAAGAACGCCGCGGCTAACGGAGAGAAGCGTAGTACCGCTAAGAAGCAAGCCTTGTTGCGGCGGCAAAGTGTGAACAAGCGGCAGGCCGCCCACAGCGATATTGATTTACCACAGGAAGTGTTTAATGCGGTTTTGGATTTAGAGAATTAGACGTTAAATTAAGTGGACAATTCTGACAAATCCAAGTGACTTTTACTGGATGATTAGATTTTGGTTAGGAAGAGCGCCTGGGATTTATCATCCACGGGCGCTCTTTTTGACTTAGTAGTGTTGTTTGAATTTGGAATGATTAGTCCCCAAAGTAAGCCTGAACCGCTGCTAACATATCAGTAGTCTGTTGATTCAACAGGGGTGGCAGGTCGTCCAACGAGAAGTATTTCAGATCGAGGGTCTCATCGGTGGCTGTTTCTAGCGTGTGGCCGCCGACTGGTTTGACTAGGTACAGTTGAGAAATGACCTGGGTGACGTCACCGTTGGGGTATTTGGTGAATCCTTGATCGAAGATCCCCAGCGATTTGACGAGTTCGACGTCAAGACCGGCGTCTTCCTTGTACTCCCGGACCATAGCTTGGTCGAACGTCTCGCCGTATTCGAGGTAGCCACCAGGGAGACTCCAGTTGTGCGTGTCGGTCCGTAGGTTAAGCAGAACCTCATGCTGGTCGTTAGTAGCGACCCCGGCCGCAGCGTTAAGAATCAACGGTTTATGGCCGACTAATTCGCGAATTTCTTTAATGTAATTTGCCAATCGTATCAAACCTACTTTCTACGTGAAGGTGTCTTTAGTATACTGCTAAATCCAGAATGGATTTTGAAATCAACCTTCAAAAAGTTTCCCAGGTTGTGTAATCGCTGATAGTCCCCTTGAAGGGCATAGTGGCTCTGAGGTGATTGGGATGACGACTTCAGAAGCGATAAAACACATTCGGGAGCATTATCATATTAATTAAAACAGCAAAAGTAATGAACTAAAAAGGGACGGTCCACGCGCCGCTACTTAGCGCACGTGAATCGTCCCTTGTAATTACTGATTCAACCGGTGATAGTTCTCGTCAAAGTATTTCCCAGCACGAATGTCGTCGGGCAGACTTGGATATGGGGCTTCACTGATGACGTCTTCGTTGTTTTGGCCAGCATCACCCATGTAAGTGATCTTAGCAAATTCAGGAACGACCAGTTTAGGGTAAGTGGCATATTTTTCCCGAGCGGCTTCCATCACGTCAATGTGTTCGTTTTGGTAGGTAACCGTGATTTCAGGATGGTCTTGAACCCACTTAGGGAAGAAGATTGTCCCATTTAACTTGCCTTCGTTGGGCACGAAGTCCAAAGCGACGTCCGTCCCGGTTGGTTCGGTCCAGGCAATTTTGTAGATACCAGGAACCAGCATCACAATGTTGGCTTCCTGGTCGGTGACCCAACGGCCGGCGACCATGCCGCCGTGGATCCGGTAGTCAACGGTATGGTCGTTCTTCGCGTACCATTCGTATTCCCAACCATTATCGTAGGTATAAATGAAGTGTGTCCCTAAAAAGTCATCAAGTGTTTTAAATTCTTTTGCCATCCGTCGTCTGCTCCTTTAAAAAATGAATTGGTTTCTATTCTGCTGAGTCAAACATGTAATTAATTACATGTTTTAATTTACTTGATTACTATAAATCGTTTTGCCAGCAGTGTCAACAATTTTGTCAGTCGTGTGGGTTCAGTTGCTGATGATTTAAGTGATTGACGCTTGATGTTTCTGCGGGGAACTGGTTCAATGAAGACACAAGTAATTTCACGAAAGTAAGGGGATGGCAGTCATCGGCCAGCGTAATCGACTACAATACATTATTTTAGGTCTATTGAACCAACGCCCCCAGACGGGCTATGACCTGACCAAGGCGTTTGAAAATGAAATTGGTGAGTTTTGGCAGGCCAAGCATAGCCAAATCTATCCCATGCTAAAACGACTCGAAGCGGCAGGGGAGATTACCCACGAGGATACGGTGACTGGCGAAAAGCTGGCGAAAAAGCAATATTCATTAACGCCAGCGGGGCACGAGAAGTTGGTCGCCTGGGTCACGGAACCATCGCCCGAGTTGACAGCCATTAAGGATGAATTTATTTTAAAATTGTACTTTATCAAGACAGTTGATGATCCGCGGCTGCAGCCAATGTTGCAGGAACAGGCGGCACTGCATCGCGCCCAGCTAGCTCATCTGCGTCAGCGACAGACCACGGTGTTTCCAGATCAAGGGGCAATTGACCAGGCGTACGGGCATTACCTAATTTTGGACCACGCCATTGAACGTGAGGAACACTACGTTGAATGGTTGGAGAAATACTTAGCTCATTAGGTTGATTGTTCGCTACGGCGGCATCCTGGCCGCCTGCGCTTAGATAGTCTGTAGGTTGCCGATGATTTTGTAATCATTAATAGGTGGTTTTAATAATAACTAGTTTTGAGGACCTGGAATAACAATTTCAGGTCTTTTTTATGACCAATTCCCCCTCACTGAAGCGCGATGCCAAAGACAGGTGAATTTAAGCTTAATATTGTATACTCTAGCTATGAATAGGAGGAGATTACATGCAAAAATGGGGAAAATGGTGGGTCGCCGCTTTGCTGGGGTTAGCCGCAATCGGCGCTAGTGGGGTCACGGCCCACGCGGCGACTAGCCAATACTTAACCGGGAATACGGGTTACGTGCGGACTAAAAAGGCCATGTACGTAGGTATTTATCAGAAGAAAAATGGCAAGTATCACCAGGTCAAGGTGAAGAAGAACACGCTGCTAAATGCTGAGAGTACGATGTCAACGGGGACGGCCAACGGTGGCGTTAAGACGACGGCCCTGTTCACCTATGGCGTCGTGAACTATGCGCGGGCTAATCAGCTGAAGTATAAGGAACGGGCCACGATTCCGTTTACCAAGGCAAATTTCAAACGGGTCAGCTTGAAGGCACCTATTCGCACACAAATCTTTAAGGTTGGAAAGGGGTACACTGCCAATAGTGACAACACTAACGCGGCACCCACGCCCGGCTTTTTCCTGACGCTGGATAACTACTTGCAGTACTATAGTAAGGCCCAGATGGCTAAAGATTCCGGACTCATGAGCCAACGCTGGGCAGGCACGAGTCAAAACTACAAGCCGACGCGTTCTGTGAAAGCGTCGAAGGTCACCGTGAAGGGCAACACGACTACGGTTGACTACGCTAAGGCATTGAAGGGACTGCCTAACAAAAAGGTCGGCAAGCACCATTACCGCCTGACGATTACAAATAAGAAGACGACTGGCAACTTGGGGATGCTGCCAATGGACGATGTTTTTGATCTGTACGGTACTTGGACCAACTACACCGTCAATGGTAAGCCCTACTTCTTTGGCGAGTTAGAATACGGGGACTAGCGGATTTCAACTCGTAAGTGCTAGCAGACATTATTCATTGCCGGTGATCAGAAAATAAATGGGTTCAAGATTCCAAAATTTGAGAAGTTTTAAAATGCTACTGTAACTGCCATCGAGGCTGTTGCAGTAGCATTTTTTAAGTCCGTTTAAGTGAATAGGTCAAATTTAGCAGCATTCTCAACGAATTTTGAACTTTCACCAGTATTTGGGTGACAAATTTCTGGCGAATTTCGTTAGTAAAAGTATCAGGACGCTCCCTCGACCGACTGGTTAGAAATGACAGTTACCTTTAATACTCAGCTAATGATTAATAGTAAACGATTGAGACTCACCAACATTGATAATTAGAAATAACTAACGGTGAAATAGTCGACTAATGTAGCCGGAGGTTGCCAGGGTGGGTACCAGCTGTGTCGACGGTGTTGACGGGCGTTCTGTGGCCGTCTACAGCGTGGGGCGGGCTTGGAGATTCGGTGGGCTGCCGAAGCTTCAAGCCGAGCTGGAGGACCGGTTCTCAGGCCGGAAGCGTCCCCCACAGCAGGTGCCCGCCCTGGCGGCCGGAGGCGGCCATTTATCCCAACTAAGCAAAAAGTTAGGTTGGGAAACTAATGAAGGGACTAAACACTGGCCTGACAGACAGAATCGATTATGATAGAGTCGACGATAAAGGTTAACTTGACGGTTGTTAAGTGGTAGTCTGGTCAGTTGATAGTAGGTTAGAAAAGGTAAGTGGGTAGTTAGATATGTGGATTATCAAGTTACCCAGTTTTGGGTATGCTGTATCTGTAAGCGGTTACAAGAGTGTGTGCAATTATTTATCTTAGACTTTGGGGGAGGTTTTTATTATGAGTAAGCTTCAGTTGTGGAAACAGCGTTTCTTCTATGGATCAACCGACTTGGCCGGCAACTTGATTTGGCAAATTGTTGGTTTGTACCTGTTGTTCTATTACACGACGGTCATGGGAATTTCGCCAGCCTTCGTGGGAACGCTATTCTTAGTCGTTCGATTCATTGATGCCTTTGATGGTGTGGTCTATGGATTTTTAATCGACCACACGCATTCCAAGTATGGGAAATCACGGCCATACTTCTTATGGTTCGGGATTCCTCTAGGGATCTTAACCATGGCCCTGTTCTTTAACCCATCGTTTGGTGGCAACAAGACGTTCCAATTGGTCTGGATATCCGTCGTTTACACGCTGTTTAGCCTGGTCTACTCTGGTGCTAACACGCCAATCACAGCTATTCTGCCTAGTCTGACGAAGGATCCCGATGAACGGACGAACTTAGCCAGTGCCCGGATGGTGATGACCAACATTGGGACGGCGGTTATCGGTGCAGTTTCACTGCCAATGGTTGCTTTCCTAGGTGGTAAAAATGCCGAGCGCGGCTGGTCAATCTGGGGTGTCATTATTGGGGCGTTGATTATCGTGCTCTTCTTAGGTGCCTTTGCTAACCTACGTGAACAGGAAACGGCAGAAACACTGGATGGCTCAGAAATTAAGAGCCATCTATCGGTTAAGGAATCTTTGAGAGGCGCTGCGAAGAATAAGCCGTGGGTTATCTTGAGTCTGAGCTTTATCCTATTACAAACATTCTGGGTAATGCGGCTGCAAGTGGCTGTCTACTACTTGAACTACGTTTATAAGCGCCCAGACTTGGTGGGGCTATTCAACGGGCTGGTTATCTGCGCGGTCATCGGGAACATTTTCATCCCATTCCTCAGCAAATTCATGAAACACAAGAACGTGATGGTATTGTCACTGTTGACGTTTGCCGTAGGGGAAGCCATGATGGCCTTCAACAGTATCCCGTTGCTATTCGCTGGGAATGTGATTTCCCTGATTGCCATGGGGGCAGCGTTCTCCATTTCCTTTGTCATGATTGCTGATACAGTTGAATATTCTCGGTCAGAATTACGTATCGATGAACCCGGTATCTTGTCTTCTGTGCCAATGGTTGGGGCAAAATTAGGCATGGGATTCGGTGGCGCGTTAGCCGGTTGGATCCTGGCTTGGGGTGGCTTTGATGCCGCCGCAAAGGTTCAGAGTGCTCATGCTCAGACGGCTATTGGGACTGCCTTCATTTGGCTGCCAGTGATTCTCGCTATTCTGATTGCATTGATTCTCAGAGCCTACAAGCTGGATGAGGACGAAGTCGCTTCTGCGAAGGAGGCCAGAGACTCTGCCGATAAAGCTGCTCAAGCGAAGTTACAAAATGATTAATCATGAATTTATTTGCGGCGAGCCGAACTTTCCGGTCACCGTGACACTCATGCAACCGGCCGCCATCGCTGATTTTCACAACCAGCCGCGGCGGCCGTTGGTGATTCTATTGCCGGGTGGTGGTTATCGCTTTTACTCGGATAGAGAAAATGAAATTGTGGCGTTCCAATACTTGGCACAGGGGTTCACCGTAGCGGTTGTCCAATACCGCTTGATAACGGCCCCACCGGTGTTACCAACCGCGTTGATTCAACTGGGGATGGTGGTAGCTGAATTTCACCGCCACGCAGCGGATTATGGTATCAGTTCAGATCACATCCTGTTGGCTGGATTTTCGGCTGGTGGTCACTTAGCAGCTCTATATGCAGACCTCTGGCCGTTACTAGGCTGGGATTGTCACGTAGCGACGACCGATTTGAAGATCGATGCGTTAGCCTTGGCGTATCCGGTCATTGGCTTGCGATTAGGCTGGCCGACTGACGAGGCAACCAGAGCTGCCATTACAGCCAATTGGCCCGCTCACGAAGCAGATCAATTGGTGACATCGCAGAATCCACCAACGTTCATCTGGACAACAGCGGACGACGAAACGGTGCCAGCAGTGAACACAGAGTGCTATACGGCAGCTCTTCGACAGAATAGAGTTTCCGTAACCAGTAAAATATATCCCCACGGCCCCCACGGACTGAGCCTAGCTCGGGCGGTCACGGCATTTCCCAGAGAATTTGATCCGACTTTAGGGGAGCGGTTCATTCGGCCGGACGTGGCGAAATGGTTTACCAACGAAATGGCTTGGCTAGGGGAACTCTGGCACCTGGATGAGTTTTGGTTGAATCAGGGCTGACCAGTTAGCAGCGTTGTGTAAGCTGTAGAGGTTCTTCCTAGTTGGCTAATCTGAATTGACCACAAC
This sequence comes from Levilactobacillus yonginensis, assembly GCF_964065165.1. NCBI lineage: Bacteria > Bacillati > Bacillota > Bacilli > Lactobacillales > Lactobacillaceae > Levilactobacillus > Levilactobacillus yonginensis. The sequence continues at coordinate 1,561,445 of NZ_OZ061549.1, read as the reverse complement.
GTATTGTGGACTTAATAAGGTTAGCCGAGAGGGTGCCAAATATGGGCTCAGGCGCCTCGTTATTCTTAAGTTGCGGGTGTTTTTCCCTCGGCTTTAGAGTAAGGCCAAGTTTGAAGACTCGGGGGTGCGGGGCTTCAAATTGTGCCGGCACCGTTCCAGCCCAGATTTGGCGCCCGGCAGGCGAAACTAAACCATTTATAAATCTTTTTCACCAAGAGAGGGGTAATCAAGATGTTGAATGATACGACAACTAAGCAGTCATTGGGGTACAACGAAGAGTTGAAACGACTGCGAAGCATCAAGCCAACTGGCAAAGTAGATGGTGTTACCAATTGGATCAAGGAACGGGACCCCATCCACACCTTTGAACCACTGGTCTGGGAGACCGTGGCAGGCATCGATGAGAATCCACAATTGCCAACTGATTTGTTTAGTCTGCGGCAGGGAACCGAGACTAGCGGGCAACGTGATTTGACCAGCGTGGAAATGAAGGTTGAAATGCAACAGATTGTGGCCATGAATCGCCGGGTCCGTGTCGTTCGGATTGCCCGGATGGACCATCTGACCGCGGACAAGGCGTTGATTTACTTCCACGGCGGCGCCTACTATGGTGGGACACCCGAAGATGTCCTGTTGGCATTGAAATTTGTGGCAGAGCAAGCCAACTGCGTGGTGTACAACGTGGACTACGCGTTAGCCCCCGAACAACCCTATCCAGCCGGTATTCTGGATGGCTTGGCGGTTGTAGCGGCAATGGTCAAATCTTATCGGCACATTTGTGTGGGGGGCGACTCCGCTGGGGGATCGATTGCCTTAGCGGTCAGCCAGCTGTGTAAATCGATGGGTATCTGCACGATTGAAAGTCACCTATTATTTTACCCAACCGTCATTCAGGGCTCCGACTTGAGTGGTTCCCTGTGGGATGACCACAGCATTGACGTGGTTCCGGAGCAGCGAGACGCACTGCACCGTAGCTATCAGTTATTTGAACAACTTGACACTATCATGAGTGGCTATTACGTGGCGGATCAGCCGGTCGATTTAACGGCACCACTACTTTCCCCACTCCTAGCTGACCCAGCAACCTTTAAGAACGTCACACTGCTGGTCGGCGAGTACGATCCGTTCCGACTACAAGATGAGGTCTTCGTCCAGCAAGCCGGTCAGGCCAACGGGGATGCCCACTACTTCAGATACGGGGGTATCAGCCACGCTTTCCTAAACTTTACCGGAAATGTACCGGCAGTGGAGGACGCACTGGCTATGGGGGCTAAATTGATTTAAAATAGCAGCGAAACGGGGGGATTATTGTGACTTTACGCGATTATCATTTGACGTTACACGACGTAGCCGACCATCAACCGGAGTATTTGGAAACGATCTTTTCACTGGCCAATGGCCACTTCGGGGTCCGCGCCAACGACCCGATCAGCGGCAATCCGATCACTGGAACGCTGATCAACGGTTTCTACGAGACGTCGCCAATTACCTACGGTGAAGCGGGGATTGGCTACGCCCAACAGCATCAAACCATTCTAAATCTATCGGATCTGCGGCACATTCACGTGACGACCGACAGCGGCCACCGGTTTACCAGTAGTGAACGGACGGTGGTCGACCTGGACTTAACGACCGGGGAATTAACTGAACAATTTATCTTACAAACGCAACAGGGTGAGACCATCACCATGGGGATGAAATCCGTGATTGGGCAACGCCAGACTAACTTTTGGGCGACCAGTTATCGTTTTACCGCCGGCAATTATACTGGGGGGTTGCTGGTCAGCAAGTCGATTGCCGTACCTGCTGAGGCGGAATCAATCCCGTCGGCCGACCCGCGGAAGACTCGGATGGCGGGGCTTCCCATCTGTGAAACGCAGTTTGTTTCGCGGGGACTCCAACGCTATCACGTGAAGACCCGACGCACCAAACAGGCCGTGACCATTTACTTGGGGATGCTCGATAAAACGGCCAGCCTCTTACAGCAACCGGTCGATCTGAGTGATGGTGCGACGCATAAACTAGAGTACGAGGTTTACGTCGGTGAGATTGGTGAACAAAATACGATTGATCCTGCCGCCCCATTTCTGGCGAGCACGGTCTCAGCTTTGCAGGATGATAGCCGCCAATTCTGGCAGGACGTCTGGCACCGCAGTGAGGTCACCGTGGGTGGTAATGAGGAGTTGAACCTCGCTATCCACTACAACATTTTCCAGTTGAATCAAGCGGCTGGCCGGGATGGCCGGACGAACATTGCTGCGAAGGGCCTCAGTGGTTCTGGCTACGAGGGCCATTACTTCTGGGATACAGAAATGTACATGTTGCCATACTTCATTTATACCAATCAACAGATGGCGCGCCAGCTCCTGTTATACCGCTATCAGACGCTACCAAAGGCGCGGCAACGGGCGCGAGCGTTAGGTGTTAGTCAGGGAGCGTTGTTTGCTTGGCGGACCATCAACGGTGAAGAGGCCTCAGCCTACTTCCCGGCGGGGACAGCACAGTATCACATTGATGCCGACGTAGCCTACGCTGTGGGGAAGTACTACGAAATCACTCGGGACATCGACTTCATTGAACAGTGTGGGTTTGAAATGGTCTTGGAAACGGCTCACTTCTGGGAGGCCTTCGGGGGCTGGCACCAGGTAGGCACGGAGAACCGGTTTGAGTTCCACACGGTCACGGGGCCCGATGAGTATACGGCGCTGGTCAACAATAATTACTATACGAACCGTTTGGCTAAACATAACTTTGAACTAGTGATTTATTTAGCCAAGGAAATATTAAGGCAAGATTCACACGGGTTGGAAAAATACGGTATTGGTCAGGGGGATTTGGATGTCTTTGAAAACTTGGCAGAACACGTCTACCTGCCGTACAGCTCAGACTTGAAGATCAACGAACAGGATGATAGTTTCCTGAGCAAGCCGCGCTGGCCGGTCGATCGGTCGACGCCGGAAAACTTCCCATTATTGCTACACTATCACCCGTTGACGATTTATCGTTACCAGATTGCTAAGCAGGCCGATACGTTGCTGGCGGACTACCTCTTTCCAGAAGACTTGTCGCCGGAGCAGTTGAAGCGTGAGTACCGGTATTATGAGGGGGTAACGACCCACGATTCGTCACTGTCCCGGTCAATCTTCAGTATTTTAGCAGCCCGGATGGGCGATCCAGAAAAGGCCTACGGGTACTTCATGGATACGGCGCAAATGGATCTGGTCAACCTGCAAAAGAATACGGCTGACGGCCTTCATTTGGCCAACTTAGGTGGGAGTTGGTTAGCGCTGGTTGCTGGCTTCTCTGGCTTCTACGTGCAGGATGAGGTCGTGCACTTCAACAATCACCTACCAAAAGAAATCACTAAACTGACGTACCGGATGAAGATTGCGGCTAGTGTCTTAGAGATTGAACTCACGGCTAACGATACTAACGTCACGGTCATCAGCGGCCCAATTCCGACTTACGGCGTAAGCGTGGATGGTGAACTGATTTCGTTGGTGAAGGTTGGTTAAGTTAAATCGTGGCCGATGGTGAGGCTGGCAGGTAGCTGCAGAGACGGTTACCGCAGTGGAATCGACGAATAGTCTATCAGCCATAAAAATGGTCCCTAACCGTGGTAAAAGCCTTGGTTGGGGACCATTTTAGTGTCTGAATCTAAAGGTTAGAAGCATTGAAACACCCACTATGCCGGATACAACAAGAATCAGACATAGTGGGGAATTGCCGCCTTACCGTTCGCCAAATTTGGACTGGAACGCGGTGGGAAGGACAGGACAAGCCAAAAGGCGGTCTTGCCCCTCACTTGAAGCCGCAAAGCACGTCTTCAAGTCGCCATTTTCAAGAAAACCACTTGAAAATCCCACGGCTGAGTCCAAATTCGACGCACTCTCGGCTACCTAGTGGAGTGCCAATAATATTGCGTAATTGCTATCATTTAAGCTAGTTTATTTTCCGAGAACCCGTTTAACCGGAGGTAGCTGGGTGAGACTAAGTTTAAGTCTATAACACCATCCTATTTTTGGCTTGATAGCGGTTTCGAACTTTCAACCTTTAGACAAACAGTTTAGTGAGCAGCGTAATGGTTAGTAAAATCATGGTCGCCACCTGAATGACCTGGGTGGATAGATAGCTGGTAACGTGTTGCCGCCAGAGTTTGCGACCAAACCAGAAATAGGTGATCAACATCAGCCAGAGATAGTAACCGAAGGCCAGCTGTAAAAAGGTGGTGGTGGTTAGACTCGTGACCATCAGTAAGACGGCAACGAGACAGTAGAAGTCATAGATAATGAAGATGGTTTTTGCGTTCTTGATAAGTGCCCCTCCTTAAGTGTTCCCCTGAGACCCATCCAATTATAACAGATACTCATTTTGCTAGGGCCTGAATTTATAGCGGTTGTGTTTAGCCGCTAAACGGTTAGATATCAGGTATACTGAGGGCATGAATACTTAATGGAGGTTGATTAAGATGACAGTCACAATTATGAACGCACAAACAACCGACCTGACACAGATCATGGCGATTGAGAATGCTGGTTTCTCAGTTGCTGAAGCAGCCAGTGAAGCCAGTATGGCCGAACGCATCCAGCAGATTCCAGATACCTTTCTGGTTGCCAAACAAGGTGCTGAGGTGCTGGGCTACGTGGTGGGGCCGGCGTTTGACCACCGATACCTGACCGATGACCTCTTTGCCAAATCGACACCCAATGCCGCTGGGGCACCGTACCAAACGGTGTTGAGTCTGGCAGTTAGTCCGCAACATCAGGGTGAGGGCGTTGGTGGGCAACTTTTGACGGCACTGGCCCAGGTTGCCCGACAGGAAAACCGTCAAGCCATTACACTGACCTGCCTGAAGCGGCTGGTGCCCTTCTATGAGGCCAATGGGTATGTGAACGAAGGGGTCTCCGCTTCGGTCCACGCGGGAGAGACCTGGTACAACCTGGTCTTACCATTGGTAGACTAGCTGATTAGTTTCAATCCCATAGTGGCGCCTAGAATCACCGCCACCCAGAGTAACTTCCGCCAGTCCTTGGACTCGTGGAAGAAGAGCATCCCAGTGATAACCCCACCGGCGGCACCGATTCCCGTCCAAACGGCGTAGGCGGTCCCCATTGGTAGGGTGTTCAAAGCGAGTTCCAGGCCGCCAAAGCTAAGGGTGAAGGCCAGGGTCATCAGTCCCCACAGCCACCACTTGCGGGCGTGAAGGGCCCAGTTCATGAACGTGACGCCCAACATTTCGCAGAGTCCGGCGATAATTAAAAATAGCCAAGCCATGATTAGTTTCCTCCTTGATTTGTGGTGAACTGAAGGCCACCGATGCCGATGATTAGCAGTCCGACCAATACGAGTTTATTAAAGCTGATGGGCTCACCAAAGGCCAGCATCCCCACGGCGGTGGTACCCAGTGTACCGAGCCCAACGTAGACTGCGTAGGCGGTGCCAGCGGGAATAACCTGACTGGCCCGAATCAATAGGTAAAAGCTGAGAAATACTGCGAGACCAGTTAGGCCCCATTCCCAAAGGGCGGTGGCGTGTTTGAAGCCCACGACCCAGCTGACCTCAAAGACGGCGCCCAAGACGACAAGTAACCACTGTTTAAGCATAAATGCTGTTCCTCCTTAATCCTCACGACCAAATAAAAAGCCTGAGAAATATTGCCGAATAAACGACGATATCTCCCAGGCTTTTTCCCTTCCGTGGCCGTAGCCGCGGCTACGGGTTCTCTCTCGGACCAGACCCATGGTAGTGGCGGAACCCTAGAGAACTTTCTTCAGTTGTGAGTCAGTAGCGTTAGTTTAGCATGGTTTGAAACAGGAGGCAAGCTGGGCGTGAAAATTTGTGTAAGAAGCTGCGATAGTCGTGCTATTACCCATATAAGTGACGAATTTCACGAAAAATACAATCGATTGTATTTCCGTCCTGATAGGATTTTTGCGGATTTTCTGAAAATTTTCGTGTGAATCGGCCCCTTAAAAACGTCCAAGGCGATGCTATACTGAAAACGATTTAAAAATGACTGTACCGGTCATTCATAGCTTTGGAAAAAGGTGCCGCGGGTCACGGCCCCCGGCGTAAATATGGAGGTAGCAATTATGCAACTCGGAAGTATTGAAGCTGGGGGAACTAAATTTGTTTGTGCAGTCGGTAACGAAGATTACCGTGTCCAGGACAAGGTGCGGATCCCAACGACCACCCCAGAAGAGACGTTAAGCAAAACCATCGACTATTTTAAACAATTCCCAGAAATCAAGGCCATTGCCATTTCATCATTTGGTCCCATTGAACTGCGGCACAACTCACCCAAGTACGGTTATATCACAGACACGCCTAAGAAGGGCTGGTCCAACACCAACTTTATTGGGCGGCTCAAGCAGGATTTGGACGTGCCAATGTACTGGACGTCCGACGTCAACGGCTCGGCCTATGGTGAATACGTCATGTCGACGCTGTTTAACGAAAACATCAACTCACTGGTCTACTTTACGATTGGGACTGGCGTTGGTGCTGGGGCGATTATCAACGGTAACTTTGTGGGGAGCCTAGGCCATCCCGAAATGGGCCACGTTCGCCTGAAGCGGCATCCTGATGATTTAGACTTTCCCGGGATCTGTCCGTTTCATGGGGACTGTCTAGAGGGATTGGTCAGTGGGCCAACGTTCAACGCGCGGCTGGGGAAACCCGGTAAGGACGTGCCATTAACTGATCACGTGTGGGATATCTTAGCCTACTACGTGGCGCAAGCAGCCCTGCAGGAAACGTTGATGTTGCGGCCTGACAAGATCATCTTTGGTGGCGGAGTCGTCAGTGAAGACTTCTTGGTCAAGGTCCGGGCCGAATTCGACAAGCTATTGAACGGCTACGTCAGCGTTGGCAAACTGGAAGATTACATCGTGATGCCAACGGTTAAAGACAACGGTTCAGCCACGCTAGGTGACTTTGCCTTAGCGCTCAATGAATATAACAAGTGAGAGAGGGAGAACTAGATTATGAGAGCCTTAGTATTAACTGGAACCAAGCAAATGGAGATTCAAGACCTCGTCAAGCCAGAAGTTAAAGCGGATGAAGTGTTAGTCAACACTGCCTACGCTGGAATTTGTGGAACCGACCGCGCATTGTACGCGGGTCTTCCCGGTTCCGCCGATGCTGTGCCACCAATCGTGTTAGGTCATGAAAACTCTGGAATTGTCGCTGCTATTGGTAGCAACGTGACCAACGTGAAGGTTGGCGACCGGGTAACGGTTGACCCTAACATCTACTGTGGTCAATGTGAATATTGCCGGACTGATCGTCCAGAACTGTGTGACAACTTGTCCGCCGTTGGGGTTACACGTGATGGTGGTTTGGAAGAATCCTTTACGGCGCCTTCCTCCGTGGTTTACCCAATTCCTGACAGTGTTTCCTTGAAAGCTGCCGCAACGACTGAACCTATCTCTTGTGCGGTTCACGGGGTTAAATTACTCGACTTGACGCCTTATCAAAAGGCCCTGGTCATCGGTGATGGTTTCATGGGTCAATTATTTGTGCAATTATTACAGGCTTACGGCGTTCACCAAGTGGATTTTGCCGGTATCAATGACCAGAAGTTAGCCTTCAACAAGGAAAAATTTGGCGTTACGAACACCTTCAACACCAAGCACGATAGCTTACCAGCAGACTACGACGTTGTGATTGAAGCCGTTGGGTTGCCACAAACACAGGAGCAAGCAGTTGAAGCAACTAAGAAGGGTGCTCAAGTCTTGATGTTTGGTGTGGGGAAGCCTAACCAGACGTTCTCCATGAACACCTATGAAGTTTACCAAAAGCAATTGAAGATCCAAGGGGCATTCATCAACCCATACGCTTTCGAAGATGCCATTGCTTTGCTGGCTAGCGGTCAATTGGACGTAGAATCTTTGATCAGCCACGAAGTTAGTCTGGAACAAGTCGAAGACGTCTTGAATGGTAAGGTCGCTGGCGTCAGCAAGGCTGTCGTCAAGGTTGCCGACTAGTCACGTAAAGGTAAGGGATAAGCATGAAAGCTGAAGCAGTGAGCAATTTGAATGAGGGGGCGCCGGACGTGGCGTTAACTGGTCAACGAACCATTTCAATGTCCAAGGCAATCGCGTACTTCGCCCTGTCACTGGTCATCAACTCGGCAGGAAATGTGCTGACATTGGTTACCAGCGCTAAGATTCACCCGTCCTTCTTGGGGGCGGCGTACTGGTCAGCCGCGGAGGCCAACCTGGGGACGGCCTTCCACTGGAATTTGTTCTGGGCGTTCCTGATCATGGGATTCTTGACGGCAGTCTTAAACGCAGTCCTGATTCACCACTGGGATTGGAAACGAATCGCCGGGAACATGGTCTTCATGGTGCCGTTCTCCGCGTTGATCCAAGTTTTTGAAGACTTCTTTGATGGCAAGTATCCGGCATTGTTTGCCGGACTGCCAGATGCGCGCAGCACGGGGATGGTTATCTTCTACATCGCCCTAAATTTCTTGGGAGTGGCCTTCATTGCGGTTGCCATTTCCATCTATCAGCGGGTTAACCTGGTCTTACATCCGGCTGATGATCTAATGCAGATTCTTCGGTTCCGATACTTTAAGGGGCAAGCTGCTAAGGCGATGTGGGCATCGTACATTCCACCAACCATTATGGCCATCATTGCGATCATCATTACCCGTCAATTTACCAACTTTGGTCTGGGAACCGTGTTTGCCTTCCTGGCACAGGGTGGAATCACTGGGGTCGCTGACCGCGTCATCTTTCCTAAGCTGAAACATCAGGCTGTGGATGTTGGTAAATAACGATTGAAAAAAGAAAGAGGCGTCCGTTAACATGGCAATTAATGACTTCATTACTGGAATTCAACACGTCGGCATTCCATCTGCCGATTTGGATAAGACCATTGCGTTTTACAAGTCCTTAGGCTTTGAACAGGCCGGACTATTTCCTAACGGGGCCAACCGGTGTGCCTTCATGCGGTTTGGTAACCTGACGATTGAAACGTGGGAGGGCGATCCAACCAATCCAACGGCTGGTGCCATCAATCACATTTCGTTGAACACGACCGACGTCGATCAGGCTTTTGCCGCTGCTAAGGAGCAGGGCTTGGACTTGGTCAACAGTGAGATTCAATCGATCCCATCATTCTGGGACAAGGGTATTCGGTTCTTTAATATTTTAGGACCTAATCACGAAACGATTGAATTCTGTCAGATTCTCAAGTAAGTCGTTTAGCGATAACGCGATTCTGGGGGGATCACGTTGCGCCGAACACTTCAAGTGAAACGTTCAGCAGGTCCGTTCACTAGGACTGGCCCGGCGCTGTCAGCAAAGGGCTAGCTTGATTCCTATGTGAATAACCAGCAAAAAAAGTTGTGGCTACGGCCGCAACTTTTTTTATTGTCAATTTTATCTCGCTGAAATCTGTGACTAAAGGCAATCAACTTCGCTTAACCCCGATGGACAAACAATTCAAGACCGGGGTGAGGCTAAGGCCCCTTGATTAGCTGCCGGTTTTTCCAGTCTATTTTCACTGCAATTTTTGCGTTAAGACTTGCTGCAAGTTAGCGTCCATCCCAGCAAAGTTGAACCGGAAGGATTGCTTAGTGGCGCCATAGATGGGACCGGGTTTAACCAGAATCTGGCTTTCCAGTAAATCGTTGAAGATGTCGGGATTGGCCTGAGTGATCCACAGGTAGAAGCCGCCCCGGGGGGTGATGAATTCCCAGTTGGGCCGTTCTTGGCGAAAGATGGCGGTCACGGCTTCACGGCGGGTGGCCAGTTCGGCAGTGAGCTTGGTAATTTCAGCTGTAAAGGTGTCACTACTGAGTGCCAAGTGCGCCATGACCTGGGCCAACATGCTGGGCACGATGTCGAGCTTTTTCTGAACCTGAAGCAATCGTTGACCAATGGCTTGCGGAGCGACAATCCAGCCTAGACGGGTCGTGGAACCCAGCAATTTGGAAAGGGAGCTAATGTAGATGACGTTCTCAGGAGCCAGGGATTTGAATGTTGGGACAATGTCTTCTTTGGGTACGAGCCAGCCAAACACGTCATCCTCAATGATGGCGACCTGGTAGGATTGGCACAGGTGTAGAATGCGCTGGCGTTCAGCTAGGGGCATGACACGACCGGTTGGATTTTGAAAGGTGGGATTAAGTATTAATAATTTAATTCGATGCTTAAGAATTACGTCCTCCAGTGCGTCCAAATCTAGGCCGGCAGAGGTGGTTGGGACGGCGTAGGTCTTCACGCCAATAGTCTTAAAAATAGCACTGGAGTTGAAATAGGAGGGGGTGGCGAATGCCACGGCATCACCTATTTGTAGCAGACTTCTGAGTATTAATAACAAAGATTGCTGGGCACCGCCAGTAATAATTATAGACTGATTGGTGGTTTTAAATTGGTTGCGCTGCGTGTGGAGTCGACTAATCGTATGGATCAATGGTTGATAGCCCGCGTCCTGTTCCTGTTTTTGGGCCATTAAGAAGCTTCGCCAATCCATCTGGAGGGATCCCAGCTGGGGGATTAAAGCCATTGGTAGCTCGTTAGCAGCGCCGTCGATCAGATGGCCCTTATCTAACGTTCGTGCCTGGAGGAGTTTACTCTGATAGGTGTCGTCACGAGATGAGCTGGCATTTTCCAGAAAGACATTCCAGTTTACTCTGGTTGTGAGTGAATTAACTTGTGGGAGCTCGGAAATAAAGGTACCGCTTCCAGTTTTTTTAATCAGTAGGCCACTCGCGGTCAGCTCCATGAAGGCCCGAGTCACGGTCGACCGGTCAACGTGAAGCAGTTTGGCTAGGTCTCGTTCCGCAGGGAGTCGTTGCCCGGGAAGTAGCTTGTCCTCTTGGATGAGGCGCTTAACCAGTTGGGTGATGGCGAGGTATTTGGGCTTAATAGGTGGGAGATCTTCGTGCCAATTGATCATAAGTAATTTTCCTTTCTTTTGACCCCAGTATAGTAATTGGCTGGATTAAAAACAAGCCAATTGGCCGTTGTGATTTTTTCACAAAAAACCAATACTAGAACGTGTAGGAGGAGATCACATGGAAAACGTCTTAACGATTGCTGGATCAGACAGTCTGGCCGGTGGTGGTATTCAAGCCGATTTAAAAACCTTTGAAGAGCTCAACGTCTTTGGCGTGAGTGCCCTGACTAGTGTGGCGAGCATCACGCCAACCAGTTTAACCCTTCATCAGTTACCCGCGACGGTAATTGATGACCAGTTGACGTCGATTCTGACGCAATTGCCGATCCATTTCGTTAAGACGGGTCTGTTGGGTGATTTGGCAACCTTAGAGGCCGTGTGTGCACAGCTCGAGTCGACGACCATGCAATTGGTGGTTGACCCGGTCCTGGTCTTTAAGGAAGGACAGTCACAATTACAAGCAACTTACATAACCGCCGTTAAGCAACGGCTACTCCCCTTGGGCTACGTGACGACGCCAAATTTGGCGGAAGCGGCGCAGCTAAGTGGGTTGACCATCACCAATAAGACGGGGATGGTCGAAGCGGCCAAACGAATTCAGGAAACGGGTTGCCATAACGTGATTATCAAGGGCGGTAACCGGTTAGCTGGGAACGTGGCCAGCGATTGTCTGCGAATGGGCGATGTTGATTATTGGTTTGAAAGTCCAAAGATCGATCGACAGACGACCGATGGTGCTGGGTGTACCTTCTCCGCGGCAATTACCGCGCAATTGGCGAAGGGCCAGGCGTTACCGGAAGCTGTTGAGGTAGCCAAGCGGTTCGTCCACATGGGGATTACCCACGGTGTAAGGATTAGCGAGCGGCTAGGCAGTGTTTGGCAGGGAGCAAGTCGACAATGGGAGGAAGAGACAAAATGAAACGTGGATCGTTAAAAGAAAACACTCTAGCAGCTGTGCTGATTGCCATGACCGTGGCGTTGTCAATTTTAGTCGTTATCCCCATTCCCGCAACCAAAGGGATGGTGACGTTATGTGAGGTAGGTATCTACACTAGCGCCATTCTGTATGGTGGTCGGATGGGATTTCTAGTCGGTGGTGCCAGTGGGTTCCTGATTGATATTTTAACGGGGTATCCAGTTTGGTGCTTGTTCTCGTTGGTCATTCACGGGACGCAAGGGTTAGCAGTCGGGTACTTTACCCCACAAAATAACAAGTCAATCAAAACAATGATTGTGCCACTGTTGATTGGTAGCGTTATCATGGTCGTTGGGTACTTCTTTGCCACGGCCTTACTATTCGGCTGGCCTGCGGGGTTAGCCTCAATCTTCAGTAATATTATTCAAGTTGGATTCGGCATGGTGGTCACGTTATCAATCGTGGGTAGCCTTGCCAAGTTGAAACCAAATTTAGTTTAGTCTAGGGAGTGTGTGTTGGTATGTTGGATATTAATTTGGATGAGTTGAAACAGCAGTTAGCTAAAATTGTGCAGGACGTCTTGGACGCCGCAAAGTTACACCGGGGCGACCTGTTCGTCTTAGGGTGTTCAACCAGTGAAATCGTTGGGGGCCATATTGGTAAGAATTCTGACTTGGATGTCGGGATGGCCGTTATCGAAACCTTGCGGAGCAAGCTAGAACCACTGGGCATTCATTTAGCCGTCCAGGGGTGTGAACACATCAACCGTAGCGTGGTTGTTGAACGTGAAGTGGCCGAGAAAAAGGGCTTTGAAATTGTAACCGTTGTGCCAGCTATGCACGCTGGTGGAGCTGGTTCTATTGCCGCTTTCAAGCAATTCAAGGACCCCGTTGAAGTCGAACACATTGTTGCACAAGCCGGGTTGGACATTGGTGATACATCAATCGGGATGCACGTCAAGTTTGTTCAGGTTCCAGTGCGCCCATCACAACTGGAATTAGGCGGCGCGCACGTTACGGCGCTGCGGTCACGGCCAAAGTACGTGGGTGGTCCTCGTGCCAACTACGAACCAATCCAGTAAGTTTACCGTCTTCGGTGAACTGATCGTTAACTTGTACGTATTTTTGAGACGATATTATGTTAACTAAATTGAAATTCTACAAATAGAAAGAGGATTGAGACAACTGGGGTTTTACCTAGCTGCCGCAATCCTCTTTTTGTTAATCTGGTTATTTGATAGTTTTAGACATTGTGGCTATTTTTATCAATGTAGCATAAGTCTTTTTGCAGTTAACGCAATTATAGTGTAACCGTGATAGCAAAGACGCGCTGGTTGGCGGTGAGCCGCCAATGCTTGGGGTCCTGATCGATGGTGGTAACTGGATGACACAAAAGCTGCTGAATATCTGCTTTGGCTGCGACGGTCAGTAGTTCTACGCTGGCTCCCCGGGTTTTCAGATCAGGCAGCGTGGGGGAGGTTGCTACGTAGTAGTGACCCTCCTGATTGTGATACTCAGTCGCAATAATGGGGTAAACGGTCCGTTTTTTCATGATAGGCTCCCTTGGTTGTTTGGCCAAGTATACCTGTTGATTGCGGGAAAGCCAAGCATAACTGCAAACGGTTACAATGCTTTTTATGATGAAACTAATCGCTTTATGATTGAGTATGGTAATCAGGGATTGCAATGCCAAATGATTCAACGTATATTAAGCTTTGCAGCATTAAAGTGACTGGTGAAAATAGAAAGGAAGTTTGCTGAATGAATGCCCCTAGATTAAATTTGTCCGCCCTGTCGTCCGTTGACTTTACCAGCATTAAGCAGGATGAGGACCATTTGCTACAGTTTGGTGACTTGCAAGGTCAGGCGGTTGAAGGGATGACCCAGAAGCATCCGCTGGTTGAGCAATGCTAGTTTAAAGGCATGACGTTTTTAAACGATACCTTTGATCGATTTGAACTAACGGATGTGATCTTTGAAAATTGTACCCTGGCGAATTGCCAATTGGTTGGTGCGAGCTGGTACCGGGTGCAATTTAAGAACTGTAAATTGGTGGGCACCACACTGGACCACGCCGGTTTAAAGGACGTGTCTTTTCAGGATTGTGACTTGTCATTAGCCAACATCAATCAGGCAAAACTCACGAATGTCACGTTTACTGATTCTCACTTGAGAGAATTAAACTGCTTGGAAACCCAGCTACGTCAGGTGAAGTTGGTTGGCTGTGATATAGACGCCGCCAATTTCATGGAAACGTCGTTAAAAAAGATAAACATAACGACTTGTGAGTTTACCACACTGCAAGCAACCGCACTGGACGTACGAGGCTGTCAGATGACAACGGAGCAGGCCGCCTACTTCGCCCAACTATTTCTCGGCGTTGACTGGCTAATGTGAAACGGTCGTGGCAGCTAAACGAATCTCAGCAGGTAGCATATCGGCGCCGTTGATTCGCTCTAATAGGCGGTCGATGGCAGTCTTACCCAGCTGATTGATTGGTTGACGAGCGGTGACGATGGGTTGGACGAGAAAGTCAAACCAGTCCTGATCGTCAAATCCTCCCAGCTGAAGGGTGGGGATGGCTAGCTCAGGTAACTTCCGAAGAACGCCCTCCATGATGGTGTTGTCCGCAACAAAGAGGCCGTCGCACTTCTGGTTGACCAGCAGTTGGCGGGTCATCTGAGGAACGTTACTATTGTCCGTTCGGGCCGTGGCTTCAATGGCGGGATCCGGTTCTAGACCGGCGGCAGTGAGCGCTTGTTGGTACCCCTGTAAGCGCTCAGTAGCGGTGAAGGACACGGCACTGTTGATGATGCCCACGCGCCGGGCCCCCTGAGTGAGCAATTGGGCGACGATGTCTTGTGTTCCCTGGACATTGTCAACTAAGACGCGGTCAAAGGGCGTTTCAACGCCAGTGGGTGGCATACGGTCTACGAAGACGGCAGGTGTGTCGCCCAGAATGGCGGCATAATCCGTTGGCCCGCCGGCACTGGTAATGATGACGCCGTCCACTTGCTTTTCCAGCATCAGGTTGAGCGCGTTGGCTTCCTTAGCTAGGCTTTCATCAGTATTGACGATTAAAACGTCGTAACCAGCCTTGCCAGCGGCGTCCTCAATCGCTCGAATTAGGCGGGTAAAGAAGTCGTTTAGGATATCGGGAATGATGACGCCAAGGGTGTGGGTTTGTTGTAGCCGGATGCTGCGAGCAAGACCATTGGGATGATATCCGAGATTATTGGCAATGTTTTGAATCTTTTGCCGCGTGTCACGTTTGACACGCGGGCTTTGGCTGAGGGCCCGCGAAACGGTGGCTTCTGAAACACCGGCCGCCTTCGCTACGTCTTTAATGGTTACTTTTCCAGTCAAACAGATTCACCTCTTATTAATAAAATTACGATTATTAGGACTAAAAAGGAGTCCCCGGTCCATTGAATTATCCTCTATGGTAGCGTTTTAGATAGACTAGCGTCAACGTATCTTGAAAAATGATGAAAAAAAGTAAAAAAAGACTTGCGTACTCTTGGGCATAAATGCTAAAATTATTACCTGTTGAGTCAGTAATGACGTCAATTTTTGGGCTATAGCCAAGTGGTAAGGCAACGGGTTTTGATCCCGTGATGCGCTGGTTCGAACCCAGCTAGCCCAATTCGTTACGCCTTAAACGCTACCGATTAGCAAGCAATTGCTATGACGGTAGTTTTTTTTCGGCTAAATTAAGTTGAACCTGCAAGTAAAGTTTTAGCTGTAAAAAAAGATTTTCTGAAAAATAAGTCTTATTTTTGGTAGCGCTTAATTACTTGTTGCACAAGCAAAAACGGCAAACTCAAATGGGGTCACAAGTAGTAGAGAAAGTTTGTCCTGAAATTATATTCGTTATGAATTGATTGAATACATTTTGATTTAATCATATAAATTATACAACATGCCGTCTATTAATTTTACTTATCGGTTGACAGGGGTAAATCTAGGCGATATAATGCAGTTAAATTAAATACGTATTAAGCCGTGATTAGAAGATTATTAGCGGGTTGATGGGTTTTAGCGAGCGATGATTGGTGGGAGATCGTATTTCTAAATCCGTGAAGACACTTCTTAGGCTGGCAGCGTATCTGGCTGTCCGTTCGGAAATTTTAGGAACGTTATCAATAAAGTGAAACTATTTAAGGTGGTACAGCGTCATGCGCCCTTGCAATTGCAAGGGCGCTTTTTTGTACAATTTTTTAATTAGATATTTAATGGCATGTTGGAAAAAGAAGACTGGTAAGGAGGTAACGATTATGTCGATACATAAAACGAGCCACGGTTCTGGATGATTTACGATAGCTTGGTGAATTTTCTGTAAGTGTGTTAGTTCTTGCGGGGCTTTAACACGTAAATAGAGATAAGTATCGTGACCTCCCGGAGTCTAATCAGCTCCGAAAACTAAAATAACTCATTTCATTTTAGTTTTTTTTGGAGATTAAATTATTACCGTTGGCAAGGGCCTAGTCAAGCGATTGGGCCCTTTTTGTGGTGCCCTAAATTTCATTGTTGGTGATTTCACATATTGCAATGAAATAAAGTAAGTGTTATAACAAAGAAGGATGAAAACGATTACAGAGCCCCGCAAGCTTAAATTGTTGAATCCACAACTACTGGCCAGTAGAAAAAATATACTTAACGTGTTTCTTCTTATAACTTGAACCGATTATTTGAGTTTTGGAGAAGGGCGTTAGAAATGAGGGCTATTCTTATGACTGTCAAAGATGTTGTGGCAAATGCTGATTTAGCTACTTTTAATAAGATTGACGAATCAGGTTTAGACAAATTCACCAAACTATCAAATTTTGAAGTTTCTGCAATTTTCCTGGAATACGCTGCAAAGAACATCAGAAATAACCGGGTTATCAACGCCGGTCGTGGGAATCCTAACTGGATCAACACGACTGCCCGTTTAGCTAACCAAAAATTAGTTAACTTCGGTGTTGAAGAATCAAAGCGTACCTTTGAACGTGACGATGGCGCCATGGCCGGCTTTATTGAAGGCGAAGGCGTTGCTGACCGTTTCTTGGCTACCTTATCAGATACGGATTCAACTGATCAATTCCTACGTTCTGCATTCGACTACTGTGTCGACAAGTTAGGTTTTGATAAGGATGCATTCGTTAAAGAATTATTAGACGGAGTAATTGGTAACAACTACCCTGTTCCTTCTCGTGCACTCAAATACACGGAACAGATTTTGAACGCTTACTTACAAAAGAACTTATACAAGGGTGTCGACCTGGCTGGTGAGACTGATGTCTTCCCAACTGAAGGTGGGACTGCCGCAATGGTTTACTTATTCCAAGAATTAAAGCAATCACATATTTTAAACCCTGGTGACACTATTGCTATTAACTCACCAATCTTTACGCCTTACTTACAAATTCCTGAATTAGCAGAATACAACTTGAAGATCGTTAAGTTGGCTGCTGACGAAGATGACAACTGGCAGATGACTGACGAGCAAATGGATACTTTGAAGGACCCATCTATCAAGGGCTTCTTCGATGTTAACCCTACTAACCCTTCAGCTCGTGCTTACAGTCCTCACACACTTGATAAGTTCAAAGAAGTCGTTGAAGCTAACCCTAACTTAGTGGTTATTTCAGATGATGTTTACGGGACCTTCGCAGATGACTATCAATCAATCTACGCTGCTATTCCTCACAACACCCTGTTGGTTTACTCATTCTCTAAGCTTTACGGTGCAACTGGCCAACGCTTAGGTTTGATTGCTGCTAACAAGAACAACGTTTGCGATCGGATTATCAAGGAAGTTACGAACAACGATAAGTCCGTCAAGGATGCTATGGAAAAGCGTTATGCCATGGTCGTTCCAGAACCAAACGAAATGAAGTTCATTGACCGGACTGTTGCTGACAGTCGTGCCATCGGACTGTACCATACTTCTGGTCTGTCAACTCCTCAACAAATCATGATGGATCTGTTCGCTTTGAACAGCTTGATTACTGACGACGTTGATGATTACCTGTTGACTTCTAAGAAAGTTGTTAACTACCGTTACCACGCCCTTTGGGATGAAATCGGTGTTAACGTTGATAACTCACATGCCAACACGAAGTACTACACGTTGGTTGATATTTATGACCTGGTTGAAAAGGTTCATGGTGAAGAATTTGGGAAGTACTTCCGTTCTCAATATTCATACCTGAGCTTCCCATACCGATTAGCTAAGGAATTCGGTGCCGTTGTTATGGATGCTTCTGGATTTGGTGCTCGTAAGGGCTACGTTCGGATCTCATTAGCTAACTTAACTTCCGATGATTACCGTGATCTTGCTAAGTGCATTAAGTCATTAATTGATGAGTACTACATGGAATTTCAACAAGACCAAAAAGCATAAAAAATAATCACGTTTAGGAAGTAATTACTATGGGCGCAATAGCTAGTTTTATGGTGGCAACACCAGTATTCTCAATCTTCATTTGTCTAGCTTTGGGATATTTATTAGGAAAAGTAAAAATTGGTTCGTTTAACCTTGGGGCAACCGTTGGTGTTTTGATTGTTTCCTTGATTATCGGCCAAATCGGGGCATTTACCCGTGATAAAGTTTTAGGTGCCATTTTCTTCGACTTCTTCATGTTTGCCGTTGGGTACCGAGTTGGACCTTCATTCATTTCAAGTATGAAGAAATTCGGGACTAAGATCCTGATTTCTAGTTGTGTCTTCTTAATTTCAGCCTTCTTGGTTGCGTGGGCCTGCTTCACAGTATTCCACGTTGGACCAGGGATTGCTGCCGGGGCCATTGCTGGTTCCTTAACACAATCTGCTGTTATTGGGAGTTCTCTGGAAACCATTTCTAAGTTACCCGTCAGTGCGGCGGTCAGGGCAACCTACTCCGCACAGGTTCCAATTGTTTACGCTTTGACGTACGTATTTGGGACTATCGGTGTTCTGATCTTCTTGCGTGATATTGCACCAAAACTGTTGCATATCGACATCAAGAAGCAATCAACTGACGTTGCATTGAAGATGAACTTCCATACTGCAGCTCCAAGCCCTACTCGGGTACGGACCTTTGCAATCCAAAGTGAATCTCGCTTCATTGGCTGGACGATGCCAATGTTACGGAAGTCCATTGGTTTCGGCGTGAACGCCTTGGAAGCCTTTGATAGCAAAGGCAACAGCATTGCTGATCAAGACTACCTCTTACAAGCTGGGGACCGCATTACGTTGGCTGGTTATGCCGACAACGTTTCACAAGCGATCAACGGTGAAGATGTCGCCGAAGTTCTGGGTCAAAAGACCCGTTTCAAAGAAAAAATGTTTGTTCTTGCTAAGAACTTTAACAAGAGTCAACTTGCTGAATTGAAGGCAGACAATGTCTTCATCAACATGTTCGATCCTAAGGATGGTCAAAAGCAAAAAGCTGATGAACTGAAGCCAGGTTCCATTATTGGGCTGACCGGTGATACCAGCAACAGTGGTAAGCTATTGCATACCATGGGCTTATGGCGGTCTGACCGGGACGCTATCAACTTTGCACTCTTCTGTTTCGGGATTGCAATCAGTGCCCTCTTAGGGATTGCCGGCTTCAAGGTTAATGGTATTCCATTGCAATTAGGTGATGGGACTGCCAGTCTGTTGATGGGGTTAGCATTAAGTATCTGGGTTAACCGTTATCAATACCTTGAATCCATTCCTGACAGTGTCAGTGGATTCTTCCAAAGCTTAGGCTTGAACCTATTCATCGTTACTGTTGGATTGAACGCTGCGCGGACGTTTACGAGCGCCTTCCAGTCATTGGGGATCAGTATCTTCTTGATTGGTGCTCTTATCTCCATCGTGCCACATATCATTGCCTTGTACTTTGGTAAGTATGTCCTGCACATGGAACCAATTGCACTGATTGGGTCATTGACTGGGGCGGATACGTTGTCCGCTGGACTGAACGCCATTTCAGAACGTGCTGGAGATATTGGTGGTCCATACTACGCGGCTACCGTGGCTCCTGCATATGTAATTGGTAACATTGTCTTAACGCTGCTTGGACCGATCTTCTTAGTTCTCTTGAGCTAAGCGATTTGGTTAGCAGAATAAGCCTTTTCGGGACGAGGCGCCTAACCACCCAGTCCTAGAAAAGGTAGAGCATCGCAGTTAAATAAGTCACAGTTCCTTTAAAAAAGATAAGGCTCGATTTTGGGTTTTATCTTTTTTTTGAAAAAAATTATTAAATAGCCTTGATGGTTTATGGCCCATACTCACCGACGGGAGATGTTAATACAATGAAGAGAACATGTTATGCCGGATTAGTCGATACTGATTTATTGGATCGAGAAGTTGTTTTGAAGGGCTGGGTTCAGAAGCGTCGGGACCTGGGTAATCTGATTTTTGTTGACTTGCGAGACCGTGAAGGAATTGTTCAATTGGTCTTCAGTCAAGAATTTAGTGCGGATGCACTAGCAGTTGCGGATGGCTTGCGTAGTGAGTACGTGATTGAGATCAAAGGGACCGTTAAAAAGCGGGCCAGAGATGGTGTTAACCCCAATATTAAGACTGGTCAGGTGGAAGTAGAAGTCCATGAAGCCAAGCTGTTAGCTGCTGCGGAGACACCACCATTCTACATTGAGGATGACAACAATGTGTCCGATGAGTTGCGGTTGAAGTACCGGTATCTTGATTTACGCCGGCCAGAAATGCAGCATAACATCAAGACCCGGAGTCTGATTATGCGGGCGACCCGAAACTACTTGGATACTCACGACTTTTTTGACATCGAAACGCCAGATTTGACGGCGTCAACGCCGGAAGGGGCTCGGGACTACTTGGTACCGTCTCGAGTTTACCCGGGTCACTTCTACGCCTTACCACAGTCACCACAACTATTTAAGCAGTTGCTGATGGGGTCAGGGTTTGACCGTTACTACCAGATTGCGCGTTGCTTCCGTGACGAAGATTTACGAGGCGACCGGCAACCAGAATTTACGCAGATCGACTTGGAAACGAGTTTCTTAGAGGCTGACGAGATTCAGAGTATTGTCGAAGGCCTACTGAAGCAAGTAATGCACGACGTTCTGGGTAAGGATATCAAAACACCATTCCAGCGAATTGAATGGCGGGAAGCCATGGATCGTTTTGGTTCAGACAAGCCAGATATTCGGTTTGATATGGAATTACACGACCTGTCTGACATCGTGAAGGATTTGGATTTCAAAGTTTTTCACGATGCGGTTAGCGATGGGGGCTTCGTGAAAGCTATCTGTGTTCCTGGCGGGGCTGATAAGTACTCCCGCAAGGATCTCGATACGAAGACGCAGTACGTTGAGCGCTTTGGTGCTAAAGGAATCGCTTGGGTCAAGGTAACGGATGACGGCGGCTTTACCGGGCCAACTAGTAAGTTTGTGACGGGTAAGGAGGCCGAAATCAGTGCCGCTCTTGGTGCTAAGGCGGGCGATCTGATCCTGTTCATTGCGGATAGCTTTAAGGTGGTTTCGGATACGCTGGGCTACTTGCGGAAGTCGATTGCCAAGGAAATGGGTATGATCGATGAGTCTCAATTTGCTTACCTGTGGGTTGTTAACTGGCCACTGTTTGAATACGATGAAGGAATTAAACGCTGGATTGCCGCTCACCATCCATTCACTATGCCAAACGAAGAAGACTTGCATTATCTAGAAGAGGGCGAGAACCCACATTTGGCCCACGCGCAAAGCTACGATATTGTCTTGAACGGGTATGAAATTGGTGGCGGGTCCATCCGGATCCACACGCGTGAAGTTCAAGAGAAGATGTTCAGAGCCCTTGGGTTTACTAAGGAACGGGCTGAGCGGAACTTTGGTTTCTTGATTCACGCCTTCGACATGGGCTTTCCACCTCATGGTGGCTTAGCGATTGGGCTTGATCGGTTTGCCATGATTCTGTCGGGTAGTAAGAATATTCGTGACGTGATTGCCTTCCCTAAGAATTCTAAGGCAACGGAGCCGCTGACTAATGCACCGGAAACGGTGTCTGCAGATCAGCTGGAGGCCTTAGGCTTAACCGTTGTGAAACGGGACAAGGACTAGCTAAGAACGTGTCGGCCGCAATGGCCAGATGTCCCCGCGTTGAAAAATTAAAGCTTGCGGGGCTATCTTGGGTTTCATGATCAGCGGCGATGACCGCTCAGTTTTGAGGTTATCCCTGTGGCGTGAAATCAAGAAATTTTGGTTCGACTGAATTGACGTGGACGGATATGTCTGGTCATTGAAGAAAAATGATGTTGACTTTTAATTATTAATAATGGATTAGATTAGTTATCAATAGTTAGGGGTTGACCCATTGGTTTTAAGAATTACCGTTGTTTAACTTACTTGAGCTGGCCTGAGAAGCCGCGGTTTAATTTCTCAGGCCAGTTTTTTGTATTTGATTCTTTAGATACTTTTAACTAGGTACGAAATTGGCGGTATTTCAAGGATACTGGCTACTGCATCAGGGGGTTGTTAAGAAATTTAACGGCGAATTTTATAATCAAGTTAGCCACTTGAAATTTAGGACAAAATAAATACACCAAGACGTAAATCTCAGGTATCATTGGAGTTCTCACACAAACAATGAAAGAGGTCTTCGTCTTGATGCAAGAACAGCTTACCATGAATCGTCCCAAGGGTCACCATCTAACTTTGAAAGAGCGTGGAAACATTGAGGTCTACTTTAACCACGACAAGCTTTCTCGGCGGAAGATTGCTGAGTTACTTGGCGTTAGCCCGCAAACCATAAACAACGAAATCAAGCGAGGCTTGGTAACCAATAAGAAAATCGTTAACGGTAACGTAGTCTTCTATGAGGTCTACGTGGCGGAACTAGCCGACCAGCGGTACCACGAGAACCGCAAGGCCTGCCACAGGCCTTGTAAGTTCTTCCAGGCGGCTGACTTTATAGCCTTCTTTGTAGAACACTTTAAGACTGATGGCTGGGCTCCAGATGCTGCTGTAGGCCGCGCCAAGGTGTTAAACCTTTTTCGGCCTGACGAGATGGTCTGTACCCAAACGTTGTACAAGTACATCGACGAACAACTTTTAGAGGTCTGTAACTTAGATCTTACCGAGAAAATGCGGCGGCGACTACCCAAGCACGTTAATCACAAAAATAAGCGTGTAATGGGACGGAGTATTGAAGAACGTCCGGCTGAAGTTGACTCTCGCAAGACGTTTGGTCATTTCGAGATTGATACTATCGTTGGTAAACGTGATGGCCATGAGAGTGTGATTATGACCCTGATTGAGCGTCAAACTCGCTTCCAATTTATCCGTCTGATTGACGGGCGTGACGCCGATTCGGTTGAGTACGCCCTGCGAGAAATCCTCGCAGAGTATGGACCAGTTATCAAGTCGATCACCGCTGATAACGGACCTGAGTTTGCCTTGCTGAGCGAGGCATTGCGTTCAGTGGCACCAGTCTTTCATACGCACCCGTTCACCTCTAGTGAACGGGGAACCAATGAGGTCCATAACCGGATGGTCCGCTATGACTTTCCCAAAGGCATGTCCTTAGACGCCGTAAGTCCTCGGGCTGTTGCTAGAACAGCGGACAAGTTGAATAACACACCTCGTCGTCTGCTAGGCTTCCAGACTCCCGCCGAACTCTTCGCCGCCGCCTGCGGCTAGGCTCCTCGCGCCACCAACTTCAACCCCTGAGAATCCCTTGGTATCAGTATTTGGTCCTAGTGACTAACTTGTTCTTGCAATTTGCGTAAGAAATTTAACTGATTTATTAACAATTTAGTTTATACTAGCTGAACGCAAAAACTTCGGAGAGGTGAACTGAATTGAGAGAAACAGCTTTTCCCGCCCACGAGCAATTAATTTTTGGGTGCGGATTAACTATGGTTGCTGGTGGATTGGATGCGTATTCCTATCTGGTCCACGGGCAGGTCTTTGCTGGTTTACAGACTGGGAATCTGATTTTATTGGGAACCAGTCTAAGCCACCTACAATTTACCGCGGGTGGGCGCTATTTAGCGTCACTACTGGCTTTTGCCTTGGGGTCGGTTATTGTTCGCGTTCTGCAGCACATCCTTGATAAGCGGCGAGTAAATCGTCAACTAGTGGTGTTGAGTTATATGCTGGTGCTACTGGGAGCAGTTTTATTTCTGGGGCAGCGACTTCCTGGTTTCTTAGTGGCGGCACTGTTATCTCTAGCCGCTGCTGCGGAGTTGCAGGAATTCCGGCAGATCAAGGGAGCGCCCTTTACGCCGTTGATGATGACGGGAAATGTGCGGCGGTTGTCTGAGTCTGCTTATGATGGTGTTCGCTATCGTGACAAGGCGGCACGTGGCCGGGCCTTGGATACGGCGACCTTAATGCTCAGCTTTATTGCTGGGGCCTTCTTGGTGGGCTTGTTTACGAAAACGTTGGGAAATTGGGCGTTGCTCATTCCGGTACTGATTGTGTTGGGATTGACGATCTGGCTCTATGAACAAACGCGCCAACGTAAATGGAAACATTAACTTTTGAAATTTTAATAATCGATAGAAATTAAATCTAGGAATAAATAGTAAATTCGTTAACATCAAAGCGGCTTCACGTCACCCTCATTGTGAGAGTGGCGTGAAGCCGCTTTTGGTTGTAAGTAATTAATGATTCATGCGTTAACCAGCTGCAGTTGAGTTTACTGTTAAAGAGCCAGTCATTGTTGCTAAATAGCAATCATTACCGCAGGTTGGTAGGGCTGGTGTCAGCTGTGACAGTGGTGTTGGCTCGATGGTTTTTCGAGCCTACAGCAGATGCCGGGCCTACCAACCGAAGCGTGACAAATCGGCTATTTAGTGGCGTCGAACTGATAAGCGGTACCGTAGAATGGTACGCGGTAAGTCCGGTAAGCGTAGGCCTTAGAGGCCGCGCTCTTCATCGTTACATTGAAGACCTGTTTACCCGACTGCGTAACTTCAATAGCATTACTTTCTTTTCCGCCGTTCTTGAAGCCAAAGTCAATCAGTACGTTATCGTTGGCCAATTTTTGCGCGTAACCAATGACCGGGGTAAAGTTAGTCTTACCCAGGGACTTGCCGTATGACCAGGTTTGTTTGATGGTCATCTTCTTGGCATCCACGTGGTATTCAACGGCCTGTGAGTACTTACCAGAGGTCTGTTTATTCCCGTTGGTGACTGCAATGTTGTTGTCATAGAGTAGGAAGTTTTCACTGTTAGCGGTGTTCTTTCCGCCGTTATTCAACAGGTACAGCCCGTGTTGCCCACCGGTAATCGTCGTTCCTTTGGTTGGTTTCAGCAGGTACTTACGGTACGCCTTAGGCCAGGTGGACTTCTTCTTCCCACTGTAGATCCATTTGATATGGTCAGTCTTGTAATCCAGTTTCATGATCATGTCTTGGTTCCGGCTAGAAATGACGATGGATTTATCATTCTTATCGTAGTCCACGGCGTTTTGATGTAGCCAGTCGACCTTACCGTCCAAGCCTTTCTTAAACTTGGTCCACATGGACTTCGGCAGAAGCTTTTTCATGTCGATGACCTTAACGATTTTCCCAGTCTTATGGGACACCTCAATCATCGTATCTTCCTTGTACTTTGAGCCATCGGAGACGGTTGCCAGGAAATTATGGTTTGGTAGTTCAACCAAATCGTGATGAATGACCGTCGTTTCTGAGCTGGCCTTGGCGGCTGCTTTGGAGATGCTGCTTCCGTCGGAACTACTGGTTCCAGCAGAGAAACTGTATTCCTTGTAGACTCGGCCCAGGTAGTCGGTCTCCAGCAGGTCGTTGTAAACGTCTGAGTTCACATCTTTCTTAGAGAGCATCATAATGTGGCCGTTCGACCACTGCTCAATGGTGTGTTGCGAATAGTTCTTATCATACCACCGTACGGCCCCGTCGGCGTCAATGGCAAAGGGCTGTTTCGTGGTTCGGTTCATGATAGTCAGCTTGTTCTTGCCGATTTCCATTTGATCTTTATCATTCTTTGAGACGGTTACTTTGGCGTCTTTGATGTATTTTGGTAGGGAACCAGTCTGCATCATGAGGGTCTTGGTCTGGGTTTTGCCACCCTTGGTAGTGGTGGTGATCTTCACCGTGTTATTGGTATCCGCATATAAGCCGACCACAGGAACTTGATGAGTTGTGGTGTAGCCCCCCTTAACGGTGTTGGTGATAGATGTCTTGTCTGTCTTACCGACGACCGTGTAGGTTACTTTAACGGCATCATCGGTCTTAAACGTTACCAGCGCAGAAAGAGGGGAGGCAGCGTAAGGGTCGACCTTTACAAACGGACGGTCTAGTGTATATTTATCATTTTCGGCAGCGGCTTTATAGGTCGCCGTCAAGCTTTTCTGATTGTCTTGACGCGTGGTAATGAGTTTAGTGTCCAGATTCTTGGTGATCTGGGCCGTTGTCAGAACAGGCTTGTTATCCTTGATGTTGTAACTTTCCGATTCCTTGGATGCAGACGAGGTCGCTGAAGAGCAGCCGGCCAGGCCAACCGTCAGAATCGCCAGGGAGGCAG
Source organism: Levilactobacillus yonginensis (assembly GCF_964065165.1). Taxonomy (NCBI): domain Bacteria; kingdom Bacillati; phylum Bacillota; class Bacilli; order Lactobacillales; family Lactobacillaceae; genus Levilactobacillus; species Levilactobacillus yonginensis. The sequence goes on along the minus strand of NZ_OZ061549.1, from coordinate 1,535,139 downwards.
CAGCAAGCGCTACCATCCGGGGGTGTTTGAATTGCAAATGAGCCATCTCCTTAATGAAATTTCGAAAAAAGGAGAGACTGGTCACCAGACCAATCTCCCCCAAATTTCTTATGTAACACCTACAATCGTACACCTTGTTTGTTTTAGAGATGTTACCAATTCCTAACATTTTTGTGAATAAGCTGTGAAGACGATAAAGGAATTTATGGAAAAGTAGACGTTACGATGTATTGTGGGATGAAGTAAAGGGGCACACCTTTAACCCGGGAAATATCACAACTCAGTGGAGCTAAAAAAGTCATGAAGGCCGTCAGTAATGATTCAATCAAACCAATGACCTAATGGCCTAAGCGGGGGAATCTAAAAAAAGAGGCTATGATTTTCATCACAGCCTCAGATCTTTTGAAATTTTAGTTGGGAACCAAGAACTTTTCTTTGGAACTAGCTAGTGGACGTGTTAGAAAATGGTCATAGCTTGCTTACCGTATTCCTTTTTAAAGTTCTTCATGGATTCCCAGCTGATGGCGCCGTGGTCGTACTTCATGTTCTTACCACCAGAACCAGCTTTGTCCTTTGAGCTGTAGTACAGGGGATCGTTGACCTTGAACTTACCGTTCTTGTAGCCCACGATGACCTTGCAGTGGTTCCGCTTCTTGTCGCCGTTCTTCTGGTAGGAAGAGTAACCGTAGAACAGAACGGGGTAGCCACCCTGAACGTACATCTTGATAGTGTTCGCACTCGACTTAGAAATGTTTTTGGTGCTCTTTGTCCAGTGATGTGAGTACTTCGTCAAAGCTGCGGCGTTAATTACGTGGCCAAAGCCAACCCCAGTATAGACGTTACCCTTTTGGCCACCCTTGGTTGGGACCATTGGTAAGTGGTTTTGCGCATAACGCAGGTTGACTTTGTTGCCACGGTAACGAAGTAGCATTGTCATGGCAGCGGAAGCACAGCCCCAAGGGGCGAAGACGGGTTTATATTGGCTGATATAAGGGACCTTCATGATCTTGCTGGTCGTACTAGTAGCAACTGCGTGAGCATTCACGTAGCCTAAGTACTTCTTCTTAGCGTTGTACAGCCGGTAGTAGGTCCGCCCGTTGCTCAACTTGTACTTGCCGTTGGCCTTATAAGCCTTATGGAACAGCTTGTTTGAAGATGAGACGGCGTGCCACTTATCCTGATAGACCTTATAGCCTTTTTTAACAAAGTGAATGCTGTGTTTGTAGGATTTCCAAGATTTGCTGGCTTGTACGGGTACCGTGGTAGTCGCAGCACTGGCACTGACTTCGGCTGGAGCAGCCAGTGGCAGGACGCTACTACCAAACATAATGGTGGCTAATAAAGCGGCACCACTACGAATTAAGCGCTTACTAAAATGTTGTTTATCCATGCGGATTCCTCCTAAATATATGTATATCGACTAGGTACGCCTTTAATTGTACATCAAAATTGTTTAGGTAAACAACACTTTACAAAAGGAACATTACGCTACTAATAAGATGTGTTGAAACAATCGTGGGTTTCAAGTAGAATTGCGAATTCTAAGTCGCCCAAAGCAGTGCTTGGCAAAGCTAAAATTGCCTATCGGCCACAACCGACTGATAGTAAAAAAACACTGACATTAACGGGTTGAAGTGAACCCCAAAAATTGGAGTGAATTTCTAGGTGTTCAGCTAATGTCGGTGTTTTTTGTTTAGGTTTCAACTAATTGTGCGGTCTAACGTAACGAAGGTGCTGGTGTTTGCCGTGAGCCAAATTAGTAGCTTAAAGCCCGGTAAGCGTCTTGCTGGCGATGCTTATGCAACGTTTTTAGAGACATACTCGTCTTTTTCTTGGTCCAGGGATCGTTGTAGTAGGCACGGTTGTGACCGTAGCCCGTTAGCGTAATGGCGTGGGTATTGAAACCATCAAACCACGCAATCCAGACTACGACGGGGTGCCCCGCATTAATTTGTCGCTTGAGGCGTTTAAAAGACGCCCCTGTCAGGTTTTTAGCGGAGCCGGTATTCTGTTTAACTAGTTTCATCAAGCCCTTAGGATATACGACCCAGCCGTTAAAGCCTTTGTTGGGGTTGCTATTGCGGGGGAGGGCCTTGTCCAGCCGAACTTTGCTAACCTTGGCACCCGCATATTGGACCATCATGGTGGTAGCAGTAACCTCACAGCCGCGTGGTAATTGTGGTCGTTGGCCAATCAACGGGACGTTCAACCAACGGTAGGACTTAACGGTTCCGTTACGGTGAATCCAGCCCGTTTTCGTGTGATTGTAAGTGAATTTAAGCCAAGTTCCGTCCGCCATCGTTTGTTCTCGCGTGATGTGGACCTGCTTGTTTGCATACTGTCGGCCAGTGGCAATGGGCGTCAGGTTAGCAGTTGAGGACTTGGCTCCACCAGACTTATAAACCCGATAATTATGCGTTTTATTGGGCCCGATTTTGGTGTAGTAATTTACTTTTTTAGTTCGGGTCACTGTCCGCAAGGGGGTTGCTGCTTGGGCGGACTGACTGACGGTGACCCCGTCGATGAGCAGGGCCAATAATAGGGCCCCAATGAGTTTAAGAGAACGTTGCATTTTAAAACCACCTAACATTTAATCGTCTATGTGGTTATTGTAACGCTTAGTTAGACACCGGAAAAGGTAGGGACGTACCCCAGTCCATTAAATTAATTGCGCACCTAGTGCCGTAGCGAAGTGGTTCAACGCCCAGTCGTGGCCGGCTTGGTTGAAACTAGCTACAGCATCACGGTGAATAATCAGATGGTAGCCCAAGTTGTAGGCATCGACGGCCGTGTGCAGAACACAGATATCCGTGCAAACCCCAGTCAAGTGAAGGGTGTCGACGCGGCGTTCACGCAGCCGTAAATCTAAATCAGTGCCGGCAAATGCGCTGTAGCGGGTCTTGTCAAAGAGCCAAACATTATCGTCAGCCCGGTGTTGGTGGTACCAGTCATTGACTTCACCGAAGAGCTCGCGGCCCCAAGTGTCACGGACGTTGTGTGGGGGAAATAGCTGGCTCTCGGGGTGGTAGGGATCATGCGGAGTGTGAACATCTGTTGGGAAGAGGATCCATTCGCCATTGCGGTGAAGATTTTCCGCCAACTGAACGATGGCTGGAGCGAGAGCTTGGCCCGCTGGTCCACAGGTTAGTGCACCCTTATCTGCGACGAAGTCATTGGTGTAATCGATGATTAGTAACGCTTGATTTGTCATTGGGAATCCTCCTTATAATTGCTGTTAGTATGCGGATTGCCGGGGGATAAGTCAACGAAAGTGGCTATTTGTTTTTTTATATTAATTAAGTGATATTGAAGGCCCTTAAGTTAAACAAGAATGGCTGGCGAGCGTCGTTCTTGGCTAAAAGATTGCTGCAGTCAGCTTGACATGATTTGGGATGTATCGTATATTATTAATGAATTTATATTATACGTGATATAGTATAGAAGGAGGCTAAGACATGGCCATTCAAGTGCCGACTGAGTTGCTCGATGGCAGCGTACTCGGTTTACTAACACGTCAAGATCATTACGGTTATACGCTGACTCAGGAGGTGCGACAGTTGATTCCTATTTCAGAATCGACGCTGTACCCGGTGCTTCGGCGGCTAAAGAAGAATGGTTGGCTGACGACTTACGACGAACCCTTTCAGGGACGTAATCGGCGCTACTATCGTCTGACAACTAGTGGTCGCGAGCGGCTAGCCGAAATACAAGCGGAGTGGGCTGATTTCAATCAGGCCATTACCAAGTTACTGGGGGGCAATCAAGATGAATGAGTACATTCAGGCCGTACAAAAATTACTCGGCCAACTCACAACGGCTGAGCAGGAAGACGTTGTGGAATATTACCGTGAATACCTGCAGGACGCGGAGATTACGACCTATCAGCAGGCCGTCGATGAATTAGGTTCGCCGCGGTCACTGGCGCGTAAAGTCTTAGCGGACTATTCTATTAGGTTAGTTGAAAGCAATCACCAGGAATCGCGAACCACGACGCAGGCTGCCAGGAGCAATGCAAAGACGATTTGGCTGATCATTCTAGCCTTACTCTCAACACCAATTACGATTCCGATTATGATTGTCGTACTTGCGCTGGGGTTTGCCGGCGTGGCCGTGGTGGGATCATTGGTCATAGCTTTGATTGCCGTCTTATTCAGTATCGTAGCGGTCGGCGTGGTTGGTGTAGTCGTTGGTGTGCTGGTCATTTGGCAGGCACCTTGGGTCGGTATCTTCTATCTGGGGATTGGGTTAACAGCTCTGGGGATGATGGGCTTTGCAGCAATTATTTTAAAATGGATCTGTGTAAAACTGCTAGCAGTCATGGCGTGGTTGGCCCGGGATATTTACCGGCGTTTCATTCCGCGTAGTCGAGCAGAACGGGGGCGGAAATTATGAAACGCAGTGTGAAAATCTCACTAGTATTAGTGATTTTAGGTGCAATTTTAGCCGGTTTAGGATGGTGGAATCACGGGGATAAAACCATTGTTTGGAACAACCAGTCACGACGGTTACGCGTGGCGAATACGGCTCACAAAGTCTATTATCCTGGAAAGTATCAAGACATTCAGGTGACGTCGGCGCTGCCAGTGACCATCAAACGGGGCGCAACTAGTCAGGTAACGGTGCGTTCGGGTTCGGGGATGGCTCAGCAACCCAAGGTTACAGTCAAACGGGGACAATTGACCGTAACGGCAGGCTCACGAAGTAGCCATGACAACGTTATTTTTGGCGCAGACCTGTCGAGCTCGGCGGCTAATGGGCTTACCATCACGGTGCCAGCTAGCCAAAAGTTGCGGAACGTTCGAATCATTAAGAGTCAAGAAGGGGTCAATCTACGCTACCTGAAGCTACGTCAATTAACGGTAGCAACGGCTGACGATGTATCGCTACAACAGGTGACGACCACGGAACCAACCAACGTGACTAGCCAAGATGGTGACGTTTGGTTGGCCTCCTTGACGACGCCACAGCTAAAAGTTCAGGCGGCCGATGGGAATATTACGTTGACTAGCGTTGACTTGACTAGCAAGCATAACCAAGTTACCGCTCAGGAAGGCGGCGATGTTCGGCTGACTGAATCGAAGCTGGGCGGTGGCCGGGTGACGACGCATGATGGGGATATTCATTTGCAAAATAACCGGTTACAGGATCACCTGACCGCGACGACCACCGATGGGGATGTGCAGGCACACATTGCCCGATCAGCGGGGGCGGTCGTTAACAGTGCTGATGGAGATATTCACGTGTTAGGTAAGTCCCAGAAGAGTGGCTACCGCTTGAATCGCGGCGCCAAAGCTTGGTATCAACTAAGCTCACATGATGGGGATATTCATCTATCAACGGATAAGTAACTAAATGAGGTTGTCCATTGTGGGCAACCTTTTTGGTGGCTTCAGGCTAGAAACGTGGTAGAATGTAAAGACTGCATATACCGGACTAAACATCAAATTTAAGTAATCGAGGAGACTTTATCGTGTCTGATTCATCATCCTATTGGCAAAACATTGCGAACCACGCTAAGGCCGAGAACCGGCCGTTCTTTAGCTTGGCTCCCATGGAAGCCGTCACTAACGCTATCTTTCGCCAGGTTGTGGCCCGTGCGGCTGCACCTGATGTCTTTTTCACTGAATTTACGAATGCTATCAGTGTGACCCATCCCAAGGCCAAATTCACGGTCCAGGGCCGGCTCTACGTGGCGCCTGAAGAGGCTCACATGCCAGTGGCACAACTATGGGGCAATGATCCTGACGCCTTTGTACGGGCAGCAGCAGATGTCAAGGACCGGGGCTATGAAGCCATCGATCTGAACATGGGTTGCCCGGACGCAACTGTCATCAAGAATCACGGTGGTAGTGACTTGATCCGCAATTTTGATAGTGCGGCGGCTGTGATTGCTGGCGCGAAGACGGCGGGCCTGCCCGTCAGTGTGAAAACACGGTTGGGATACAGCCGCCTGGATGAATGGCGCGATTGGTTAACCTTCCTCTTTAAACAGGATATTCCGTTGTTGACGATTCACCTGCGGACCAAGAAGGAAATGAGTCGGGTACCGGCCCATTTTGAACTGATTGACGACATCGTGAAGTTGCGTGACGAGATTGCACCGGACACGTTGCTTCAATTGAATGGCGACATTGAGAACTATCAAGAGGGCGTCAAGCTAGCCCAGGAACATCCTGGCGTTGACGGTATTATGATTGGCCGGGGGATTTTTACTAGTCCCTTTGCCTTTGAAAAGGAACCTAAGGAGCACGATATCAAGGAATTGTTGGGCTTACTGAATTATCAGCTCGACCTGTACGATGACTTTGAACGGCGCTTTGACACCTCGCGCTTCCCGTCCTTGAAGCGATTCTTCAAGATTTATGTGCGTAACCAGCGGAACGCTGCGAGTTTGCGAAACGCGATGATGGAGGCACACACTACGGATGAGGTGCGTCAGCTGTTGGCGGAGTCAGACTTTACTGACTAAGATTGGCACGGATTCAGCGCCTTACCGGTCGGCAGATATGGGCTGGAGCGGTGCGGGCACAACTTGAAGCCTCGGAAATCACGAGTCTCCAAGCTTGGCCTTATTCTAAGCCATTGGGGAAAAGCACCCACTGGCTAAGAATAATTTCGCGCCTGAGCCCATATCTGCCGACCTCTCGGCTTAGATAGTTATATCAAGTTAAGTGTTTAATGAAGTCCAAGCGTGATCACTGTTTCCGTGCTGGTCAAATGGCCAACTATATCTTCAAATTTCTAAAACTATGGCCCGGAACGTGTATGTTTCGGGCTTTTTTGCTGCGCTATTATATGGCGGATGTGTCCACGAGTGAGGCAGTCTATTGTTGTGACCTAGCGCCGCTTAAAATATAAGACAAATTAGAAGAGACTCTGGCGTCGGGGTGTTAAGCTAAAGAAAAGTGGTGGAAGGTGATGACGGTATGACACAGGTGACGGTAGCAGAAAAAATTACGGGCAACGTAGCGCGGTCGGTCAATCCACTGGGAATTCAACGGATGGTTCAGCAGCAGATTCAAGCAGTGACCGATGCAGGCCGCTTTACCGGGCCACAACGCGCATTGATTCTGGGTGGCTCCTCCAGTTATGGTTTGGCTAGTCGAATCACTGCCGCCTTTGGTGCTGGAGCCGCCACCCTTTCTGTGGGGTACAGTCGACCGCCCCAGGATGATTATCTCGGTACCGCTAGTTGGTGGAACCAAGTTTACTTTAAACAGGCTGCTGAAGCGGCGGGATTACAAGCGGATAATATCAACGCCAACGCTTTTTTGCCGTCGACTAAGCGGGCTGTGATCGAAGCGATTCAAAGGAATTTTGGCGGGAGCATTGACCTCTTGGTCTATTCGATTGCTGCTCCGAAACGGCAGGATCCGGTTGATCCAGATAACGTTTGGCGTTCTGTCATCAAGCCAATTGGGCAACCCGTTAGCGACTTTTCCGTCAACCTTGAACACCAGCGATTAGAGTCAATTTTCTTAGAACCGGCGACTCCTGCTGAAATCAGTGCCACCACCCACGTCATGGGTGGTGAAGACTGGGAGCTGTGGGTGCATTCACTCCAGGCAGCGGGTGTGTTGGCCCCTAATTTCAAAACGATTCTTTATTCATATGAAGGGCCGCGGGCTACGGCAGCAATTTACCACGATGGGACGTTGGGTCGTGCTAAACGCGCAGCCGAGGTCAGTGCCCGCCGGTTACAGAGACAATTAGCTCCCAGTGGTGGGGAGGCCTTAATCAGCGTGAACCGCTCAGTAACGACCAAGGCGTCCGCTGTGATCCCGGGATTTTCTCGCTACTGTCTGGCGCTTTATCAAGTTGAACAGGCGTTAGGCTTACGCGAGCAAACGGGCGCCCACATTGACCGGCTATTTCGGGACATGTTTTACGGGGCACACCGGGAATGTGATCAGGAGGGCCGCCTACGCCCGGATGCCCGCGAGTTAGCACCCGCAGTCCAGGTAGAAGTTGAACGCCTACTCCCACAGTTGACACCAGAGAATTTCTCACCGGAATTGATCGGCTATCAGGAATTTCGGCGGGAGTTCCGTCAGCTCAACGGGTTTGCGGTGCCGGGCGTGGGGGATGTCGTCGATTTGGATCAGCTGGCTGACTTGAGGTTTTAGGCGTTGCTTAGTTTCTAGTGTGGCTCAGTGACTATTTTACGGAATGCGGCTGTATTTTTAACCGATAGATGCATCTTTTTACTGGGGTAATGGGCCAAAAAGGTCTATAATATTTAGCAGTTTCTAGTGGGCCCTAGTCTAACGTTTGGCCTACTAACGAATTCTAGACTCAAGGAGAAATTTAAACTGATGACCCCTTCAATTCAAATAATTTTTGCTAGTCAAACTGGCCGTAATCGGGCCATTGCTGGGCACTTGCAGGCCCAGCTCGCGTCACGGGCGCAGACGGTGATTACGGAAATTTCGCAGGTCGATGCCTTTGCTTTAACACAAGCGGACGCTGTGATTATGGTGAGTTATACTTATCATGATGGTGACCTTCCGGACGAGGCCCAGGACTTCTTTGAAGATTTAAAGGAAGTCGACCTCGAACGGACAAAATTTGCGGTCTGCGGATCGAGCTCGAAAAGCCACATCCACTTCGGTCGAGCCGTTGACTATTTGACCATTCAATTCAATTCTAGCAACGGTGAACAAGTAGCAGACAGCGTTAAAATTGATCAAGATCCTGACGACGCAGACTATCAACGTCTGGATCAGCTAGCCCAGAACGTACTGGCCAGCTTAGCTTAGGAATTAATGACGAGGTGAAGACAAGATGTATTTACGTAAAGCACGGATGGAAGAATTAGATTTAGTTTGCGATATTATTGAAGATGGCAAGCAGCAACTGGCTGATGCCGGTATTGACCAATGGCAGGATGACTATCCTAACCGCAATATTATCAAAGGGGATATTGAAGATGGCCGGGCCGTTATTTATAACAGTGATGACCACGAAACGTTGGGGGTTGCTGTGATCAACGAGGCGCCTGACCATGCGTATGATACTATGGAAGGTGAATGGTTACGGCCTTCTGACAAGTACGTGACGGTTCACCGGGTTGCCATTTTCTCCCATCATCAGGGAAAGGGTTACGCTTCTAAATTGTTCCGTGACTTGTTCGATTACATTGCCGAGAACCACTCGACGACTGACAGTATCCGGATCGATACCCACCGGGATAATACGAAGATGCAGTACTTAATTGAAAAATTTGGTTTCAAACGGGTTGGCAAAATTGTTGGTGTTTATCAACCAACTGATTACTGCTACGTTTATGAAAAGTTACTCTAAGCACAAAGCATTATCAGAGAAAATCTGGTAATGTTTTTTTGTTATAACGTTAAAGGGCGTAAGCTTTCATTGGGAATCGGGCAAAAAATTAATTGATTAGGGACGTAATCTTTTAGCTAAATAATCATTGAATATAACCGGGTTCTGTTGCATAATGGCCAATATATTAAATTAATGATATCGTGGCATATTTCGAAGAAAAATTTGCGAAATATGCAAAAATCAGGTAGCATTTTCTCATGAAGCTTTAATTTATAATCAATTAGATAGAGAGAAGGAATTGGATTGCAAAGAAAACTAACTGCCCGCCAAATGCAAATGATTGCGTTGGGTGGAACAATCGGTGTCGGATTATTTATGGGGTCCGGTTCCACCATTAAGTGGACGGGACCATCCGTCTTGTTGGCGTACATAATTTCTGGGATGTTTTTGTATTTAATCATGCGGGCGATGGGAGAGATGCTGTACGTTCACCCAACGACCGGGTCATTCTCCACGTTTGCCAGAGAATACATGCACCCCGTCTTTGGTTACCTGACCGCTTGGAGTAACATTTTTCAGTGGATCGTTGTTGGAATGAGTGAAATGATTGCATTGGGTGGTTATTTCCGTTTCTGGTGGCCCAACCTGCCGGAATGGATTCCTGGATTAGTGGCCATTACGTTCTTGTGTGTCGCTAACTTGGTCTCAGTTAAGATGTTTGGGGAGCTAGAATTTTGGTTCTCACTCATTAAAGTTGTGACGATTATTTTGATGATCATCGTTGGGTTAGGCGTCATTCTCTTTGGTTTTGGGAATGGTGGTCACCCATTAGGAATTAGCAATTTGTGGACGCATGGCTTCTTTACTGGTGGTGCCAAGGGCTTTATTTTTGCGATTGCCATCGTATTAGCGTCGTATCAAGGGGTTGAGCTGATCGGGATTACTGCCGGTGAAGCTCAAAATCCACAGGAAACGTTGGTTAAGGCTATTCGTTCCACCGTGTTCCGGATTTTGATTTTCTACGTGGGGGCAATCTTCGTGATTGTCAGCATTTTCCCTTGGAATGAACTGAATTCCGTGGGCTCACCATTTGTGCAAACCTTCGCCAAAATTGGGATCACGGCGGCAGCTTCCATCATCAACTTCGTGGTTATTACGGCGGCTTTGTCTGGATCAAACTCCGGAATCTACAGTGCCAGTCGGATGGCCTACACGTTGGCTGAAGAGGGTCAATTACCTAAAAAGGCCGTTCAGCTGAACAAGCACGGTGTGCCTTACATCACAGTTATTGCGATTTCTCTCGGTATCGGTATCGGGGTCATCTTAAACGTGGTTCTGCCACTGATCTACAAGGATGCTAGCCAAATCTTCGTGATGGTTTATAGTTCCAGTGTCTTACCCGGGATGATTCCTTGGTTCGTGATTTTGATCAGTGAAATTGACTTCCGGAAGAAGAAAGCCGATGAACTGGTCAATCACCCATTCACCATGCCATGGGCACCTTACTCAAACTACGTGACGTTAGCCTTCCTGGTGATTACGTTGTTCTTCATGTTCTTGAACCCTGAGACGCGAATTTCCATTCTCGTTGGGGTGGTCTTCTTGGCTATCATGACGGTACTCTACTTCGTGAAATTCCATCCTAAGGAAGTTGCTAAGGCTAAGCAGCAGAACAAACAGGATTGATTATTGATTCGTTCAAATGGCCGCCTGTGGCCGTCAGGACTGGTACCTGCTGTGGGGACCGGTGCGAGCCACAGTGCGGTCTCGCGCCGCGACTTGAAACCACGCCAAGGGCGCGTGTTTCCAAGCTCGTCCCGTGGCGTAACCTCGGTAAACCACCGAGCTAACGCCACTTTCACAGCCGGCACCAGTCCTGACGGCCTCCGGCTACATTGGTGAGTAATTGCTGCTTAGTGGTTACTCACCAACTGGGCTAGCCTTGATTCCGGTTGGTTGGACTGAATTAGCCGCGTTGTTAGTATCACAATTTAGTTGGCATTTAACTGGATCTGCGAGTCGCTACTGATTTTTCGTAGCTGACTGGTGGGTCCTTTTTATTTTGCGGACTGAAGGTTGAGTCCTGGTAAAAGTCAATCAAGTTGGTTATACCAACGTTATTAGTGTGTTAATTTAGGCAATTTAGAGTAGCTGGTATCTGGCGACCTCTCGTCTTAACATTAGTAGTGACGAGAAAGTTGTTACCAGTTAGCCCATAGAAATCGTGACCCACGTAAGACCGTTAGCGGTAGTCATATAAAACTACAATCAAGAGCGGAGGTGGCCAGGGCGGTAGCCGGCCGTGACAGTGGTGTTAGCTGGCTGGCCAGCTTACAGCACGGGCGACTTTGAAGACACGGGGGCCTTCGTGTCTTCAAATCGAGCGAGAAGCCCGTACTTTGGCTGAAGCGTCCCCACAGCAGGCTACCGCCCTGGCCGCCGAAGCGCTCAATTTAGACTGGTTTAGCATTCAATCTCTAGTTAGGCGTGATTCGTGGTAAGATAACTAAGACAATCAACGAACGGTGCATCTCACTTTAGGAGATGTCAAAATTCATTTCATTCACGGTTAAAATTGGAGGTAACTTATATGAGTCGTCCCGGAAATTATGGTAAATCTAGTCGCATTAAAAAGATTCGGCAATTGCGTCGGCGTAAACAGTCGCAGACTAGTCGGACCATCACTTGGGACCAGACGGAGGACTTTCTACTGGCCCGCTATCAGCTGGTTCAAGGGGGCAAATTACCGCAGCTGGTGGATGTCACTGTTCAGCGGTTCTTCAGTGAATGGTTGGAGACTGCTTTAGCTCAGGGCGAGCAACAAGTTCAGTGGGATATTGCCGCGATTTCTGCCACAACTTTGAAGCGGATTGGAAATCAGGTTCCCTGGCAGTTCTATGGCGTTTTGTTGGGGCAGGTCATGCGTTGGCAGAAGTTTCTCCTCCGGGAGGGCCCCGTCGTCCCATTGCCGACACCACGGCAAGTAATCACGCCGTTAACGGCGACCGCCTGGAAGACCCTGATAGCCGACCAGTTGGCTGTTAACTTGTTAACGACTATGGCAACCCCTGTGACTGTCGAACAGCGTGAGCGGCTCACTCAGAGCTTCCTAGTTACTGGTCAGGTTCAGTGGCCCGCTATAGAAAGCCTGTTTAGCCCAATGAACTTCCAGGTGACTGCCTCGGCGGATGAACCAGTCCATCAATGGTTAAATGGGTTGCTGGCCTTAACGGTGAGCGACTTCCATGACTAAATGTGTCGATACGAAAGACTAGCGAAAAGCTGGCCTTTTTATTTTGGACAAGTTATTATCTTCATTGAATCAAGCGTCGGAGATAGAAATGGTTTATTCGGTCAGACAGTCGGCGGACAAAGTGGTCGGCATGGAACAAGTTAGGAAAGTCACTAGCGGGTGGTTCAACCATTACCGGAGCTACTCGTTTACTCTAAAACTGGTAATCACGATATTATTTTAGAGGAGTGAGTATGATGACTCGCAGATTAAAGATTTCTCTGCTGAGTAGCCTAGCTGTATTAGGATTAGGCGCCGGATTTGTTGCAGCAGTACCAGCTGCCGCAGAAACGACCGACACCACATCAACTAGTGCAAGTAGCAGTTCTAGTAGTTCAGTGGGACCAACCTCTCAGACCACGACCACTACGGCCGAGTTTGATACGAGTCCCACCGCAGCGATTTCTCTCGATTCTGCACCGAACATCGGTTTTGGCACCAATGTAACGCCTAACAGTAAGACTAATGGGAGTTACACAGCCTTAACGGCAGACAATCCCGTTCAAGTTTCCAACCCTGGGTTACCAAGTGGGTGGAGCGTTCAATTGAAGAACACACCATTTACGGACGCAGCGGGGGACAGCTTGGGCGGCGCGGTTCTGTCTTTGGGAGAACCTGACGTCGCAGCCGCTAACACCGGCAACCCTTCGACTGCACCAACGGCTGGGGCTAGCACCTCTTTGAACGGCACCGGGACGAATCAAATCGTCTTCTCTGCTGCTGCTAAGGGTGGCTTAGGTGTTTGGTCCGCCGAATATGGTCTCGCTAACGTTAACTTAGCCGTTCCAGCTGGGCAATTGGGTGGTGTTTACACCTCGACGATGACCTGGCAGTTAAGCGACACACCACAGTAGGTGCAGCAATTATTCAGTGAGGATGGCGTTAATTTTCCTGACGACTGATGGGGGGAGTCAGTGATGATGAAACGAGGACTGAAACTTTTGCTCGCGATTGGGTTAGCACTTTTAGTGTTGGCCTGGAAATTACCAACGGTCGCTGCCGACAGTGTGGGCTATTCCGTCAGAGCAATTTTGCCAAGCAATCAGGATGACCCGCAAGCCAATTACTTTGCCTTACGGGTTAAGCCGAAAGAACATCAACGTTTGGCAGTTCTGATCAATAACACTAGTAATAGCAGCCAGCAGTACCTGGTCAGTGTGAATCAAGCGGTCACCAACGATAACGGGGTGATCGACTACAGTCAGTTGAAACCTAAGTTAGATCCCTCACTGAAGGTGGGCACTAAGGACATCTTCACTAAGGGGTCGAATCAGAAGGTTACGGTTCCGGCAAATACTCAGAAACGGGTGTATCTCACCTACACCATGCCTGCAAAAAGGCTGCGGGGCATTATTCTTGGTGGGGTCTACGTTGAACAAGTGCCGTCAAAGACGCATAAGAAGTCCGCGGCGAAAATCTTGCTCAATAACGCATTTGCGTACGCCATTGGGATTCGCCTTCGGGAGAGTCCACTGACAGTGGTGCCAGACATGCAGCTACACCAGATTCAAGCGGTACAAATCAACCGACGCAATTTTATTACGGCTAATTTGCAAAACCCCCAACCCGGTATCATGCAGAAACTCACGGTTAATGCGCGCGTTACCAAAGTGGCTTCCAACCAAACCTTGATTCGGCAACAACAAGCTAACCTGGGAATGGCGCCGAATAGTAACTTTAATTTCGGCATTCCGTGGGGGAACCAGAACCTTCCAGCTGGTCGGTACACGCTTCACTTAGCGGCCAAGGCGGACGGACAGAATTGGCAGTTCACGCGTAACTTTACCATTGCGAATAAGACGGTGCGGCGTTTGAATAAGACGGTTTTGACACCGGCTAAGCAGCCAAACTACTGGCTTTACGCTTTGTTAGGGTTACTGATTGCGATGTTGTTAGCCATCATTGGCTACCTGCTCTATCGTAATCGTCGGGAAAAATCAGCAAAATAGGAGGGATGAAAGTTGTTCAAACGGTGGTTGAGCGCTGGCTTGATTCTACTAGCCGTTTGTCTTGGGGGTAGTGTGATCACAGCCCGTGCTGATAATGATAACCAGCAGGCGTTGGCAACAGCGCCGCAAGGAATTTTAATCAGCAAGACAAACCCGTTCTTAACAACGGACACGACTAATAAGAGCTCGGCGACCATTGTGAACGGCGAGAATCCTGCTTCACCAGGAACACAAGTCGCTGTCTTAACGAACGGCAAGAATCAGTTTGGATCAATCTGGTCCACGAATTCTGGTTACTGGAATCTGAAGAAGGATCAACGGCTGTCCGTGTGGCTGTACCTGGGTAACCGGGGAAACTTAGCCGGTGAGGGCATGGCGTTTGTTCTGCAAAATGATTCACGTAATTTGGCGGCGATGTCTCAGTCTTCTGTAAAAAAGAAGTCACTGCCTGGTGAAACGTTAGGTGTCTGGGGTGTTGATAATAACAAATCCCAGTCAACTAAAAGTGGAATTGCGGCGACTGCAATTCAGAATAGTTGGGCACTGGAATTTGACACGCAGTATAACGGGGTAACGGGTAGTAAAGCCCCTGGCAATGCTAACTCATTTGACGTTGGGATGGCTGGGGTCCACATTGCTTCGAATTATCCCGCGCAGGCTTCTTCGTACGATCAGCTCGTGACGGACTATGGCTTCTGGGGCGGCCTCTTTAGCAAAAAGGATTACCACTACCAGTTGATTCATCAGGGGTTAATTACCAATACTAATCGTCCGGATTTCTTGTCGAATGGTAGCTGGCACCATCTCACGTTGAAGTGGGATGCTAAGGCCGAGAACATGACTTATGTTTTTGATGACAAGAATCCCGTGACGGAAGCCAAGCTTCCTGGGAAGAGCCAGACGGTTCACATTGACACCAAAAAGATTGATCCGCAGCGGAGTAATCGGGTACGTTGGGGGGTTACCGCAACGACGACCGACCGGTACGAGAACAATATGGTTGTCTTTGAAAACATCCCGGGGTTAATCGTGGTTAACACTTCTGGTGAAATCACGGACGTTAAACGGAAACGGGAACTGACCACGGATAGTCAGGTTCTCAGTAATGATAAGCTACAAGTGGACTATCACCTTGATTATCAGGATGGTCAGCAACCTTGGTCGGACATTCAGACGAACATTGATCTGCCAACGGGTATCACCTATGAGTCCGCCGAAGTGACTTACAGTCACGGGGCAACGCAGAAGATTCCGTTGGACAGCATTCAGGATGGCAAGCTGGGTATTCGGTTGGCAGAGAGCCTGAGTCAGAGTAATGCGCACGCGACTATTAAATTAGTGGGGCGGGCGGATACCGTTAAAGAAACTAAGGTTGTGCCGGCAGCAAGTGGGTCGTTTACCTCTTCAGCCCGAATCAGTTCGGCAGATACCCCCCAATTTATCATCAACCCGAACGCACACCTTGAGCTGACGGTAACCAGCAACCACGCTACTAGTCTGAATAAGGGCGAAGGTACCACGGTCAAAGGGCGGGTGGACGTTGTTTCCAACACACCGACATCGCCTAAGGTCATGGTTCGCCCAGTTCTAAATGGTAAGCAGTTGAGCACGGTGACGGTCGAGAAGGACGGAACCTTTAAAATCCCGTTGGCGGGCAAACAGCTACAGGCCGGGACTAACCGACTTCGGTTAGTGGCAAAGTCATTCCTAGGAGATACCTCACAAACAGTGGTCGTACCTATCACGGTGGCTGGAGAATTGAAGTTTGCAGCTGTGTCGTCGAACGAAACGTTTGCGGCTAGCAAGCTGACGGGGAAGACCCAGTTCGTCAAACGTCAGGGTGACTGGCAACTTGCTATCTCAGACACCCGTGGAACTGGTGAGCAGTGGACGTTAGTTGCACAGGCATCGCCGTTTACCACCAGTGATGGAACGGTAATGTCAGGGCAGCCAGTCTACGTCGACGATTTCCGGGTGATCTCACTTGGCGAGACACCGACGCCGGTCCTGACTCACACTACGGATGACTCCGTTGATGATGGGATGTTCAACGTCGCCAAGACCTGGACACCGGATACCGGGGTCCTACTGGAACTGAATGGTGGCGCCGCAGCTGGTGACTACCAAGGAACCATTACTTGGACGTTGTTGGACGCACCTAGTTAGTCGTTATTGCCAGTGGTAAATGCCAGAAGGTATTCTGAATTGCATCTCACTGAATGGTCAAAAAGGATCACGGCAATTTTGCCGTGATCCTTTTCTTTTTGTTTGGTTATTGTGTTACTCGCTGATTGCCGCCTCCGGTTGCCAGGGCCGGCGCCAGCTGTGGGGACCGCCTTCGGCCTGAGAAGCGGTCCTCAGGCTCGACTTGAAACCACGCAAAGTACGCGCGTTTCCAAGCTCGTCCCGTGGCGTAACCTCGGGAAACCACCGAGCTAACGCCACTTTCACTGCTGACACCTGCCCTGGCAACCTACGGCTACATTGGTGGTTAATTGGCAACTTATTTTAGTTGTTTTCGTCAGAGCTGGACTGATACCCTCGGCGAAATGAAACGACTATTTTGTTACAAATTTAAGCGGGTATTTTGTAGAAGGTCAATGCCCAAATCACGTAATCCCATACTTTTGTCGTAGGGGACCAGGGATGAAGCTAGCAGTGCCAATGGTGTTAACTGGTGGCTTACCACAGTTGATTTTGACGCTGGTCTTTAGCGGTTCTAAATCGAGGCGGAAGGCCGCTTCTCAGTCTGGAGCGTCCCCACCGCTAGCGGAATCACTGGTCGCACTGGTCGCCGGGGTACGGCCAACTGTTATAGGAATGGTTAATGAACTGTTGAATAAGTGTTCTCTATATTAGCCGTGAGGTCACCGCGGATGGGCTCAGGCGCCTCGTTCTTCTTAGCCGTTTACGGCTTAGAAGAAGACCAAGCTTTAAGACTCGTGGTTTTCGAGGCTTAAAGTTGTGTCGGCACCGTTCCAGCCCATCCGCGGTGGCCGGTAAGGCGGCCATCGCTGAAACTATTTCAACAGTTTCGTGACGAGTTTTTCGTAGATGGTGATGAACCGGTGGTACATGTCGAGGTCGACGTATTCATTGACCTGGTGCGCCGTGATGTTACCCGGTCCAAAGACAATGACGTCGATATCGGGGTTGGCTGCCAGGAATGAAGAGGCATCGGTGCCACCAGGAACGCCAATCAATGGCAAAGCCTGTTGCAGTTCAGTGCTCCCAATTTCCTTGGCAGCCTGAACCAGTGGCGTGTCTTCCATGGTGTGCATTGGCCGTAAGTCGCTGTGTATTTCCAACGTTAAGTCAGCACCGGTAGCGTTTAAATCAGCGATGATGGCCTTGATAGCAACCGTGATGTCAGCGTTAGGAAGTTCAGGGATGGTCCGAATCTTGACAGAGAGATCAGCGGTGGCGGGAACCGTGTTGATCTGTTCGCCGCCCTTAACCATGGTAACGACTGGCGTAATTGCACCTAAGACGGGGTTGCGGTAGTCCTTGATGGAGGCAAAGTAATCCTCTTCCTTTTGGTAGAAAGCCATCAGTGGTGTAATCGCGTTCTTACCGATCTCAGGCATGGAACTGTGGGCGGCCACCCCTTTGGAGTGAACGGTGTAGGTCAGAGATCCCTTATGAGCCAATTCAATAAAGTGTTGTTCACCGGTTTGGTTGGCGTCTAAGAGCTTTTTAGCGCCAGCTTCATTGATTTGTAGCATAAATTGAATCTGCTTTTGGAGTAGCAATTGCTTGTTGACCCCGCTAGGTTCACCGACAATTAGTGTGTCGAGGTCTTGGGCAAAGCCCTCTTCAGATAACTGCTTGGCGCCATATTGGCCGTATTCCTCACCAACCGTGGCCATTAACCGGAACGTTCCGTGAAGGGGCACGTTTTGTTCTTTCAAATGAATCATGGCGAAGACCCCGGCCATCAAACCGGATTTCATGTCGGACGTTCCCCGGCCAATCATCATATTGTCCTTGATGGTGGCGGACAGCGCGTCAACTTGCCACTTGGCCGCGTCACCCAGGGCGACAATGTCTTCGTGACCGTCGAACCCGACGACGGGGCCGTTACCATCACCAATTTCGGCGACCAGGCTGACCCGGTCAGGTTCGTAAGCGTAAGTGCGACTGTCAATGCCGTGTTGTTTCAGTAAATCTGCTAGATAATCAGCGACCAGTTTTTCGTGGCCGTTGACCGTGTTTAATTTAATGATATCGCTTAATGCTTGGACTACTTCATCCATGTTGTCTACCACCTTAGATTTGAAATTTATTCTGGATACTATAACTTATTAAGGAAAGAAACAGTTGTGTACATTTTGATTACAGCACTTTTCCTGGAAGGGGTCAAGAATCTAAGTAGCTAAATGTCGTCGATCACGTCAATGACTTGGTAGGTCGCAAACTGGTTGAGCTGGACAAGAAAGTCGTTCAACACGTGTCGGTCGAGAAAGGCCCCCTCTAAGAGATAGTCAAACTTACCGGTCGTGCGGTAGTGGTGACGGAAGTCGTTGTGGTGGGTCTTGATGAAGGCCAGGTAGGCCGATTGTTTCTGAGCCTGGACAGCAACCTGGATGAAGACTTGGCGGGGCAAGCCCACCTTGTCGAGGTCGACTTCAATCGTGTATTTGGTGATGACTCCCATTTCTTCTAGCCGTTGGATTCGAGCAGCAACTGCCGGAGCTGTCAGGTGAACCAGTTGGGCCAGATGGCTGACCTTGATGCGGCTGTCACGGTTAAGTTCTTTGATAATGGCAAGATCAATTTCGTCTGACATGAAGAACACCTTGTTTTCTAAGTTTTCGGGGCTAAAACTCTTTCGTTTTAATATTAACAGTCGCTAGTTCGGCGTGTAAAGTAGACAATGTTGCTGAGAAAACTTTACAAGCCGTTTGCTTCGGTTATGAGATGAATGTTTGTATAATTGACCCTATGCATAGACGGTAGAAATTTCGGTTGGCGTGAATTTAAAGGCGTCGATCCGCAGATAGTCCAGCGAGTTTAAGGATTTGCTCTAACTGCTTGAGCGGCAGATGAGTCCGTGAGTTTGTCTCAAAAATTATTGGTCGGAGGTCAACATGATAGAATTTAAGAACGTTAGCAAGCGTTATAGCGGGAACCAAGCCATCAATGATCTAAACTTGACCATTCCGACGGGGGATTTTTTTGTGTTGGTTGGTCCCAGTGGGAGTGGGAAGACGACCACCCTCAAGATGCTTAATCGCTTGATTGCTCCCACTGAGGGGAACATTTATTTCGATGGTAAACGGTTGATCGACTATGACCTGACTCAGTTGCGTTTACAGATGGGTTACGTCTTACAAAATATTGCGCTATTTCCTAATTTAACGATTCAAGATAACATTGCCATTCAAGCAGAGTCACTGGGTTGGCCCCGCAAGCAACGCATTGAACGAGCCCGCACCCTCCTGCAGCAGGTGGATTTGGATCCGGATAAGTATGCGACCCGGATGCCTAGTGAACTATCCGGTGGGGAACAGCAACGGGTCGGTATCATTCGGGCACTAGCAATTAAGCCCAAGGTCGTTTTGATGGATGAACCGTTTAGTGCGTTGGATCCTATCTCCAGAAAGCAGTTACAGGACCTGGTGCTCCGGCTTCATCATGAATTAGACATGACCTTTGTCTTCGTGACACATGACATGCACGAGGCGTTGCGTTTGGGCCAACACATTGCGGTGATGCGGTTGGGGCACATTCAACAGGTGGGAACGAGTACAGAAATCATGCAACATCCCGCCAACGACTTTGTTCGCGGCTTTTTTGAGAATGAACACGCGTCTCGAATGGTGACCGTTCAGGCTTTATTGGATGCGGGTTACGGGACGCCGGTCACGACGCCGGCAACGTTGTCAGCAACAGCACTCGTGCGTGAGTTGGCGGCAGCATTGCAAACGACTAGTGCGGTCGTGGTGGCGACACCGACCGGTTCACAGTCGCTGACGACGCCAGATCTATTGGACTATTTAGCCACGAAGGAGGCGGACTAGCTTGCAACAGATTATGCATATTTTGCAGACCCAGGGTGGTGACATCGTTCACGCCATTGGCCAGCATATTGGGTTATCACTGATTTCATTGCTGATTGCGGCGGTCATTGCCATTCCCTTGGCCATCGTCTTGATGACTCATAAGCGGTCGGCCAACGTGATGCTTCAGATCACCAGTGTTTTGCAGACGATTCCCAGTCTGGCATTGTTGGGGATTTTGATTCCCATTGTGGGGATCGGGACGATTCCGTCGATCATTGCCTTAGTGATCTACGCGGTGATGCCCATCTTTCAAAATACGTATTCCGGGTTAACGACGATTGATCCAAACCTGGAGGAGGCGGCGACGGCGTTTGGCCTGTCCCGCCGGATGAAATTATTTCGCATTGAATTACCATTAGCTTTGCCCATGATCATCTCGGGCATCCGCATCGCCATGGTCATGATCATTGGGACCGCGACGTTGGCTGCCCTGATTGGTGCCGGTGGTTTAGGGACCTACATTCTGTTGGGAATTGAAACCAACAATAATGCATTACTGATTATTGGTGCCGTACTGTCCGCCATTTTGGCGCTAGTCTTTGGTGCCGCGATCGACTGGTTGGGCCGGCTGTCATTTAAAAAGGTCGGTATCGTCTTAGCCACGTTGGTGGTCTTGATTGGGGGCTTCGCAGGCTATCGTAAGCTGGTCAAACCAGAAACGACCATTACCATTGCTGGGAAGATGGGCAGTGAGCCCGAAATTCTGATCAACATGTACAAGGACTTGATTGAGAACGATCATCCAAACATGAAGGTCAGCACCAAGGCTAATTTCGGTGGAACCAGCTTCCTGTACAAGGCCTTGAAATCGGGGTCCATTGATATTTATCCTGAATTTACTGGGACGGTCCTGGAGTCGCTAGTCACAGGGCAGAAGTCGGCGAGTCACAATCCGGCGACCACCTACCGGGTGGCGAAGCAAGCGCTCAAGTCGCAACAGCAGTTGGCCTACCTGAAGCCGATGAAGTACCAAAATGGGTACGACTTGGCTGTGACGAAACAATTTGCTAAGAAGTACAACTTAAAGACCGTTTCTGACTTAGTTGCCGTTGAGGATAAGATTCACGCTGGGTTTGATCCGGACTTCTATCAACTGAAGGACGGCTATCCTGGATTGAGTAAGGCCTACAATCTCAAATTCGCCAGTGCTAAGACGATGGAACCTTCCATTCGTTACAAGGCCATTGCCAACGGGAAGGTTAACTTGGTCGATGGGTATACAACTGATCCCGAGATTCAGGAGTACCATCTGGTGGTCTTAAAGGATGATAAGCAGTTCTTCCCACCGTATCAAGGAGCACCGTTGATGACGGAAAAGTTATTGACAGAGCATCCGGAACTTCAGACGACGTTGAACAAATTAGCGGGTAAGGTGTCAACAACTGACATGCAGAAAATGAATTACCGGGTAACCGTCAAGCATGAGAAGGCAGCGACCGTTGCGCGGGATTACTTGAAGAGTCACGGTTTGTTGAACTAGGGAGGACTGGTAAAAATGAAAGCAATTGTCGTAGAGCATCCCGGGGGACCAGAAGTATTGACGTTACATGAGGTTGACCGGCCAACCGTTAAACCAGGCTGGACGTTGATTGAGGTCAAAGGTCGGGGCGTCAACCACTCTGAAATCTTCACCCGCGATGGTGAGTCACCATCCGTTAAGTTTCCCCGGATCCTGGGGATTGAGGCGGTGGGCGTCGTGGCAGAGACGACTGATGTCCAGCGGCTTCCGGTGGGTCAGACGGTAGTCACCTTTATGGGTGAGATGGGTCGGGCGTACAATGGCAGTTACGCTGAGTTTGCCTTGATTCCTAATCAGCAGATTTTCCCAGTGACAACCACGTTATCCTGGGCTGACCTGGCGGCTGTCCCCGAGACCGGTTATACGGCCTTTGGCGCGCTTCAGGGGCTGAAGATTCGGAACCATGATCAGTTGCTGGTCCGGGGTGGCACCAGCGGTGTCGGCGTGATGGCGGCTAAATTAGCCCATGCGCTAGCTGCTGATTTCACGGTGACCGCGACCACCCGCAATTTAGCCAAACGTGACCAACTCCTGGCGGCAGGTTTTGATGCAGTTATTTTGGATAAGGATGGGGAGCTGCAGACCGACCAGCGGTACGACAAAATTTTAGAACTGATCGGTGCCGCGACGGTGCCGAATTCCTTGCAACATCTGACGGCTGGCGGAATTGTGAGTGCTACTGGAGAACTAGGTGGGCAGTGGGGATTCCAGGATTTTGAACCGGTTGCTAGGATTCCCAGCAACACGTACCTGACGGCATTTAGCTCCGGAGATATCGACGAAGCCCGGTTACGGGAGTTGTTCCGGGTGATCGATACGCATCACGTTGACGTACGACCGGCTAAAGTCTTTGCCCTGCAAGATATGCGGGCAGCACACGAATATTTAGCGAGCCACCAGAGTTTTGGCAAAGTGGTGGTGCTTTCCTAAAAAACCACTTGACAATTATGAGGCCAGAGCATAAGCTTATCATTAATTTCTAATCGAATTGTCATAATCTCAGCTAGGAGAAGAGTAGTGACGACGCCGCTGTTCAGTGAGCCCGGTAAGTGGAAACGGGCCAGTGGTTAGCCATGAAGATGAGCTCCCGATAGCTATCAAGCGGTTCGCGCTGTTTGGTCGGTAGGAACCGTTAACTTTCCGGGTATCAATTGGTACCGTTGAGGCAGAGTCTGTGAGGGCTGTGTGAATTAGGGTGGTAAAACGACGCGTTCGTCCCTTGAACTAAGCAATTAGTTCTGGGGATGAGCGCGTTTTTTTGTGTGACGAATTGTCAAATCAAGTGTAACTTTGTCCCAAAGAAAACTTCAGATGGACTCTTCCAGCCTAAAATCTTGCGTGGTCGGTTATTTAGCACTTCAACGAACTGATAAATATCTTGGTCAGTGAGCTGATCTAAATCGGTTCCCTTGGGGAAGTACTCACGAATAAGGCCATTGGTATTCTCATTGGTTCCCCGTTGCTGGGGCGCATGTGGATCTGGGAAATAGACTGGAATACCAAGTTCTTGACTAACTTCGCGGTATCCTGCGAATTCAGTTCCACGATCCGGCGTAAGCGTACGAACTCGTTTGGGCGTCACAGTATGCAGTAGGTCAATCATAGCTTGCGTGACGTTCTTGGCGTTTACTTTGGAAACTCGTTGAGACAATAAGTACCGTGATTTACGGTCCACCAATGTAACCAAAGCTGAACGCCCAGTTTTACCCCGAACGGTGTCGCCTTCCCAATGGCCGAACCAGCTCCGTTTATTACACGAAACTGGTCGTTCATGAACTGAAAGAACTTCGTTAAACCGACCACGTCGTTCGTTAACCGTTCCTTTGACCTTACGGGTTTTGCCACGGTGGCGCAACTTTCGGGCAAAACCACGAGCACCGTGACTCTTGCGTTTAATCCCTAAATTATCGAGTTTAATTCCGCGATAAATAGTATTGTAACTGATTTGCCATTCGCTATTTTCGTGAACTAAACGGCCTGAGATTTGTTCCGGAGACCATTGGCATTGAACGATGCGGTGAAGGACAAAATCTCGTAGTTTCAAGTCAGCTAAGATCCTAGGACGTCGGCTTTTCAGTCGCCGTCTCTGATAGTTCTCTTGTGCTTTGACAGCTGAATATGCATCACGGCCACCGTTGCGCTTAATTTCGCGTGATACGGTGGCTTTTGAGCAGCCAATTTTCTCCGCAATACCTTGATAAGTATCGTTTAAAGTGACTCCTAACAGTATGCATTCTCGGTCTTTTAAGGTAAGATGATTGTACGGACTCATAGCCTAAGATCTCCTTTAAGTGATTGTTGTGGTGACTTCATTTTACAGGACTCAGGCTATGAGTTCTTTTTTATTTTCTTCTTACTTGTTGCACTTCAATTGTAAATTCGTCGTCCTGATCGATTAGAAAGATGGATGGACTTGCGTTATATCGCTGGACTGAGAGTGGGACAAAAGGCGGTTAGTCAATGAGCATTAACGTCGATAGACGAATAATCCCGGTCTTGGATTGTTTGTCTATCGGGGTTAAGCGGAGTTGACTGCTTGTTGTCGCACGTTTCGACTATTTACGTTCGGAGCACAAAAAGGGTTTGAGACTTTTGTCCCAAGCCCTAATCCCCGTGACTGTTTAGCGGTGCACGCTGAGCAGGCACTGGCAAACTGACGCTGGTAGTGTGAGCGAAACACGTTGCCAGTCGAACGATTTAGGCGGTTTATCCAAAACAGTGACGGACCAGACGACAGTGAATTCTAGGAGGAAATAAGATGACAACAACGACGCAAACGAAATTCCCTTACCGCTACGATGTTGTGGGTAGCCTATTACGGCCAACCGCTTTGAAGGAGGCTCGGGCGAAGTTTTCCCAGGGTGAGCTTACCGCTGATGAGTTACAGACCGTTCAGCGGGCTGAAACCAAACGAATCGCTGCTGCTCAGGTCAGTCTAGGCTTGAAGGCCATCACCGATGGCGAGTTTAACCGGAGTTGGTGGCACCTGGACTTTCTCTGGGGCCTGACGGGCGTGGGGCACTACGATTACCAACAAAGTTATCAGTTCCACGGCAGTAAGACTCGGACCGATAACGCTGATCTGGTCGGAAAAGTGGCGTTTAACCCGGACCACCCGTTCTTTGAGAGCTTCCAGTATCTACAGAGCTTGGTACCAGCTGATGTGCTGGTGAAGCAGACGATTCCGTCCCCCACTATGCTGTTTCGGGATAACCGTAGTGACAATTGGCAGCAATTTTATGAGACCTGGGACGCCTACCTGGATGATTTAGCCAAGGCCTATCATGAAACGATTCAACACTTCTATGATCTGGGCTGTCGTTATTTGCAGATTGATGATACGACTTGGGCCTTTTTAATTAGTAAGCTGCACGAAACACAGGGTGATGCCACGGCCCATCAAAAGTATGTGAGCTTAGCCGAGGATGCTGTGCGGGTCATCAACCAATTGTTGACGGGCCTGCCGACAGATCTGACGGTCACAACTCATATTTGTCGCGGTAACTTCAAGTCGACGTACCTGTTCTCAGGGGGGTACGATGCTATTGCCGATTACCTGGGGCAGCTAAATTACAACGGCCTTTTCCTGGAGTACGACAATGAACGGGCTGGGAGCTTTACGCCACTCAAAAGGATTTGGAATGGCAACCCCGATAAACGGTTGGTTTTAGGTCTGATTACGTCGAAGTTTCCGGAGTTGGAGGACGTGGCTAGCGTTAAGGCACGGATTCAGGCTGCCGCTAAGCAGGTGCCACTAGCTAATCTGGCGCTTTCCACGCAGTGTGGTTTTGCCTCTACTGAGGAGGGTAATGAGCTGACGGAAGACCAGCAGTGGGCTAAGCTGAAGTTGGTGAAGGAGATTGCCGACGACGTGTGGGGTGCGGACTAACGTGATCTACTGAGACTGCTAAATTAGGCGCACTCCGGCGGCCAGGGATGGCGCCGGCTGTGGGGACGCTTCAGCCAAAGAACGGGCTTCTCGCTCGATTTGAAGCCACGAAGACCCCGTGTCTTCAAAGTCGCCCGTGCTGTAAACTGGAAAATCACCAGTTAACACCACTTTCACGGCCGGTGCCATCTCTGGCCACCTCCGGCTCTGATTGTACTACGATTGAAGATTCACTCGCACCACTCATGACGGCTATAGGTTCAGGCGCGCCCACACCAGTCTAGCCATATTTGGCGGGCGGTAGACGTAAGATCATACTAGAATATAGCGGCGTTGTTATCACAAAGACTAACCGATTTCTAAAAACGGTCAACCTTCATTTAATACGGTATTACCCGACCTTGCAGTGGCCCCGACCCCCGCTGCAAGGTCGTTTTATTTACGATTTTTGTACGGAACCGATACTGATTCTTGAAATATTAGGAGTAAACTAAAATCGGCAGGTATAAATACTTTCGACCGTCAGAGCGGTCACCAGTAAGGCACCGCATCTGACGGTTAATTTCTATGGTAGAAACTCAGCGCGGTATAATAGTGGGGAAGACAAAAAATGAGCTGGTCGGTTCACGGCCAAGATTAGGGAGTCGGATAGGTATGGCAGAGAAAACGGTTGTGTTTGGTCACCGGGGGTATCCCGCAAAATTTCCAGAAAATAGTCTGGCGGGTTTTCGATACGCCGTTGAACACGGTATCGAAGGGATTGAGTTTGACGTTCAACTGACGAAGGACCTAGTGCCCGTCATCATGCACGATGAGCGAATCGACCGTACAACTAATGGCACCGGCTTGATTCAAGATTATACGCTGGCAGAGTTGCGGCACTTTCAGTTAGCAGCGGGCGAGTTGATTCCCACGTTAGCGGAGTTCCTGACGTTGGTTAGCAACCAGGACGTCCAACTGAATTTGGAATTTAAGACGAACAACATCCAGTATCCGGGAATTGAAAAAATTGTGATGGGGATGGTTAATGCCACGCCACTGCGGCACCCAGTTATTTATTCGTCCTTCCATCTGCCAACTTTAAAGACGTGTCAACAATTAGCGCCGAATGAATCGTATTGTTGGCTCACGGATCAGCCGGTGGTGAATGCGGCGGCCTTTGTGGCCAATGAGCATTTGAGTGGGCTTCATTTGAGCCATTACCAGGACGACGTGCCGGTGGCTGAACGGATTTGGACGGTGGATGATCCGGCTTTAGCAGAAAAGCTGTTTGCGAAGCACGTGGCGGGAATCTTCACCGATGACTTTGTCGGTATGACGCGTCTGCGGGATCAGAAACAAGGGTAACTTTGCCCGGTTTTTCCGGTGACAGATATCGCAACTTGATTTTGAAAATTTTTAGCACAACTAGCTTTGAAATTAATGAAACGAAAAAATTGGTTCTAGAAATTGCATAATTTCTAGAACCAATTTTAAATTACGAAGGTTTGGGAACGCTACTGGTGCTCGCCCCCCCGGGAAAACTAGTCTGCCAAACGATGCACGAATTCAGCACCTAGTTGTTGGGCATCAAAAGTGTAAGGGGCGAGTGCCTGGGCGGGGTCGATGAATTGACCATCCTCGGTCAGATCAGGCTTCTTCAAGTCGATTCTGAGGTTGTTTGTCATGATTGGCATCTTCAAGCCACGGACAACCAATTGCATGCCCAACGCGGCTTGAAAGCCACCATGACTACCATAGGAAACCAGGCTGACCGGCTTACCGCGCCACTCAGCGTAAAGCGTATCCAGGGCGTTCTTCAGGGGAGCGGGGTAGCCCCAGTTGTATTGTGGAAAGAGCAAAATAAAGCCATCGTAGCCCTGAATCAACTCACTCCACTGCTGGGTGTGAGCCAGCGCGTAGTTGCCGTCTGAGGGCATTGCCACTTCGTCCAGGAAGGGCAGGTTGATCTTGGCCAGGTCAATCAGATCAATGGTCAACTCAGGTTGCGCGGCAGCTTGCTGCAACCAGCTACCGATGCTAGGACTGATGCGGCTGGGCCGAGTGGAACCAATAATTAAGCCAATTTTTTTAGTCATGGGAGCGTCTCCTTCGTGAGAAATCTTATAGGTGCAATATGCACACATATTAGCATGCTTCTGGTATAATGACAACTATGGATAATGAAATTTTTGAAGCAATATTTGAAATTGTCACGTTTTTTAATCAACCAAAGCAGGATCATGACTTGTTGAAGCGAGCAGGGATTACCTTGGAGCCAGTCGCGCTGCCAATTATTGTGCGGGTCGGACGGCAACCGGAAATCAGTATTGGTGAACTGGCCAATCAGATTGGTCGGAACCACTCGTCAGTTAGCCGCCAGGTCGATAAGCTGGTCGAAGCGGGCGTACTCACGGAGGTAGAGCGGCGCGACCAACGCGTTCGACGGATCACTCTGAGTCCACAAGGGCAACGGGCACTGTTGCAGATTAAAGTTGCGCGGGAGACGGCTCTACGACAGCGGTTAGCAGGCTACTCTGATACAGAACGGGCCGACCTCGTACGAGCTCTCCAACACTTGGTCAGTACGTTAAATTCTTCTGAAGATTCCGAGGACTAGAGGGTCCTAATAGCTATTTTTCAAGGAGATTGGTAGACTTGGGTTATTAACTGACGACCCCTTTACTAATCAATGGAGGAAAAGATTATGGGTAAACTAGGATTGACGTTGCTGGTGACCAGTCTCCTTTTAAGCGGGTGTGGTGCCAGCCAATCAGCGAATAAGCCAGCCGATTCTTCTAGCGAAGCCAGTTCCAGTAAGCTAGCGGATACTGCGGCAACCGGTGATGCTCAGAAGAAAATCAAAGTTACCGTCGAGGGGGCGATTCGCCAATTTCACCAAGAATTTGGGAATACAGCTGTTGTGACGGAACTCGCCATAGAGCCAATTGGTCCGCGTTATGCGTATGAACTTACGGGGGTCGACAGTAACCACGAGTACGAGCTGACGGTTGATGCGCAAAGCGGTAAGCAAAGTCGTGTCCACCGGGAAAAACTAGACGCAGATGAGGATCAGGGCGTGGCTCGCAAGCAAGAGGGTCTCGACACAAATCAGCTGAAGTCGTTGGCGACTATCACGCGAGCGGCAACCCAAAAAGTCAGTGGTCACGCTATTTCTTGGTCTTTGGACCGCGAGAACGGTCAGGCACAGTGGGAAGTGAAGGTCAAAAGTGGCCGGACTTACCACGAAGTGACGCTTGATGCGTCCACCGGGAAGGTACTGGCAACTGAGCGAGATGACGATTAAACACGTGGGGAACTTTGGAGTGGGGAAATTGATGAATCGACTAAACTGGCAGCGGTGGGGGATCACCGCTGGTTTTTATGCTTTTTGGTGGCTACGAACCATTGGCTGGGTTGCCTTTAATGGCCTAAGTGGATTGAACATTGTGACGGTGATGGCGTCGGTCGGTGAGCTGTTACTTTTGCTGGTGCCATGGTTAGTGATTGTTGCGGGATTTGCGCGGCGGCAACGACCGTGGGTTATCAGTTCGGTTGCATTATTAGTGTTAACGTTATTTTCCAATGAGCGGGCGAGCGTTTACGTGGCACCGTTATTGCCAGCGTTGACCTTGCTCACAGGCTGGTTGTTAGCCAACGCTCGGCTCGGTGTGACCTTTGACCGCGCCAGTAAGTGGGTCACGGGTACGGTTTTGGTATTGACGGGTCTAGCCTTGCTTACGCCGCAGAGCAGCGCGCGGTTATACGTGGCCGGATACCATTCACCGCTGCCGTCAGTGGCTAGCCAGTTGACACCAGATGCTAGTAATTGGCGAGCAGAGAAGACGATTTCGTTTAGTCTTGATCGGCCAGTCGTAGCGGACGTCGGCATGCTGAGCATGTCCGGCTTCCCGGTATCTAGTCAAAATGAACTCAGTGTGGACGTGCGGCGCGTGGGTTGGATCTACCTGCCGACCGAGGATCAGTGGTGGGTCGCGTAGGCTAGATTTGTCGCACGTTTCGGCTATTTACGTTCGGAGCACAAAAAGGGTTTGAGACTTTTGTCCCAAACCCTTTTGTGATGGTGTTCATTGAATGTTCGGCTTGTTGCCGATTGGGAAGCTAATTGTGCACAACCTAATTTTGGGGCAAAAAAATTAACCTGATTGAATCGAACTGGGATTTAGTCTGATGCAATCAGGTTAACTATTTAATTGGGGACAGTCAGTATCGAAGCATTTTCCGGGTACTTCGACAACTGTTACCAAAAAAGCTTTAGTTTGTCGTCAGTTTGTTAAGCAATTGTTTTACGACATCTTTACTATAACAGAGAAATCAAGGCCTGCGGGTAATTCTGGCAATTTGTAATATTACAATTTTAACGAAGTGTTTTAATGAACGTGTATATTGTAAACAAATCGGTGTTGGGGCAACGCTAAAGCCCTCCATACATGTCAGATTAGGTTAAACCCGAACGACTAACTTTCCTAAATTTTCATCGTGTTTGAGGAGCTTCAGCCCCGTGGCCGCCTGATTAAATGGTAAAACGCGGTCAATCACTGGGTCAAATTCACCGGCAGCCAGTTTTTGGCCGACCACGCCGGCCATTAGACCTAGGTCGGCAATTTCGGTCGGATTCTCAGAACGATAGACGCCACCGAGAGCGCACCGGGCGATGCTCAGGGCCTTGGTATTCAGGTTCAGGTGATCGGGCATGCCGTCACCAATGGCGATGATTTGACCGTTGTAAGCCATACGGTTCACGTCGGCTGCCAGTGACTCCCCGCCAATCGGATTGATGCTGAGACCCACGCCCCGACCAGCTGTGGCCTTCATCACGGCCTGGGTAACGTCTGCTTGGTGATAATCAATAATGGTGCCGGCCCCGACCCGTTCCACCAATGGCCGTTTGCGTGCAGAGACCGTGGTAATCGTGGGTAAATGCAGGTTGCGAGCAAACTGGAGGGCGGCTAATCCTACGGACCCGCCACCTGCATGGATCAAGACGGTTGGGAGCTCGGATAGGTTGGCCTTGCGATAGAACGCTTGGTAGGCCGTCAGCGTGCCACAGAGGCTAGCGGCCGCTTGTTCAAAGCTGACGCTGTCAGGAATGGGCGCAGCGCTGAGGTGTGTGGTCACCGTGAATTCGGCCAGACTGCCGTTACGGCGGAGGTCACCATGGTACATCACCCGCTTACCTACTGACCAGTCACTGACATTATTACCAATAGCGACGACTTCACCCGCCACGTCTAAGCCAATAACGTGGGGGTCGTCCCAGGAACCACTTTCAATGACTTTGTAATCGGCGGGGTTGAGGCCTACAGCCCGGACCCGTACCTTGATTTCATCGGCGGCTGGTAGGGGTTCCGGGATTTCTTGTAACTGGAGTTCTTCTAGAGAATGGGGACCGGGTCCTGTAATTGTCCAAGCTTTCATTATGGTCATCCTTTGAGTTGATTAGTTAATGTGTTATGTATCTGCGGTGATTCATTGTCACTAGAAAATTAGAGCCGACCAGTTTAAGTGGGCAGCACCACCTTCATCTTAACCAAGTTAGCGGCAGAATTACAGGATTTCGTTTAGTTGTAACCGTTAGCCATTCACCCTATTATTAAAGTTATGTTGCAAAACTTCTAATGAAGTGCAATTTTCCTGGAAAGTTGGTAGAATTAATTAACTTAAAAAAGATGACATGGAGGTGGACGCCTTGCACCAACCGTACGCTGCATACCCAATTCCCGACCGCTAATCAGACGTTTTCACAGATAGAAAGGAAGACCTTATTACATGGCACAAGACCCAGAAGTAACAGCATCAACCAACACAGAAGCAGAAACCACTGACCCTGGACCCAGCCAGCAGCCGCCACTATGGCAGCGTTCGACTGAGTCCTTACTTGTTGAATTTGCCACGAATGAAGACGAGGGACTGAGCACCGCTGAAGCCCAGAAACGGCTGAAAGCTAACGGCCCCAACGAGTTGACTGCCAAGAAGCAATCCAATCTTTTACGCTTCTTGAAGCAGTTTAACAACTCCATCATCTACATTTTAGCAGCAGCTGCACTGATGACTTTCTTCATGCATCACTATTCCGATTCAATTGTTATCGGACTCGTCATCGTCGCGAACGCCTTTATTGGCTATTTCCAGGAACGGTCAGCGGATAACGCTCTGGACCGAATCAAGGCACTACTGGTCTCCGAGGCCGTCGTCATTCGTGACGGCCAGAAAATTACGTTACCAGCACGTGAGCTGGTGACCGGAGACATCGTTCAGTTGGAAGCGGGGGACACCGTTCCCGCCGACCTCCGACTGATTGACGCGGATAACTTAAAGATCCAAGAGTCTGCCTTGACCGGTGAGACCGATTCAGTTGAAAAGGGTGAAGACCCCTTGAATGTGGCCAATCTGGCATTGGCCGAACGAACAAATCAAGCGTTTGCCTCCACCGCCGTGACAAATGGTTCTGGTCGGAGAATCGTGACCGTGACGGGTGCCCAAACTGAAATTGGTCATATCCAGCAAAACGTTGCTGAAGTTAAGCAACAGACCACGCCGTTGATGAAAAACCTCAATAGTTTAGGTTTAGGGTTATCCGTTGCCATTTTAATTGCGGCAGTCTTGCTGTTTATCCTGGGGATGATTACCCACGTGTACAGCTTACCAACCTTACTGATTGCCGTTATCACGATGGTCGTGGGGTCGATGCCAGAAGGATTGCCCGCCAGCACGTCCGTCGTGTTAGCCATGGGAACCCAGGCAATGACGAAACAAAATGTGATTGTGAAGACGCTGCCCGCCGTAGAAACACTGGGGGCCGTCGACATTGTGAATACTGATAAAACGGGAACCCTGACCAAGAACGAAATGACTGTAACGGATATTTTGACGGCGCAAGACACCTACACCGTTTCCGGAGTGGGTTACGACGCGACTGGTCAGGTACAAAATGATGAAGGTCAAGACGTCAACTGGCGTCAGGATACCGACTTGGAATGGTTGGTCCAAATTGCTGGGCAAACCTCCGATGCCGAATTCCATGAGGAAGACGGACAGTGGATTCTGACCGGTGAACCAACCGACGGGGCGTTAACGGCCCTGTATCATAAGTTGGTGGGCGCTGACCCAGCTCCGCAAGAAATTGATTCCCGACCCTTTGACTCGGCCATTCGTTACTCGGCACGGTTGGTGGATCATAACGGCCAACGTTATCTGTTAGTCAAAGGGGCCCCACAAACCTTGACTCAGCTTATGCTGACTCAGGGTGAAACCGTGGATGAAGCGGCTTGGCAAGAGCGTTTGTCACAGCTAACACGCCAGGGTAAACGAGTTGTGGCGTTAGGTTACCAACCAGTGGCCGCCGATGCGACTGAGGTGGATGACCTAGTCATTGGTCAGAACTTCCACCTAGCTGGGATGGCCGGTATCATTGATCCACCACGTCCCGGTGTGGCCGACGCCGTTCGACAATTGCGGTACGCGGGGATCAAGGTGAAGATGATTACCGGGGATGACCCCGAAACGGCCGCGGCGATTGCCCGGCAGCTGAATTTATCTGAGCAGGCGCGGGCCATTACCGGTCCTGAGCTGGCTGAAATGACCGACGAACAATTGGCTAGTCAGATTGATAAGTACACCGTCTTTGCCCGAACTACACCGGCGGATAAACTACGGATCGTGAAGGCCCAACAGGCCCGCGGCCACGTGGTTTCGATGACCGGTGATGGGGTCAATGATGCCCCCGCTCTGAAACAGGCTGATATTGGGGTTGCCATGGGGATTCGGGGAACCGACGTTGCTAAGGACTCCGCCGATATGGTGCTGGCCGATGACGACTTTACCTCGATTCTGGGGGCGGTCCGTGAAGGTCGCCACGTCTTTGATAACATTCGGAAAACGATCCGCTTTCTGTTACCAACCAGCTTTGCTGAAGGTCTAATCGTGGTTATGAGTATTCTGATGGATCAAGAGTTGCCACTGTTCCCAACCCAATTGTTGTGGATCAACATGGTATCTGCCTTGACGATTCAGTTTGCGTTTATCTTCGAACCGGCTGAGAGTGGCATTATGAAGCGGGGACCACGGGATGTTAAGCAGGGAATTCTTTCTAAGCTCGACATGTTTGAGGTGACTTACGTGTCGTTGTTGATTTCCGGACTGGGAATCTTTGCCTACGACTTGTTGACGGGCCAGGGGCTGTCTGCGGTGATTGGGAGTACCATGACGCTGAACGTGATTATCTTCGGGAAGGTCTTCTACCTCTTCAACCTGCAAAATGACCACCCCGTCTTCTCCAAGTACTTCTTCCGCAACAAGATGAGCTTCGTTATCGTGGCGATTTTGATGGCGCTCCAGGCCATGATTATTTATTGGCCAGCCATGCAGGGCGTCTTCCATACCACTAGCGTGAACTTTCACTATGGTTGGGGGATTCCAATCGTTGCTGGAATCGTGGTCTTGTTGGTGACTGAATTAGCCAAATGGATCCGTCATCGCATCGATGCCACCACTGTTACGCGTGAGCAACAGATCGGTCGTTGATCTTGGCCGCCTGCGGCAGCTAGGGGTTGCGCTGTGGGGCGACCCCCGGGAGCCAAAGAGCGGTCTCCCGCGGCGCCTTGGTCCTTCGCTTAACTCGCGAATGCCCAAGGACGACCCAGCCACTAAGCCAGCAAAAAACGCTGACTAAGTGGCTCGACACTGCGCAACCTCTAGCTGCCTCCGGCTCAAATAGTTGGTTGGGTGGCTACGGGTAACGGTGTGGTCTCTTGTTCCACTGAAAGTTTGTAAACGATAGCTGTTCATTTCCTCAGTTTGGGAGTGGACGGTTTTTTTTGTTATCACCTGCGGTAGCTAGGAGTTGTGCTGTGGGGCGACGACCCCCGGGAGCCAAAGAGCGGTCTCCCGGGGCGCCTTGGCCCTTCGCCTAACCCGCGAATGCCCAAAGACGACCCAGCCACTAAGCCAGCTAAAAACGCTGACTAAGTGGCTCGACACTGCGCACCCCCTAGCTGCCTCCGGCTCAAATCGTCGGTTGGTTGGCTACGGGTAACGGTGTGGTTTCTTGTCTCACTGAAAGTTTGTAAACGATAGCCGTCCATTTCCTTAATTGGGAATGGCCGGTTTTTTTGTTGAAGAATGTCGGTTGCTATTTTAAGATGTCGGCCTATCAGTTGTGATTTAGTCAACGTTGATGATGACTATGACATAGTGAACGTTAATGTGCTTTCAGTGAGCCAACGTAGCTGGAGGTTGTCAGGGCGGGTGACGGCTGTGTTGGTGGCGTTAACTCGGTGGGCTGACCGAGTCTAGGCCACGGGACGAGCTTGAAGATTCGTGGGCTGTGCGAAGCTTCAAGTCGAGCTGGAGGACCGCTTTTCAGGCCGAAAGCGGTCCCCACAGCAGACGCCCACCCTGACAACCGGAAGCGGCAATTTGGCTAATGCTGGTCCTAGTCCTAGTCACTTTACCAGTATCCTCGACAACCAAATATTCTCATCTGAAATAATTAAAACGTCAAAATGTTAAAAATGGGTGGCCCTTAGCACCTGATAATCTTATACTTAAGGAATAAAGGGGGCGGAACACAATAATGTTGAAGAAGAGTTCCGATTGTACAGAGATTTTAGTGGGAAAGGCCGCCAGTATGGACGGTTCAACGATTGTGGCACGTAACGAAGATGGTTACGGTCCAGTCAACCCAATCAAGTTTGTGGTCCACCCAGCAATGGACCAATCGCAGGAATCCTTTACGTCGATCGTTACCGGCGTAAATGTACCGTTACCCGACCACGCCTACCGCTATACGGGGACGCCTCAGGCCGACCAGAGTGATGGTCAATACGAAGAAGCTGGTATCAATGAATTAAATGTTGGTATGAGTGCGACCGAAACCACCGCAACGAACGCCCGTGTCTTGGGCTACGACCCATTGGTGAACGATGGTATCAACGAAGAAGCCATGGTTACCTTAGTTTTGCCATACATCAAGACTGCTAAGGAAGGGGCCCAACGCTTGGGTGCCTTGCTAGAAAAATACGGGACCGGTGAAAGCAACAGTATTGCCTTCAACGACAATGACGAAATCTGGTACCTGGAAACGGCCGGTGGTCATCACTGGGCGGCGATGCGCTTACCAGAAGATACCTACGCCATTGCACCTAACCAGACGCTGATGCAAGAAGTTGATCTCAACGATCCCGACAACTTTTTAGTGGCCACGGACCTGGTCGACTTTGTTAAAAAGAATCATTTGAATCCTAATCCAGACACGTTTAACTTCCGTGAAATCTTCGGAACTCACGGCGAGGATGACGCGTACTACAACACGCCACGGACTTGGTACGGCCAAAGCCTGTTCAATCCTGAAATCAAGGATCAACAGCCAACTGACCAAGACATGCCATTCACGCGGAAGCCAGCCAAGAAGATTGCCATCGAAGACGTGCAATTCTTCCTGTCTTCCCACTACAACGGGACGAAGTATGATCCATTTGGAACCTTTGCCTCTGGTTCAGCCGATGACCAGAAGAAATTCCGGCCAATCGCGATGGACCGGAACCAATGCTCATCGATTCTCCAAATCAGAAACGATGTTCCAGCCGACCGGGCAGCCATTCAATGGATTGCCATGGGCTTCTTCGCCTACGCACCATACGTGCCATTCTTTACGAACATCAACGACACGCCGGAAGATTACAAAAATACAACGACGGCGGTCGATGTCGAGAACGTTTACTGGCTTAACAAGACGCTCTCTGTTATCATTGAGCCCCACTTCCATGAATACGTTGAAGCAGTTAACGCCTTCCGCGAAGGGTGCCAATCCTATGGTCGGCAACGGGTTGCGGCAACTGATGAAGCTGTTAGTGGTGACACGACTGAGTTCTTGACTAAGAGCAATTTGGAAACGGCTGGTGAAGTCTCTAAGCGGACGCACCAATTGTTTGATGATCTGGTTAAGCACGGCCTCTTGTTATCTAAGACGGTTTGGGAAAAGGGTCAAAACCTCTAATGTAATGTTAAGTTTAGCATGTTAATCTTGGAGAGTAAGCACAGGTTGAGTGATGACTAGGAGGTAATCATGACTAAATGGGTTAAATTCATTTTAGCGGGATCTTTGGGACTGGTATTTTGGGGTGGCTTAACGACGGCCAGCGCCGCCAAAAAAGTGACATTACCAGCCTACCCGCAGCATCGGATTTTTACGTTTAAGTCGACTGGCACGAAGGTGTACAGCTATCCACGCGCGGCTTATAAGCACAGCACCGTTTTGGGGACCGAACGTAGTCGGACGAAGCAGTGGACGGTGGATAAGGTCATGACGGTCAAAGGCAAGCGTTACGTGCGGTTGGCCAAAGTCACGGCTAAGAAGCTGCCGCACGGGACGATTGTTGGATCGACAGCCACCAAGAAGTCCAAATTGGTGGGCGGTTACGTGGCACTGAGCAAGCTGAAATTTCACCAACAGATCAGTCAGATGAAGTCGGTCAAGAAGACGGCCTACTGGACGCCAACCACGACCCATGATTTCTGGGACATGCCGGCCAAGTCACTCGGCACGACGGCGGCCAATCATTACGGTACCACGTACGGTTACCGGACGCTCTACGCCATTCAGTCACTGACCACGACCAGTAAGAAGCAGTACCTATACTTCGAGACGGCCGCTGGTAAGGCAATTGGCTGGTTACCGAAGAGCGCTGTGGTCAAGGGGACGTACCCGAACATCATGACGCGCGAGCTCAACCGCAATGCCACGACGGCAACCACTAAGGTGGCCACGTTGGATAAGGCGGCGCACATCAAGATTGGTATTGCGACGACCAATGGGCAAATTCAGCGAGTCGTACTGCTACAACAAAACAGCCAAACGATGATTTACGATTATCAGAATGGTAAGGCAGTCAAGGAAACGACGCGGAGTGCCACTGGCAAGGTGCTAAGCACCAAGTCAATTGCGCCGGTAGCCACCTTGAGCTTTAAGTTAGTCGCTGCGTTTGACATCAATGGGACCACTTACAAGGGAACGATTTCACCGAAGGGCGAGATTGATATTCCGGTTTACTTTGGGTGGACCGCTTAAATGCAGATTAATCACGGAGAGTCTGGGGTAAAACCTGGGCTCTTTTTTGCTACGACGAATTTACAATTGAAGTGCAACATTAATTGAATAAAAAAACCCATAGCGGGTACAATTACTTAACGACCAAGAAAAGCAAAGGAGTACTCGCTATGAGCTATCACCATCTTACTATAAATGAACGAGAAAGTATTCTAGAACTTTCGGCTAAAG
The DNA here is from genome assembly GCF_964065165.1 of Levilactobacillus yonginensis. NCBI lineage: Bacteria > Bacillati > Bacillota > Bacilli > Lactobacillales > Lactobacillaceae > Levilactobacillus > Levilactobacillus yonginensis. The sequence goes on along the minus strand of NZ_OZ061549.1, from coordinate 1,496,863 downwards.
GATTATCAATTCGTGGGATTGCCTTGAAGTTACGGCGTTCACCTAGTTCAATTTCGAGAGAATTAGGTCGTTTGAATGGGCACTATTCACCATCTGAGGCTCAAAAGGATTATCGAAAACGACGCCGAAATAGCCACAAACCCCGACTTCTTGATCAGCTACCTCAACTGTGTTCAAGAATTGCCTATTTAATCAGGGAACGCCAATGGTCCCCACAACAGATCGCCAATCGTCTGAAATTAGAGGGCTAAACGTTTGTTAGCTACAATACTATCTACCGCCACATTGAGCAACATAACCTCAACCAATCTTTTACTTCTCATGGAGATACTGGTATTCGGCGCAAGTTAAGACACCGAGGTCGCCAACGGCATCGTCCAGGTGACCGTAAACATCGTGAACCTAAGGTAGACTACATTTCCATCCATGAGCGACGACGTTCATTAATGAACGTCGTCGCATCGGGGATTGGGAACTCGACACAGTTCAAGGAAAAGTTGGTGAAGAAGTTCTAGTGACTGCCGTTGATCGTAAAACACGATATACCTTGATTACTAAGGCATTGCGTAAGAATTCTGAGTCAATAAACGAGGCTCTATTGGCCATGTTTAGCCGTGTTCCTAAGGAATTTATCCACTCAATTACGCCGGACCACGGAACTGAATTCTTACAACTAGCAGATATTCGCGATGAGTTACAAGTGACCATTTACTGGCCGGATCCATATTCGCCAGAACAACGTGGAACCAATGAAAATACCAATGGGTTAATTCGAGAATATTTTCCTAAAGGGAAAAGCCTCAACGGTCACAACCTAGAGGAAGTTTTGAAGTGCCAGAATCGGCTAAATCGACGACCTAAAAGAGTTTTAGACTATCGTACCCCGGAAGAAATTTTATTTGATAAAGTGTTGCGCTTGGTTTGACAATTCGTCACGCCAACTGTACTGAAAAAAGTGTTCTCCGATTCATAGACAGTCTGTTTATGAATCGGAGAACACTTTTTTAATTTTATTTTTTAGTGAGGGATGTTCTAGATATCCGCGGTATCAGTATTTGGCACGTTTTCACGAACCACGCGGGCGGGGCTACCGGCAATCACCACGTTGTCACCGAAGGACTTGGTGACCGTGGAATTGGCCCCCACGACCACGTTATTGCCTAAGGTGACGCCGGGCAAGATAACGGCACCGCCACCGATCCAGACGTGGTCGCCAATCGTGACGGGTTTGCCCAGGCCAATGAAGGCATCGCGACCTGCTGGGTCAAGGGGATGGTAGGCGGCGTAGATTTGGACGTGGGGCGCCATCATGCAGTGATCCCCAATGGTAACTGGTGCGATGTCCAAGATGACGTTGTCATAGTTACACATGAAGTCATCACCGACGTGGATGTTATAGCCAAAGTCACAGCGGAAGTTGGGTTGCACGCAAGGACGTTCACCGACGGAACCAAAGAGCTGGCGGATGATGTAGTCTTTTTCCTGAGTGGCGGTATCATCTAACTCGTTTAATTCCTTGCAGAGTCGTCGTGCCTTGGTCTCATCAGCGGCGAGTTCGGGGTCCATGATGTTGTAGGGCTCGCCAGCGAGAAATTTTTCTTTTTCAGTTTTCATTGGGGATACCTCCTGTTGCCCATTAGTATAGCATTTATCCGGATGAATTGTAAACGTGTACATTTATTAGGATAACAAGGTTGTGGGGCTTAATTTTCTAACTGTGCCAACCAGGAAGGGGGACGGGCACTTAGTAGATGGTTTTGGGTAAAATAACGTTAAAGGCATGCGGCTAAGTTCGGATGTCTTGGGTTTATACTCAGCTTTTACAAGGAAATAACGGATAATGTCGAGCGACTACCATCAACAGTTACTGACACGGATTCGGGAGCTGGGTCGGTATCAAGGGGCTTGGAACGGACAGTTCTGAGTCCTTTTTGCTGGAATCAATACAGGCGATAACGACGGCTTGCCTTCCACGAAAATATTTTGTATACTTATTAGCACTTCGGCTATCAAAGCTGAGGACAAGGAGATGATCGACGATGATGGCATCGTTATTTGTACGGAAAAGTGCTGCTAGTTAGCGACACTTTTCTGCAAAACCTTTCAGAGAAGTGTCAGGTTTGAATCTGAAAGGAAATAAAAAATGAAACCGACAATTACCACCTATGAATACAGTTATATTACCCAGCAGGTCAATGACCTGGTCAGTGCTTACCTATCAATCAACGACCGACGGATGCGGGATACCGTTCGGGCGACGACGTTGGAGCGCATTACGCCACTACTTCCTAGTGAGGAACCAATTAGCCAGGAATTCTTGCGACGGTTACAACCAGATCGTTTATCACGGGACGCAGCGGCCAAGCTACTGCCGACGTTAGAACCCTTAGTCGTACCTTTTCCGGAGCTATCGATTAAGCAACTGAGTAAGCTGTTTCGTAAGGTGAAGAAGCTTAAGCAGCCAGAGTGGGCGGACTTAAACTTACACGAACTGACCTATCTAGGGTGGAACGACGGTGGCAGCCAGAAGAAGTATCTGGTAGCACCGTACCAGGATCGCTTAATTGGCATTCAAGGTGACCTCGCCCCCCAAGTGGTGAAGGGTGTTTGCGCCATTTGCCAGACGATTGGGAACGTTTCGTTGTTTGTGTCGACGACCAAGAAGTCGGGACTGGGGACCTACACGCGTAACGGTAACTATATTTGCCGCGACAGCGCGCAGTGTAACCGTCAGTTGACTGACCCACAGGCACTCGCCGAGTTTTTAAGCATTGTCCGACCAAAACGATAAGTATAGAGCTAAGGGGACCGTCATTTGGGCGGTCCCCTTTTTGACTAGAAAATGATAATCGGCTAAGTTTTCCGGAAACGTGCTGGTCACGGGTCTGACCTTTGTTATAATGGTCTTTGTGGAATTTTTTGGGTTAGTTATTCAGGCGCAGAACTAAGGTCGCCTGCGGCCGTCAAGGATAGGGCCCGCTGTGGGGCCGCCTTCAGCCAAAGAGCGGGCTTCCGGCTCGGTTTTAAGCCCCACTAAAAATCGTGTGGGTCTTGAAACACGTCCCCTGGTGTTGCCCCGAGCAAATCACTCGGTCCAATACCAGCGACACGGCGGACCCCATCCTTGGCAACCGCCGGCTATGATAGTGTCTTATGAGTTCTACGAGACGAAAAACTATATGTGTCATTAATCATTATCAATAAAAATGTGATTTATGATTAAGATATTTAAAATAAAAACAAATTAATAGATTGATTACTTGAACGTAAGGTAGTCGCAGGTCGACAGGGACGTAACCCAGTGGATGTCGTCTTAGTCTGGTGGAATTCCGGACTTAGAGGACTGGCCGAACTTGAAGACTCGTTCTTTGAGGCTTTAAGTCGCCCTGGGGACCGATTCTTAGGCCCCAGGTCTGCCTCACAGGGTGGAGTTCCTGTCGACCGGAGACGGCTACATTTCAAGATAAAGTATACATAAATTCAAGGAGGAACGGTCATGACGGGACAACATCATTTAAGAGGGGTATTGCTAGCCAGTCTAGCCTGCATGATGTGGGGGATTTCTGGGGTGGTCGCGAGCAGTCTGTTTACCCTAAACACACACGTAACCGCACTTTGGCTGTCAGAAGTACGGATGACCACGGCGGGAATCGTTCTGCTGATCATTGCTCAGCTGATTGGTGCTAAGCCCATGCGGCTGTGGCAGCACAAAAACACGGCTGGTCGAATCGTTAGTTACGGCTTGTTGGGGATGGTTCCCGTTCAGTTGTGTTATTTTGAAGCGGTTAAATTTGGGAACGCCCCAATTGCCACCATCATTCAGTTCTTAGGACCGTTCATCATCAGTATCTACTACTTCTTGTTCAAACACACAAAGCCGACCCGGCCAGAGAGTGTGGGGATGGTCATTGCCTTTGTCGGGACCTTTTTGATTGTGACGCACGGCCACGTCAATGCGTTAGCCATCTCGCCGGTCGTCCTGTTCTGGGGGTTCCTGTCAGCAATCGGGGTGGCAACCAACACGTTGCTGCCACGACCACTGTTCTCAACGTATGGTTCCTTATCCGTCACGGGGTGGGGCCTGTTAATTGCGGGATTGTCACTGAACTTTGTTAAACCCGTTTGGCAATTCCACACGACCGTCACAGCTACTGAATGGACGTTAGTGGCCATCATCATCGTCTTCGGGACGGTCATTCCCTTCCAAATGTTCGCTCACAGCTTGGCTTACATCTTACCGACAACGGCCACATTGTTGGACGCCTTTGAACCGCTGGCGGCAACGGTCTTCTCGGTTATTTTCCTGAGTGTTCAGCTAACAGGTTTTGATTTGGTTGGTGGGACGCTGATTATCCTGGCCGTTATGATCTTATCGATGAACAGTCGGAAACTGGTAAACTTTTTTCACCGTCGTCGCAGTACGACCTAAATAGATCTTAAAAGAGCACTGAATTCACCTCCACAATTGGAGATGAATTCAGTGCTCTTTATCTGGGCCATTTAAATGATTAATGATTAGGAAAGGGAAAGTGGGTCTAAAATTTTGTAGAATCTGTAACCTAGCTGCAGGTTGTCAGGAGGACACCAGCTGTGACAACGGTGTTAGTTGGCGGTTTTTAGCCAACTTATAGCGTGGGACGAGCTTGACGCCTTGGTGGGTTTTACCAAGGCGTCAAGTCGAGGAGCAAGACCGCTCTCAGGCTTGCTCCGGTCCCCACAGCAGGCGGCCTCCTGACGACCGGAGACGGCAAATTCCGCAAATCCCATAAGGTCCGCTATTCAGCAGGAACGTTCTTAATCCGTAACGTCATGGCGTTGATGGCTACGATGATGGTACTGAAGGACATGATGATTGCCCCAACCATGGGGTTCAACATGAAGCCAATGGGAGCTAAGACGCCGGCTGCCAGTGGAATGGCGATCAGGTTGTACCCAGCACCCCACCAGAGGTTCTCGGTCATCTTCCGTTGCGTTGCGCGAGCGAGGTCCAAGAACTGGATCACGTCGGCCGGGTCACTGGAAACTAGGATGATGTCGGCGGATTCAAGGGCCACGTCGGTCCCAGAACCAATTGCCATCCCAATGTCGGCCCGGGTCAGACTAGGTGCATCGTTGACCCCGTCCCCAATGAAGAGGACCTTCCCAGTTTCTTGGTACTTCTGAACCAGGCGTTCCTTGTCTTCTGGTAGCAAGCGGGCTTGGACGTCGTCAATACCAACGGAAGCAGCCACTTTGTTTGCCGTTTCTTGGTTATCCCCAGTCAGCATAACGGGCGTAATCCCTTGTCTCTTGAGGGCGGTTACCAGCATCTTAGCGGCGGGCTTGATTTGGTCACCCTGAGCGACTAACCCTAAGACCTGCTTGCCAGCAACCAAATAACTGATGGAGTTTCCTTCAGCAGCAAATTGGCTAAATTGGTCACGGTCGTAGTTTAAGTTGTTTTGTTCCAAGTAGTTCACGGACACGACCCCGTAAGTGGTGTTCGCAACCGTTCCGAATTGGCCCAACCCAGTCTCTTGGTGGGTGTCACTAGCGGTTGTGAAGCTTAAGTTTTTGGTCGTTGCAGCAGTTAAGATTCCGGTGGCAAGGGGGTGGCTAGAGCCTTTTTCTAGACTAGCCATCAGACTCAGCACGTCGTCTTCAGAGCGTTGGTTGTCGAAGCTGACCAGGTGATTAACTTTAAATTCACCCATAGTCAACGTTCCCGTCTTGTCCATCAAAGCAAACTTCAAGTGGTTAACCTGTTCCATGGCATTCCGGTTACGGATCAATAAGCCGTTTTGGGCGGCAATTGCGGTACTCCGGGACACAACCAGGGGTACAGCTAGGCCCAAAGCGTGGGGGCAGGCAATGACGAAGACGGCGACGGCCACTGGCAAGGCCACGGCCAAGTTGGCCACAGTCAGCCAGATGATGAAGGACAGAATCCCAACAAAGAGGGCGGCGTAGAATAACCAGCCCGCGACCCGGTCGGCCAGATTTTCTGAATCAGATTTGGCGCTCTTGGCGTCGTTGATCAGTTTCATAACTTGCGCTAGGTAACCGGAGTCCCCAGTTCCCGTGACTTTCGCGGTAAAGGTTCCCGTACCGTTGACGGACCCACCGATAACACTGTCACCAGCAGCCTTCTTAACGGCCTTGGATTCACCAGTTACCAGTGATTCGTTGACGTCGGAAGCCCCGGAAATAATCTCGGCATCGGCTGGGATTTGTTCACCAGCCCGGACGGAGACCGTTTGGCCAACTTGTAAGTCGCTTAGGTTAACGTCGGTTAGATTACCTTGCTCGTCGACGACGTGGGCTTCTTGCGGAAGTAATTTTCCCAGAGCGTCCACGGCGGAACCAGCGTTCATGACCGTGTTCATTTCAATCCAGTGACCCAACAACATGATGACGATCAAGGTGGAGAGTTCCCAGAAGAAATTGTTGACCATCGGTGTCACGTGGAAGACGTTGTTGGCAATCACAGCGTAGATGCTGTAGATGTAGGCTACGCCGACCCCCATACTGATCAGGGTCATCATGGCAGGTTGCTTCATTTGAAGCTCAGCCTTGGCGCCACTGAAGAAGGGACCACCACCGTAGAAGAAGAGGATGGTACCTAACACGGCAACGACCCAGTCGCTACCGGGGAAGATGAGTTGGAAAGGTAGTTTAACGCCCATCATGGGGGACATCAGAATCACAGGAATCATGAGGATGAGGGAGACCCAGAACTTACGCTTCAGGTTACCCATGTGCATCATGTGACCGTCGCCCATGTCCATATCCATGTCGCTCATATCCATGTTACTCATGTCCATGTGGGCCATTTCATCGTGGTTCATTTGGCTGTGGTTCATTTGACTATGGTTCATGCCCGCCATGTCGTCGTGCATGTCCATGTTGTGCATCTCAGTTTCTTTCATTATTCACAACTCCTCTCGCAATTTTCAGGTAGACAGTCACAGGCAACTTCAGCTGGCGCTGTGGCTAATTTCTTATTCAGGACGTTCAGTAATTCTTGAACGTCGTTGTGACTCAGTTCGGTCTGCTCTAACACGTGCGCTAGAGCAGTTCCCCGGTGCATGGCACACATCTGATCGAGCTCAGTCTGCAGTGCCGTGTCCATTGCCGTTTGTTCGTCAATGTTCGGGGTGTAGATGAATTGGCGTCCATCTTTGGCTGTGGCCAAGGCGCCCTTCTTGACCAACCGGCCAATCAAGGTTTTGATGGTGGCCGCTTTCCAGTCGTGTTGTTGCTCTAATAAATCAATGATGGTCCGGCTATCGGCTTGACCGAGGGTCCAAACGATCCGCATGACCCGCCATTCTGCGTCGGAAATGGTGACTGCTACTTCTGTGGCTGCCATAGATACAACTCCTTTCGTTTACAATTGTAATCTTAATTAATGAGTTTAGTTTACAACTGTAAACACAAATGGTCAAGGGTTATGGCCAACTTTTTTTACAAATACATTTTTAATAGGTTAAAATTTGGGCAAGATTGCGGTTTGTCACCCCATGGGCCCAAACTTTCTGTATAATATATACAACTTACTATCTTGAAAGGAGCGTTTACGCTCGTGCAAAAATTTAAACGCTGGTTATGGCAGGCCGCTATCGTTGGCCTGACCGTAATTGGCTTGGGTGGTGGTGTGACCGCAAATGCGGCCACAAAGACCGTTTCTAAGGTCCCAGCCCGGGCTGCGTTCGTCATGGACGCCCAGAGTGGCCAGGTACTCTACCAACAAAATGCGGATAAGAAATACCCAATCGCGTCACTTTCAAAATTACTGACTGTTTATCTGACGGTTAAGGCCATCAATGATGGCAAGATTGGTTGGAACGATGATGTGCCAATGAGCAACGACCTCTTAAAGCTGAGTCACAGCTATGAATTCTCCTCTCTACGGATGAAGACCGGGGAGAAGTTTACGGTGAAACAGTTGGTGGCTGCGGCCATGATTGCTTCATCGAACAGTGCCGCAACAGCCTTAGGAGAGTACGTGGCCGGCAATAATGCTAAATTTGTCGCCCTGATGAATCAACAGAGCGCGGACTGGGGCATCGAGGCCCATTTCATTAGCTCTTCTGGGTTAGATAACGGAGATTTGAAGGATTACAACTTGGTTCTCCCCAATACTGGCAAGAAGGAAGAAAATTTAGTTTCCGCTAAGGCGATCACGTTGGTCGCCCAGCATTTGTTGGCTGCGGACCCCGAGATTACGCAGATGTCGAATCAGACTGAAGCCAAAATCAATGGCACCACCATTTATAATGAAAATGGTTGTTTAAAGGGTAAGAGCCATTATAAGAAGGAAAGCCAAATCGATGGCTTGAAGACTGGTTTTACGGAGAGTGCCAAGCTGTGTTATACCGCTTCGTACAAGGTCAATGGTCAGCGAATGATTGCGACCATTATCGGTGGCGACACGACCTTTTCCGCGATGAACAAGTTAATCAAGCAGACGAAAGAAATGTACCAGTTAGAGACCACGCCGTTGGCAAACCAGTCAGTGTCACTGGCTAATGGTTTAGAAACCAAGGTTACAGCGGCGCCGATCATCAGTCAGGCGGGCGTTTGGTACCAAGAGAAGGCGGCTAATTTGAGCACCAAGGTGGAGACAAAATTGACACCAGCTCAGTTGAGCAGCGGGATGGTCGATGCCGGCGATCCGGTTGCCCAGGCGACCGTCACCGATGCAACCACTGGAGCCAAGCAACAGATTGTGTACAAGGCCCAGCAGACCGCGACGCTGTTTGCGGATCGCGTCGTGTTCCACAGCAAGCAGACTACGGATCAGTTGCTTAAAGCGTTGGTTACGCCGGTTACGAGTGCCTTAGCTTAAAGGATTGGCCCATAAATAGCGACGATTAAAATAAACAAGCCGTCAACACTACTTTTTCAAATAGTGTTGACGGCTTGTCTTTGTTACCAAAGGTTGAAAGTACTGAAACACCCACTATGCTTGATACAACAAGGATTGGGTGTTGGGGTTTAGTCAGATATAGCGGGAAATTGTCGCCTTACCGTTCGCCAAATCTGGACTGGAACGCGGTGGAAAGGACGGGACAAGCCAAAGAGCGGTCTTGTCCCTCGCTTGAAGCCGCAAAGCACGTCTTCAAGTCGCCATTTTCAAGAAGGTCACTTAAAAATTCCACGGCTGAGTCCAAATTTGGCTCACTCTCGGCTACCTAGTGGAGCACTAATCTTAAGTCGATAACGTGGCTTGATAACAGTTTTCGAACTTTCAACCTTTAGTTTGTTAGAGCTACTTCACGGACACCCATTGTTTGTTACCAGTCAGGTAGGTGCCATTGGTTAGTTGGTAGCGGGTCATGACACCCCGCCGAACCAGCCGCTTAACGTGGACAACGGTGCCTTTCTTTAAGTGTTTAACGCGTTTGTCATGACTAAAGGTAGCCTGTTGATATTCATAAGTTCCTTTGGGATTAAATACGACTAGTTTTTGATAGTGTTTGCCTTGCCAGTATAGGTTGGCCACAAAGTTGCTCTTCGCTGTGACGTAGGTTCCATCAGCTAACTGGTAGCGGGTTCGTCCTTGAATTGACTTGGCAATTCCCACGACCTTGAACGTCTTGGCCTGGATTCGTGGCAGGCCCTTCACGTGGGCATCGCGTTGACTAACTTTAAATGTTGGTTTTGCGTACCGATAGAGTCCCTGCTTGGTGTAGATCATGAATGGCTGGAAAGTAGCTGCGTTCTTGGTATAAACGTAAGTCACCGTTTGCGCAGAGGTTGTGAACTTGCCAGCTGGCGTGCCAATGGTTTTGACCAAGGTATACCCCTTGATTGCCCCTTGCTTAGCCTGATAAGGTGCATTAACTGTGCCATTAATGACGGTATCTTTGGCTAATTTCGTGCCACTGGCCGTTTGATAGTGCACCGTAACTGGCGCCGCTTTTGCTTCAGTGGTGTTCGTGTCAGTAGTGGTGGCCGTTGGCTTACCATAAACGTAAGTGAAAGTTTGCGGCGTATCCTGGTAAATACCCGTGGGTGTACCACCTTTAATGGACTTTAACGTCAAGCCCTTGAAAGCAGCGTCGGTTGATTTGTCCGGCAAGGTATACTTGTCGCCCGGCTTACCTGAGACGACCTCATCGTCTGCCAGCTGATTACCACTGGCGTCCTGAAATTTAAAGGTCACAGTTGGATTGTAAGTGTAGGTGACTTCATTTGTTCCTGCAGGTGCGACCGTATCTAGTTTGTAACCCGTAATGTCAGCCGCGGGCTTGGCCGTTGTTAATTCGGTCATTAGGGCCGCCGCTTGTTGAGTGCCAACCGTAAACGTCAACTTCTGTAAGGAAGTCTTCGATGGGTTAACGCAATTGATGGTCAGTGTCGTGGTGGTCGTGTCACCGGACGGATCGGTGTAGTCTACATCAGCTGCATCGAGGTATTCCGTCTTATTGATTTGATAATAGCTTTTACCAGTATCTAAGTTCAGTAAGATTTGGTCTGATTCACTCTCGAAGCCCCTAGCAAGTCGTCGGACCGATTCAACTTTGCCAGTATTATCATACAGAGGAACGGTATCAGTGAGGTTAATGAGCGTGCCTGTTGGTGCTGTTCCGTGAACTTTTAATATTGCGTGGTTAGGCACCAACTCAATCGAAGTCCACACGGTGTGGCCGCTGGCACCAGAATCAGCATTGGCACTGGTCAAGCCCCCGATGAGTCCGATACCAATCAGTAAACTTCCTAACGCTAGTAACCATTTAAATCGTCTTCGTAACCCCATAAAACCGCCTCCGATAGTTTCTCATATATTATCGCTTGTATTAAGGCAATCATAACACACTTTGTGAAATCGATTGCATGACATTAGATTTCAGTAATTGCAAATAACCAGCAAGCACAATTGTGTTTGCTGGTTATTTGCTGTTTCACGTTAAGTTATCAAGCACAGGTCTCTTGTTCTTTTGAGTTTACTTTGACTGTGCGTATTTTATTTCGGTGGCTGGGTAAGACTTTAGATTTAACTCTAGCCTGACTCAGCCACCGGAGGCGCTCGGAGAGTCCGCCTGCTGTGGGGAACGCCTCCGGCCTGAGCCTGTGAAGGTAGAATCGGTCCGGAACTTTCGGTCCGATTCTACTGGACGGTGGTAAGACTTATGGGTTGGGCAAGGATTACCACCGAGCTTGAAGACCGCCTCTCAGGCTTCGATCGGTCCCCATAGGCTGGAGTTCCTGACCAGTTTCAGCGTCAACGCTGTCTAACGAGGCATGACGTGCAGCGTAGCGGCAGTTGGGTTTTCTGAAATCATTCTTGGTAAAGAACGTTGGCCGTCGTACTTAGCCTTGTACGCTGCCGTAATTTTGGCGTCTAAATCGGCCGATTGTTCGGCTGGTTCGAAACGGGCCGCAAAGTTGTGGTCGCTAACGCTGATTTCACCTGCACTTTGGGCGACGGCAGCCATGTACCACTTGGTCTGTTGGCCGTTCCAGCCGCGGGAGTAAACGTTGCCATCAACAACGACTTCCCAAACGGGAGATTCTTCTTCAAAGGTAGTCATGTCTGGGTTATAAGGCTTCATCGTTAAGGTGTGGCCATTTAAAAATAAGTCTAATTGTTCATTGGTCCATGGTGTAGTAGTTGTATCCATCGGTAAATTCCTCCATTTTCAGTTCAAGTCAACGGTAGTCATCCGCGCCTGCGAGAACGCGAGAATTTGTAAATGGTGCTTACAATTCGTAAGTATATACTCTTTTAGAATAAATACAAATATCCAAAATGATTAAAATGAAAGATATTATCGGAATTTAACGTCTTTGTTCATTTGATAAAAGTCGTTAAATAGCTGTCAATTCAGCAAGATAGCTAATTGAACACGTGATTAGTGAACAAGCCCCAAACTTTTTGAAAGAATTAACTGATTGCGTGATAAATCAGTAGTTTTTTTGAATTTTAACTAATTTAGCGTTGCCTTCGTGTGGCCCTAAGGGTCTATACTCAGACCTATCAGCAATCAAGGAGGAATTTGAATGCCAACAATTACGGATACATTTGACTTAAACAATGGTCTGAAGATGCCTAAGGTTGGTTTTGGGACCTGGCAAACACGACCTGGTAAGGAAACTTACGATGCCGTTAGTAATGCTTTAAAGGCTGGTTACCGGTTCATTGATACTGCCAAGGCCTATCAAAACGAGCAAAGCGTCGGTGAAGCCATTGCTGCCAGCGACGTGGCGCGTGCCGATATCTTTGTACAAACGAAGTTGCCAGCTGAATCGAAGTCCTATGACGAAGCTATGGCTGACTTTGAGAGTAGTTTGGCCGCTTTAAATCTCGATTACGTCGACTCCTACATCATCCATGCACCATGGCCATGGGCCCAAATGGGGTCAAACCACGATGCTGATAACCGTGAAGTTTGGCGGGCGATGCAAGACATTTATAACAGTGGGCGGGCCAAGGCGATTGGGGTATCAAACTTCAACTCCCACGACTTGGAAAACCTGTTAACCTGGGATGGCTTAACGGTCAAACCAGCTGTTGACCAAATTCAATACTACGTGGGTCATACCCAACCAACTATTGTAAAGACAGCTGAGACCAACCAAATTGTGGTTCAGGCGTACTCACCACTCGCAACTGGTGGTTTGGTTGACAGCCCAGAACTGGAACGCGTTGCTGGTAACTACGGTGTCTCCATTCCCCAATTAGCACTGCGGTTCGTCATTCAAAATGGTGTCGCACCACTGCCAAAGGCCCGAGCAATGGCCCACGTTGAAGCCAACGCCCAGCTGGACTTCGACATCAGCGAAAAGGATATGGCCTTCCTGAACCGGTTAAGTGACGCCAATGGCTGGCATCCGGTTGGGGATTAAAGAGTGTGGAACGAGCCGGTTAGGTCCTGAGCATTAGAGAGTCAAAGCGCAGGGACCTGGCTCGTGGAACACGTTTCAGAGGCTGCTAGTCCCCAGCAGCTAAAGGCAACGACGGGTATACTTTTTCCAACAGCTTTAAATAACACAATCATCAAATATCCACAACGACAAGAGAAAACAAACAAACTAAAAAGCAGAATCGTCACTCCCCCGTGGCGGTTCTGCTTTTTGCGTCTACAGCCATGCCTAAATGCTATGGCTTCTAATTTGAGATAAGTATTGGATATACGTCTGCGTCGTCTCTATACTAACGGCTAGAGAACAAAGAAGGAGTCGTGAATTTTAATGACAGAACCAGCAATTTTTCAACGTGCGTTGGCCGGAGAACCCTTAGACTTTACCGGTGAGGATTTTCAACTCATCAACCAAACGGTCCAACGTACGCAGGAACTCTTAAAGAAGTTCAACCATATTGATCAAACCAACGAACAGCGGCGGGCGACTCTGAGTCAAGTCGTTGGCTACAGTGTCCCGGAATCTGCTGAAATCAACGCACCGGTCCACAGCGACTTTGGGCCGCATCTCTTTATCGGCGACAACGTTTACGTGAATCAGGGCGTGATGTTCGTCGACTTAGGCGGGATTTATTTGGGTGACGGGGCGTTGATTGGACCTGGAGCCATGTTGTTGACGGTCAATCACGTTGAGGACCCGGGCCACCGGCGGGACGTCCAAGCCAGTGCCGTTCACGTTGAAAAGAATGCCTGGGTCGGTGCTGGCGCTATGATCTTACCCGGCGTGACAGTGGGTGAGAATGCTATTGTAGGGGCCGGATCTGTGGTGACTAAGGATGTTCCGGCCAACGTGGTCGTGGTGGGAACGCCAGCCAAAGTTTTGCGGCGAGTCAAAGGGACTACGGAGGCGTAGCTTAGTGGCGTTAATAGTTATTCGTGAGTTTGAGTAGGGGCTAATGTCGCTTGAATTTCAGCTAATAGGGCTTGCGCGGCCGTAGAAAGGCGTTGGCCTTTTAACCAAACTAGGCTGGCTCCCGACGAGATGCGGGGCTTTAGGGGAATGAAGGTCAGGTCAGTCTGGTTAGTGTTAATGATGCCATCCAATCCTAGGGCGTTGCCGACACCAGCAGTCACTAGTAGCGAGGCGTTATACAGTAAGTTATAGGTGGCGGCGACGTCCAAATCAGCCTGGGTGAAGCCAAATAGGTCGTGGATGCGTTGGCTACCGCCCTGTTGTGGGAGAATCAATTTCGTGTGGGCCACATCGTCCAAACTAACCGTGGCTTGTTGGGCCAGTGCTGACCGACTTTGAACCAGTAAGCCCCAGCGACTTTCGCCTGGTAACCGCAGAAAGTCATAGTCGGTCTTGTCGACGGGCTCCATGACCACGCCAAAGTCGAAGACCCCGGAACTTAACTGTTGGTGAATTTCGGCGGCATCGGTGCTGACCAGGTTGACCTGAACGCGGGGGTGCTGGTGATTTAAATGGCCGATGGCTTGGGCCACCGTCAACATACTTCGGGCCTCAGCGCTGCCAACAAAGACGGACCCGGCAACGTCTTGTTTCCGGTGAATATTTGTCAGTGTCTTGTCCGCTAGCGCTAAGATTTGTTTGGCCTGATTCGCAAAGTACTCGCCATCTGCCGTTAATCGAATGGTTCGATTGCCTCGGTCAAATAGGGTGGCTCCCAACTCGGCTTCTAAGTCTTTGAGTTGTCGGGACACGGTCGGCTGTGACACGTGTAGGCGGTTGGCCGCTTTACTAATGTTTTTCTCCTGAACGATCATCATAAAGTAACGGAGAACGCGTAATTCCATGGATAAGACCTTCTTTTCTCTGGATTGCTTTAGAAACGTGTGACTGCTAGTCGATTCATAAAAATCGTCGTTACCCATTTAGGGGGTCGCGACGATTTTTTGCTACAGGGGTGACAAAATCACCGTGGATTTCGTTAGTAAGGGTAGGGACTAGTTTTTCAATCTCTAAATCCAGCAGCCAATTGTGAGGAGCATGACGGCGATCGTCAATGACCTTACCGGATTCAGAAACCACAAAGCGAGCGAGAAGCCCGCTCTTTGGCTGAAGCGACCCCACGGCTGGTTCCATCCCTGACCGCCGGAGCGGCATTAGCGACGTTCTACAAGCATACATAAAATGAATGGTGAAGCATTAAAACTAAGTATTTTACATAATTATTAATCGCCAGTATGATGATGTCAATGGGTTGAACTCGAAGGGAGTGTTTTTACGTGAGTAAGTGGACACAGGAACAATTAGCCGCATTTTCCACGGCAGATGATATGCGGGTCTCACCATTCTATGAGGATGGTAAAACCTACGGCACACCAACCTGGATCTGGTCGGTGGTGGTCGGTGACCAACTGTACGTGCGGGCTTGGAACGGCCAACAGTCACGGTGGTATCAATCGGCGAAACAACAGGGGGCCGGCCGCATTCATCTGGCGGGTCAGGACTTTGAAGTCGCCTACGTGCCAGTCCAGACTGACGATCAATTAACGGCTGCTATCAGTGAGGCGTATGAAGCGAAGTACGCGGGGAGTCCCTATTTACCGCCAATGGTTGCGGCGGGGCCCATTAGCGCAACCGTTCGGATAGAGTTGCCCTAGCCTCAAACTTGAAGCGGGTCGGAATGACAACGCTCTGTGTGACTGTACAGAACGTTGCCACTAAACTTTTTTAATTGCCAGACCGATCATTGCGTATTTAGCGATTGAAAGGGTTATATTTGAAATATTGGCCCACTAGCTTCCAACTCGCAGATTTTACTCAGCGGGGCGTAACTGGCGGCTAAAAATTAGATACGAAGCTGCCCATGATAAAAATTAGGAGGATTTAAAATGACAAAAGTTATGATTCTCGGTGCCCATGGTGCCATGGCACAATTAGTCACTGAACGGTTACTGCAGGAGACCGACGATACGTTGATCCTGTTCTTGCGGAACGCCTCGCGACTGGCTAAGTATGAACAAAATGACCGGGTCACCTTGGTGGACGGGGATGTGCACGATACAGCAGCCGTTGCCACGGCGATGAGTAGTGCCGACGTCGTTTACTCCAACCTGGGCGGATCCGATTTGGACGTTCAAACGCAGAGCGTCGTGGATGCTATGAAGCAGACTGGCAAATCACGGTTGATCTACATCAGCTCACTTGGCGCTCACGATGAAGTACCTGGCAAGTTTGGCGAGTGGAACCATCAGATGATCGGTGCTTACTTACCAGCGTTTGCCCGGACGGCGGAACTGGTGGCTAAGTCCGGTTTGGATTACACTGAAGTTCGACCAGCCTGGCTGACGAATAACGCCGAAGTCGACTACGAGGTGACGACCTTGGCTGATGGGTTTAAAGGGACCGAAGTTTCCCGGCACAGTGTGGCGGACTTTGTGGTCAAGGTCATCAACCAGCCAACGACTTACGAAAACGTTAGTGTTGGGCTGAACAAGGCTGGAACTGACGGCGATAAGCCTAGCTGGTACTAAGGGGGGCTCACGATGGCAGTGATTGATGTTTTTGCCCACGTTCTACCACCCGAGTTTTTGGCACAAATGGACGCGATTCACCCCAACGTCTTGGCCAACTTTCCCTACATGAAAAACGACCTGTTGACGGACGTTGCGCAACACCGAGCATCGTTACCAACGGCCCACCAACAAATCATTTCAGCAGTCAACTTGAATCCGGAAGACTTTGTTGACCCCAATCAGGCCGCTGAGTTGTGCCGGTCTGCCAACGATGAAATTGCCGCCTTGGTACGGGCCAACCGCGATATTTTTCCAGCCGGCGTGGCCATGTTACCGATGAATAACGTGCCCGCCGCCTTGCAGATCATCGACGATCAGGTGGCTGGCAGTGATGCGTTGGTCGGCGTCCAGCTCTTCACGCAGGCCCTGGGCCAGCCGATTACGGATGAAGCATACGAACCCGTTTTTGCCAAGATGGCCGCCATTGGAGCGCCAATTTGGTTGCACCCGGTTTTCGATATGCAAAAGCCGGCTAATAATTTGACGTTTAGCTGGGAATACGAGCTTACGCAAGCGATGTATGGCATCGTGACTGCAAAGTATTTCCGGAAGTATCCGGGGTTGCAGGTCATTGTTCATCACGCCGGTGCGATGGTGCCGTACTTTAGTCAACGCATCAAGTACATTCAAACGGCTGAAGACTACGCGGATTTTCAAAAATTTTACGTGGATACGGCCATTCTGGGTAACCCCAAGGCGCTGGAGTTAGCGGCTGACTTCTTCGGCGTTGACCACGTCTTGTTTGGGACCGATTCACCGTTTGGCATCCCACCAGTGGGACCAACGGCGGTCATTGAACAGGCCGTGAATGACATGGCGATTACAGCGGCGCAGAAGCAGGCTATTTTTAAAGATAACTGGCAGGCCTTGATGGCGTAAGTATCAGGTCAGCGATAAAGGGACAATTGGGTGACCTTGAACCAACTGGTTCGGTTGCCCGATTTGCGTTAGGAGAGATTAACGAGATGATGACGGAACACGAAAAAATGTTAGCCGGCCAGGATTATGATTACCGGGATTCGGAGTTGCAAGGCATTTTAGCCCGTGGCCGCAAGTTGGTTACGATCATCAACACGGCGGCTGGGACGCAGCGGACTGCTGCCATTCGAGCGTTCTTTGGTCGGACGGGAGAACGGTTGACCATTACTGGGACGTTTAGTGCGCTCTACGGGCAACACATCGCAGTTGGCGATGATGTCTTCATCAATGGCAATTGCACGTTTCAAGATTCCAACAAAATTACGTTGGGTAGCCGCGTCATTATTGCACCGGATACCAAGTTTTACTGCGGGGCCCACTCGTTGGATGCAACGCAACGATTTGGCGTGCGTCCAGACGGTTCTCGTTACTTGGTCACCTACACCAAGCCGATTACCGTTGGTGATGACGTGTGGATCGGTGGCAACGTCACCATTATTGGCGGCGTCCACATTGGCAACAACGTTGTCGTGGGTGCCGGTGCAGTGGTCACCAAGGACGTGCCGGCTAATACGGTCGTTGGCGGGGTACCTGCGCGGGTCATCAAACCACTAACACCATTGGCATAAGCAACTAATTAAACGAGTGAAGGGCAGCGATTTCGATGGCACAGGAACATCCAGCACCATTGTTTCGATTATTTAAATTAAATATTAAGGCGGACCAACGTGACGCTTTTGTTGCGGCGGGGCAGCACAATCTACAAACTTCAATTGAAAATGAGGCGGGGACCCTCGCCATGTATGCGACCCACGTCGATGCGGCGGGGATGGCTAACCGGGTTGTGGAAATTTATCGCGATCAAGCTAGTTATGACACGCACGCAAAGTCACCACAGTTTTCGGCTTTTAAGGGCGTCGCTGAGCAAGCGGTCACCGACCAGACGGTGATCAATTTGACGCCGGTACTCTTACTGGAACTGAAACAATCGTTGCAGGGGACTCAGGATGACGGGCACTTTATTCAGTTACATGAGTTCACGTTGCAGGCGGGCAAGGAGGAAGCGTACCGGAAGTTAATGCAAACGTCCCTCCGGACTTGGTTAGCGGGAACTCAGGGGATTCTGGCGACGTACATTGGGCGGTCAGTGACGGCACCACAGAACTGGGTACGCTTTGACATTTATACCGATTTGTTGGCTTACCAGACGCTCTGTCAGTCAGCCGGCTATCGACGCTATCAAGCAGCCGGTCAGGCCCTAGTTCAGGAATCGACAACCACTATTTTGACGGCGGACACGCTGGTTAGTCAGGGTGGGTTGGCATTTGAAGGCTAGCAATTGGGTGTAGCATCGTCCCTGTGTGGCTTACCTTCGAGTTGGTCGAAGGTTCTATACTAAAGTCGGTCAGTGGATTTGATAGGCGTACATAAAAATTGTGACAGAAAAGGATGGTAGACAATGGATTACGTAAAACTAGGACGTACCGGATTGGATGTTTCCCGGTTGTGTTTAGGGACCATGGGGTTCGGTAATGCGTCGACGGGGATGTTTCCCTGGGCCATCGATGAGGCAGCCAGTGAACAAGTCATTCGTGAGGCGCTAGACCTGGGCATTAACTTTTTTGATACGGCGAATATTTACTCACATGGTGATAGCGAACGGTTTGTGGGTCATGCACTGAACAAATTAGCTAATCGTGACGAAGTTGTGTTAGTTACGAAAGTGTTCTTCACCCCGAATCAAGCGCCTAACGTGGCAGGGTTGTCCCGCAAGGCCATCCTCTCCCAAATCGACCAAAGTTTAGAACGCTTGCAGACGGACTACGTGGATCTGTACATTATTCATCGGTGGGATTACACTACGCCAATTGAAGAAACCATGGAAGCGTTGAACGACGTTGTGAAGTCTGGTAAGGCGCGTTACATTGGCGCCTCGGCCATGTTTGCCTGGCAGTTTGAAAAGGCGCAAGCGGTGGCTGAACAGCACGGTTGGACTAAATTTGTGTCGATGCAGAATCACTTGAATCTCCTTTACCGAGAAGAGGAACGGGAAATGTTGCCGCTGTGTGCGGACCAGGGGATTGCGGTGACACCATACAGCCCACTGGCATCTGGTCGGTTGACTCGTGATTGGGCCGGGGACACGAAGCGGTATGCGACCGATAAAGTGGCCCGTTCCAAGTACGATGACAGTAAGCAATTGGATATGCCAATCATCCAGCGGGTTGGTGAAATTGCCGACAAGCATGGTGTGGACCGTGTTCAGGTAGCCTTGGCCTGGCTGTTACAGAAGCAGACGGTGACTGCCCCCATCATTGGCGCTACGAAGTCCTCGCATTTGCAGGGGGCCATTAAGGCATTGGACCTCGAATTGACGCCGGCGGACGTACAATATCTGGAAGAGCCATACGTGCCCCACGAATTAGTGGGACCGTTGGCTTCAGACGATACGAACTTTCAACGGTAAATAGCGTGTGGCCAAAGGCGATTAGTCAATGAGCATTAACGGTGATAGACTGCTTTTTGTCGCACGTTTTAACTATATATGTTCGGAACGTAAAAAAGGTTTGAGACTTTTGTCTCAAACCTTTTCTAAAATTCTTGAACTTTAGAAAATCATTCGATAGATCACTAAAGCATGCGAAGGACAACTTCTTTGGGATACGCTAATTGTTCAAAAGTTGACCTTGTTTAATCGCTGTTTTCCTTACCATAATTTTTCCCATCATCTAATATGCCGATGCTCTGATTAAAGTTTGCGATATCCTTGGGAGCATCTTTCCAAATGTCTGGGAACTCGGGACCGGTTGGTGTGAAAGGTAACTTATTGGTTTTACTTAGTTCAACTAAGAACATGTTGACGGCAGTACTTAAGTCTATTCCCATGCCAGAGGCAACTTTGGCGGCATGTTCTTTGACATCTTTGTTTAATCAAACAGTCTGCTTGGACAAGTGAGCTTCAGATTAGAGGCCTGATTTTCTTAAAGTGAGATTAATCGTCAATTATTCAAAAAGAGGGTGGCAAATCTCATCTGAAATTCGTTAGTAAGAGTAGGGATTACTTAAACGTCAGGTTCGTGTAGGTTTCGACGGTCCCCGTCTTGGCGCTTTGGTTAATCCGGCCGGTCAGTTTGACCTGGTCGCCAGCCTTCATCAGGACAGCTTTGGGGTAATCGGCCGTTCCCACGGTCCAGAGGGTGTCGTTGCCCTTTAAGGCAAACAATACGTTTTGGGTGTCCCCATTCGGAATGACGACGACTCGTTCTACGGTTCCCTTGGTCTTAGTGAGCTTGGAGTTCGTGGTGGAGCTGGCCGTGGAGCCAACGGAGGCGAGTTGCACCCGGTACTGGTCCAGCGCCTGGGTCGCCGTCGTGGCGTAAGCCTTCACGCTCTGGTCAGCCGCCTTGATGTAGGCGTAACTCCGGAAGGCCCCAGTGGAGTCTAGCAGGGAAACGACCCAGGTTGGCGTGCCATCGATGTTGTACATGATTGGCATGGTAGCGGTCCATTTCTGGGCGACGTACTCCTTTTCGGCAATCTTCTTGGCACCGTCACTGTCCATGACCCCGATATTTTTCCCGGTGTAGTAGGTCAGAGTTCCCGTTCTGGCGTTGATCATGGAGTAACCCATGGTTGAATCCGCGCTGGTCTTGGGTGAGGTGAAGTCGTTAAAGTACGAGATGTTGCCGTGCTTGTCGACGACGGGTGTGACGCCGTCCTCGGTCCCGTTACTGTTGGGTTCCTTAACGCCGGTCTTGTTGAAATGCGCGTTGAAGTAGCCGTTGCCATACCAGCCGAAGATGTCGTTCATTTCGGCAGCGGTGGAGGAGGCAATCGATTCGTTGATAAACTTGGGGGCTTTGGCGGCGGCGTAGAGACTAGTGGTCCCGGTCTTGGCGTTCAGGACCACGACGTGCAGGCTGTGGTAATTGATACGACTGGAGACGCCGCGCGCCTTATAAACCGTTTGAATGAAGTAGGGTTCGCCGTTGTCTTTGATTTCGAGTTGCGGTTGGCCTTCTTGGACCCAACCTGGAAAACGATTGTAGATGACTCGTTGGGCGTCGTCCATCAGGTAGGCACTCGGCGTGTATTTCATGGCCTGTTTGACGAAATGGGGTTCGGCGTTCACGTTGGTGGCGTCGATCATGAAGTACCCCGGTGTCTCACGGGCGCGTTGCCACCGCCAGAATCCGTCGAATTCAACGGGGGCAATGTAGACGGTCTTGCCCTTGACGACTTGCGTCTGAAGGTCACCTAGCTTGTAGTAAGAAGTGTTGGGGACGGTGCTCATGGCCTTGTTCATCTTGTTGCGGACGGTCTTAGGCGCAATGGCGATGGGGGTAGCGTCTTTATCCAAGAGGGGCGCCGTCTTCATAGTCTTGATTTTCAAAGAGTTGTAGACGGGTTTTACGCCGAAACGGGTCTGGGCGGCGCCGAAGAGGCTGGTTAAGAAGAGCAGCCCCAGGATGGCAGCGGCGACGTTGAGGCCGCGGTTACGACTACGGAAGCGGGGCCGACCACTCTTTTCGGGACCTTCGATCGTCACGTTGGGACTACTGAAAGCCAAGAATGGCAGGTAGGCGATACCACTGATGACGTTGAGGATGATCAAGCTAAAGAGCGCTTTGCTAGGCAGCATCACGAAGACGGCCAGCAGGGCAATCAGGTAGTAAAAGACGTAGACGCCAATCAACAGTTTGGCGTGCCGGGGGCGCTGAACCAGCCCCATAATGCCCATGATAAAGGCGGCTAGTGTGCAGAAGAATGCGACTAATAGCATAATGGATGTAACCCTTTCTAAGTTGGCAGGAAGTTTCTTACCTATGTGGCGTGTTACTAATCATCTCTAGTTTATCGTATTTAGGCGTGGTGGTCTAACGCCCGGGGTGTTTAAATAATTATGTGTAAATAGAAAAATAAGCAATTGAAAAGGGAAAGCCTCTCCCTTATGATAGTTAGCAACCACACTCACTTCATAGGACATAGGAGGCTTTCCCCATGACTCAGTTTAACAAAGAAATTATGGCAGCACTAGCACAAAAGCAAGATTTAGATGAAGTTTTTCGGCAACATTTGGAAACGGCCATCAATGATTTAATGCACGAGGAACTTTCGTCGTTCCTCGGTTATGAGCCTTATGATCGCCAAGGTTTTAACAGCGGCAATTCACGCAATGGGCATTATCTGCGGACCTTTAAGACTAAGTATGGAGAATTAAATTTGGAGATTCCACGCGATCGAAATGGTATTTTTAATACGAAAACTATCCCGAGCTATCAACGACAAACGGATGGCTTAGAGGCTACTGTTGTCCAGCTCTACGAAAAAGGGATTACCACTAGTGAGATTGCGGATTTGATTGAGAAAATGTATGGGGCTCATTACACATCACAAACGGTTTCGAACCTCACGAAGGTCGTTGACCAACAGGTCAACGCCTTCAAAACGCGTCCTCTAGCGAGCCGATACGCAGTCATTTATGTGGACGCAACATACTTACCACTTCGCCGGGACTCAGTGGCTAAAGAAGCCGTGCATATCGCCATTGGCATTCGACCAAATGGAATGAAAGAGGTCCTAGCATACCAAGTCGCTCCAACTGAATCCAGTACCGTTTGGGAAGAGCTTCTCGTGGACATCCAGCAGCGTGGTGTAAAGGAAGTCCTCTTATTCGTGGCCGATGGCTTAGTCGGCCTTACCAACACAATTGGTGACCACTTCCCTAAGGCTAAGCTCCAGCAGTGCCTGATCCACGTCAGTCGGAACATTGAAGCTCACGTTCGAACTAAGGACCGACAAGAGGTTCTTAACGACTTCAAACTGATCCATCAAGCAGCTACCATGGACGACGCAAAACAAGCCTTAGCTGACTTCATAGACAAGTGGCAAAAGACGTATCCAAAAGTAACGAACAAGCTAGAAGATAATCTTCATCTCTTGACCTGTTTCACGTTTCCAGCTGCGATACGCAGTAGCATCTACAGCACAAATCTCATTGAATCGTTCAACAAGAAGCTAAAACGACAGACAAAGAAGAAAGAACAATTTCCAAATGAACCAGCGCTAGAACGAGTTCTGGTCACAGTTATTCGTGACTACAACGGCCAAAATTTTGAGCGAACGCATCGAGGTTTTAAGCAAATTCAGGACACGTTAGAATCCATGTATTAGAAACTAGCTAATGGGAGAGGACTTCCATTTACACAAAAAATTTGACACTCCCAACGCCCGCGGAATATTAGCACATAAAGCTAGTGGTATAAGTTTGAATGGTGTCTAACTTATTAATTGTCCTTCACACGTTGGTGGAGGTGAAGAACTTTAATACAAATCGCATATCAAAAAGTGTAAAATAAAAACACCCAAATATAGAGTGTTTTTATAGCCATTTAATACTAAAAGAACTTTGCTTGAGCTGCTTTTTTATTAATCAATAAAATTTTCTGAGTCCAATTATACAAAGCACTATCGGATTGAGCATTCATACTCAGCCAAACACCAGTAAATTCATTGCTGAGTCCCTGGTCCATACCGCTTAGATATTTGAATCCTTTGTGAGGACTCGCCGCTGTTCCATGATTATTTAGTCCATTTCCACTAATATAATAAACAACCCAATGCTTACTATTATTCTTAAAGTTAGTAGAATTACTATAAGTTCCGGGCATAACTTCCAAATACTTAGAAGGATGAGCTTTAGCACCCATCATCCGATGTCCATTAGACAAAGTTCCAATAACAGCGCCGCCAGCGACATTATATAACTTTGTTCCCTTAGCAACTTTTAAATATCCCTTAGAATTAGTCAAGGATCCTGAACCTTTTTTACCTGGTTCGATAAGCCAATTATTAATAATACTAGTATGCGTCGAATTACTTGCCGCACTATTAATGCTCTTCAACTTGCTCTTACTAATCTTATTGCTCGAGCTTACAGATGAGCTTGATTTAGACTTAGCACTCGTGGCTACAGCTTTGCTTGTCTTAGCTTTTGGAGCCTTGCCATTCTTCACATAGCCATGCCAAATCCAGCCCTTAGTCTTACCATTGCTTGATTTAATATAGTTATAAACGGCAGTCTTCTTATTAGCCTTAACAACCTTAGCTTGCTTAGTCCGATAAAAGGTGGTGTGCTTATAGTTCTTAGCCTTGTGAGAAATCTTGCTGAGCTTAGCTGATGAATACATATTTCCTTTAGAAACGTGCACGGCTTTCTTAGCCAACTTCTTGTAAGACTTAGGCGTTGCAGTGCGACGTACGGACTTGGCACTAGCCTGATCGACTCCCAAACCTGCTTGGGGGATTGCAGTACCCGAGCCCATACCAACTGCGGCTAACAGGGTTGCCGTAGCGATGATCATTTTTGTAGTTTTCACGATATTATTGCTCCTCAATAACCAGTTTATGTAGTGACAATGCGTTTATAAGACCTATTATATGGTCATTGAAGAGATGCTTCAATAGTTAACGTGATTTAATTTTTGAATGCCAAAATAAAAAAGCTACTCCAGATAAAGGATAGCTTTTGATACCAAAACACGTCAGGCATACTGGTTCTGATCGAATAGTTTAGGTGTTATAGTTATGTAGCTGTCGAGTGACAGTTCACCTAGTTGCATTACGACGTAAAGAACCGAGTGGACGGTCAAGTTAGCAACGGTTCTTTCCTTTGCCCTGAATTCAACGCTGTACAAAAACACCGTGTCCTGTGCTATAATTAGCGCAGAAACACGGTAGATGTAGAGCGACAGCTCACCCAGTCACATTACAGCGTAAAGAACCGAGTAGACCGCCAAGTTAGCTGCGGTTCTTTTTGTTTGCTTCGATGATTTTGGCATAAGCCGTAATCACCTTGGCAACAGCGTTCAAGATTGCGGCGATGCCCAGGAGGCATGCCGACAGACCTATCACATACAGCGAGCCTTTCAAGTTTGATGTTGTGTTGCATACGCATCACTCCAATCATAGTTGAGGGTTCGCCACCACTCTAACACTCTACAGGTAACAGTATACCAGACTGATCAAAGGAGCTGCTCGGTGACTATCACGTCTGGGACAACTAAGTTTGGGACTGGCGTCGTGGCGCTGGTTAGAGATACATTGATTGATTGAAAAAAGCACTCAGTTAATGGGTGCTTTTTTTATTTACTTGATTCCCTTGTATGCAAGTTTTAAGTTGGCCTTGTCTTTAGTTGATGGCTTAGAAGCATGACCCGATAAGGCACTTGTTTCGTCATCATTTGATTCCAGTCCAAGTGCCATTCCAACAGCCCATAAGGCGTCCTTTTCTTTTCCTAGCTCCGTTTCATTTAAATGCGTCAGGGCTTGACGATTCATGCTAACTTTGATCCAATAAATACCGCCCCGATGTTCAAATCCGTCATAAACAGGATTAAATAGGTAAGTATTATTTTTAAGCCCCTTGACTGTCGTTAATCGGATGTCAGCATTTGATGCCTTTTTCGTAGCACGAAGCTTAACAACATGCAGACTGTTCCATGAATTGATAGCACCCTTCCAAATATTTTTCCAATGCTTGGAAGTTGAATCAATATGATATGTAAGTTTCCGAGAATAAAGACTCCCGTAATATGGCTTGCTTGAGGCATTGGCGGTGACCGAACCAACACCTAACAGGCTAACCCCGATACCCAACATGGTGACGAACTTGATCAATCCTTTATGATTTAACATGAAAGTACACTCCTTGATTTCATAGATTAGTTGTTATGATAGAGTATATATGAGTGGCATGACATAATTTGTCACTTTGCTTTATTCATTAATCTTCATTCGCCAGCTGTTTGAGATACTGCATGAGCCCCACTGCGTTTACATTTGTCAATGATAAAAGATACGACAGTAGACAACTAAAAAAGCGAGATGCCAAGAGGGCCACCTCGCTTAAATATGTTCATTTTAGATATGATCAGTCAGGCTTGTAAGCCTAGTGAATAACGACTTTCATTTTGGCTGGCACGTGGGTGTAGATCCAGTGGGCGTCCGCAACGCTGAGGCGCACGCAACCATGGCTGGCGCGCTTGCCCAACTTTTTGGCTTCACTGACCACGTACTTCCCTTTGGCGTTGGTTGGGACCGTATGGAACAGGTAAACGCCCCAATCCTTGAAGGAGGTCCAGTAACGGGCACCTTCACGGGAACTGGCGTTGTAGAAGGACTTACCACGATTTTGAATGTGGAACGTGCCCTTAGGAGTCGGGGAGGACTTCTTACCGGTCGAGCACTTCATGGTGTACAGGACTTTCTTCCTGCTGGCCATGATGTAGACCCGTTGCTTGGCAATGGAGACCTTGATAAAGGCGTGCTTGTGCTTCTTTAGGTTCGGATAGGGCTTGGATTCAGAAGGCTGCTTCCAGGAAGGGGCCTTCGTAGTCTTGGACGTTTTAGCTTGTGCAGAGGTGGCGTGGTTACTCAGCCAAACTGTGCTCCCGGTCAATCCTAGGACGGCTAGTAGTGTGACAATCAACATGGTTACTTTTTTCATTATGTAGGGGTTCCTCCTTATAATTTCGACGAGTCCATCTTATGAGTAAATTTATAAACTGTCAACGGACAGTACGGCCTGGCTGTTGACCGAAAAAGCGAGCTGCTGGGGTTTTCAGCAACTCGCTTCAAGGATTATCCTTCGGTTCATGGTCAAAACTCAAGAGAATGAGAAAGGTGCCGGTACCCACCCCCAGTAACCGCGCCGATTGGCTATCAAACTGCCAGAGGAATCGTTCAGCTATAATGCAGAGGACGCCCAGCCAAAAGGGCAACGTTCGATAGAAATGAGGATTCAACTTCGACCACATGGGGTCACCTTCTCGCTGCTAAATTGCCTAACGAGCGGTTTTGCTCGATGAAGTTGCCACAGCCTAGCACGAGGCGGTGGCAATTGGCAGTGGGAGGCGACAGTTAGGCTGGTCGGCGAACGAAATACGGTCGAAACACAAAACGGGCCTGAGACGTGTGTCCCAAACCCGTTCCAATCATCATTTTAGCCGCGGAACATGAAGATGCCCCGGACGATTTCCGCCCCGATCAAGATTACCATGAATGACCAAGTGACTAACGTTGCCACGCTCCCCATAATCAAGACCTCCTTGTGATCTTTTTAACTAGTTTTATTGTACGGCGAAAGGTGAGATTAAACAATGGGAAGCGCTTACATTCGAGCAAAATAAAATGGCCCTGGTTGGTGAAGCTTAGCCAGAGCCGTTAGTTAGCAAAGTAATGAAGAATCAACTCCCGGAACCTATCATTGCACCAAACGTGGCCAGCGTCATGCCCGGGGTGACTCGTAAGCGAGCGAGGTTGTAGCGGCCCTGTTTCATGGTAGCGACGCCCTCCTGGGTTGTCAGAGCAATGCTGTAGCCAGCCTGTTTAGCGAGCTTGTGAGTTGTTTTGTTAGCATGACCAGCGGGGTAGCAGAGCATCTTGGTGTCCTGCTGAAGGTGCTGGTCCAACCAAGTCTTGGAAGCCGTCAGTTCCTGCTTTTGTTCCGTCGCCGTGAGGCTATCGAGGTTCAGGTGTTGGACCGTGTGGCTAGCAAAATCAATGTGACCGGAGTCTTTCAATTGCTTCATCTCAGCCAGGGTCAGGTGGTTAGACTTGTGTGTGAAGCCAGTAATCACGTTGATTGTGGCGTGTTGATGATATTTTTTCAAAATGGGTAAAATCTTGCGGTTGTCCTTGTACGCATCATCCAGCGTGATCCAGACGACTTTTTTCTGGGGCACGGTGTTGGTTGTCAGTGCGCGAATCGCCTGCGTCGTCGTTAGCGTCTGGTAGCCGTGCTGATTCAGGTAGGCCATCTCATGTGCGAACTGTTTCTTGGGCACCCGCAGTTGGTTGCCACTGGCGATGCTGTGATACATTAGAATCGGCAACTTTAACGGGTGTTTTAACTTCAACCACGGTTTGGGCGCCTTGACCTGAGTGGCCGAGACGTCGTGACTGGAGACTTCGTTTTCCTGAGCCGGATGAGATTGCACGTTGTGATTGGGCCGCTCTTGGGAACGATTGATTCCCCATACGAGTAGGGCGGCAAGGGCCAGACAGCCACCCAATAACCACCATTTTCTACGCATAATTATTCCCCCAAATAATTAATCTTATATAAGTTATATTATAAGATTAATTTCATAAAAAGTGAACTCAATCGGCACGTTGGGCCAGTCGGCGGTAGTAGTCGATGGAATCTGGTTCCAAATTGAGGGTCGCAACAACCTCTCTGTCGGTCTTTTGCGGGTGGCGGCGAAGATAGTTAACTAAGTAACCTTGATATAGAACGGTGGGGCTGAGGGCGAAACCAATGATCCTTTCGTCGGGCTTGAGATACTTGTGGAGGCCGGGCAATGTCAGGTGGGGGTCGGCCGCGGCCCGCTGCTTTAAGAACCAATCACCGGTTTGAAAACGGTCCTGTAAGGGCGTCACAAATACTCGGAATTCTTGCAGAAAGGCCTGGTCGGTGGCGGACCAGTCAGCGGTGATCAGGTTGGCCGTGAAATCCGGTTGCAAAAAGACCTGGACGGGATAGCCGTGGGCAATCAGCAACAGGGTCAGCCGAGTGTAAACGTGGAGCCGCTGGTCGGCTAAGAAGTCGGCTAGGGTGTCGACCCACCGGTAGTTGACCGGTTGGGCGGCCTGTTTAGGCTTACTCTTGAGGTCGAGCGTGGGCAGGTAAGGCGTCCAGCGGTGAGAGAAGAGAAACTTAAAGTAGACGTTTAAATGGGACAGAATTTTGTTATAGGTTTGGTTTTGAATTTGACGGGCATCCACCAGCATGGCCAGATACTGTTCCACGTCGGGAGTCTGAAGCTGGTTGACCCGGTGATCGCGTTGGTAGGTGGGGTTGAAGTTTTCTAAGTAGTGAAAGAAGTCCTTCAACGTTGCTGTATATTCGTCGCGGGTGGCGGTGGCCATTGACCGGTCGGCCAGCGTTCGGTTGAAGGCATCTTGGTACGGGTATTCTTGCGGCATTCAACCGCCTCACTTTCTAAAAATTACTTTAACCAATCGGAAAGTCTTGTGGGTAGCGTCCGCCTCCGGTGGCCGGGGATGGGAGCGCCGTGGGAACCGGAGCAAGCCTGAGGAGCGGTCTTGCTCCTCGACTGGCAGCCCCGCCAAGCCCAGCGGGTCTCCCAGCTCGTCCCATGCTGTAACTTGGAAAACCACCAAGTAACACCATCGACACGGCGCCCCCATCCCCAGCCACCTGCGGCTACGATTGTGCCCTGCCATTATTGATTGATCAGGTGTCGGATTATCTGAATTGGTTGGTCGAAAGTTGGGTGTGAACGGTGCGTTGACTCTGCGATTTCCCGAGTTCAGGTCCCGTCCCCACAGCCAGCGCTACTCCTAATGACTGTAAGTATTAAGCTACCTCCAGTCTACCAGATTTACGCTAAACGCGTGTAAAATAAAGGGTTTGGGACAAAAGTCTCAAACCCTTTTTGTGCTCCGAACATAAATAGTCGAAACGTGCGACAAAAGGCAGTCAACTCCGCTTAACCCCGATAGACAAACAATCCAAGACCGGGATTATTCGTCTATCGACGTTAATGCTCATTGACTAACCGCCTTTTGTCCCACTCTCTTAAAACAAAGTTTAAGCCGTGACAGCAGCGTGAACCTTGTCTCGGAGGGCGGCTTTTTCCTCGTCGGAGATAAAGGCGCCGTTGATGGCGTTTAAAGTCAGGCGTTCTAAGTGTTGCCAGCCCAGTCCGTAGTGTGCATGAACGGTCATGAATTCACTGGTCAGGGTGACGTTGGAAACGGTCCGGTCGTCGGTGTTGAGGGTGACGTTCAGGCCGGCACTCAAGAATTCAGAGAGTGGGAAGTTGTCATAACCAGTGACGGCCTTAGTCTGGACGTTGCTGGTGGGACACATTTCAATGGTCGCGTCGGCGCGCTTGGCTTGCTTGATGGTAGCGGGAAAGCCACTCATGTGGACCCCGTGGCCAATCCGTTCGGCCCCCATGGTGAGGGCAACGGCCACGTTGTCAACGGGGCCAGCTTCACCCGCGTGAAATGAGAATGGCAGGCCAGTTTGCCGGCCAGCTTTCATGGCTTCGGCAAGGTCGATGGATGGGTGATTGTATTCGTCGCCAGCAAAATCGAGGCCAACGATGCCCTTGCCAATGAATTCACTGGCAACTTCAAAGACGCCAATGCATTCGTCGATGGGGCGATCACGCATGACACAGACGATGGCGTTAACTGGAATGCCAAATTCTTCAGTACCAGCGTGGAGACCATCTAAGGTTGCCTGGATGGCATCACGGACGGACAGCCCCTTTTGGGTGGAGATGGCTGGGGCAAAACGAGTTTCTAAGTAAATGAGGCCATCGGCGGCCGCAGTGCGCACCATATCGAAGCCAGCAATTCGCAGCTGTTCGGCGGTCTGCATCAGGTCGGTTACGACTTGGAAGCGTTGTAAGTAATCAATTAGACTTTCGGTTTCAAGGGGGGCGGTGACCAGGTGACGCAAGTCTTGGTCGTCGGCGGGCAGCGGGGTCCCCGTCACCGCTGCCATTTCCCGGAGAGCTGGCAGAGAAATTGACCCATCAAGGTGGCAGTGTAATTCAACCTTGGGGTATTGGCGGACGTTATCTTCAGTAAAAGGTTTGACGCGGGACATGGTGAACTCCTCCTTTGGTGAATAGCTTCTTTTAAGTATATCATGAAAGCGCTTAACTGCCAGAGAAAAATCGACTACTGACATTAGCTAAAGCGAATGACCCGTCTTTTTGCCCTTCTGAATGTTTGATTAGCGAATTAACTGGCTGATTGAGATTGCTTGAAAATCCCGATAATTTCGCTTTTGTGAGATGGGAACGGTTACTTGTTGATGTCAAATTTTACAATTTCAAAAATGTGGGTAAAAACGTTGTTTCTACGGGGTAAACATTATATGATTAGGTCTAGTTAACTACCGAGATTTTGCCGGGTAACTAGGACCGTTAGATGGGTCAGTACATATATCTGGTAAATTATCGCGAAAAATATCAACATAACGAATAATAAAATCAACTTAATAACTAGTTTTACAACCATTTGGGGAGTATCACCAGTCTGACAGTTACTGGTTTTTATAAAGAGAAGGAGCAATTATTATGGATCAGACTTACACGCGGCTCACGCGAACGCTTTTGCGTAGTCAGCGCGAAGGAAAGCGACGATACATAACCGGATTCGATGGTATCCGGACGTTAGCCGTTTTGGGGGTTATCATTTATCACTTAGCACCATCCACCTTACAGGGGGGTTACCTAGGGGTGCCCATATTCTTCGTGGTTTCTGGCTACTTGATTACTTATCTATTGATTCAAGAGTGGGATACGCACAATGAAATTGACGTTTGGGGCTTCTATGGGCGGCGACTAAAACGGTTATATCCGGCGCTAGTCACCATGATCCTGGGAACGACTGCCTACATCACGCTATTCCAACGGAGTCTGTTGGCGAATATTCGGGGCACCGTGCTCACCAACTTAATTTATGGCTATAACTGGTTTGAAATTAAACACGGCCAATCCTACTTCGATCGGTTTAATGGGGAGTCACCGTTCACGCACTTGTGGTCGTTATCCATTGAAGGGCAATTCTATCTGGTTTGGCCGTTCGTGGTGCTAGCCCTGCTACTCTTCTTACGGAAGCGGGCCCGGGCCGTAGCCATTCTCTTTGCGGTGGCGGTCGTATCAGCGGTGTTGATGGCATTACTGTACGACCCAGCGAACACGAACCGGGTCTACTACGGGACTGATACCCGGATGTTTGCCATCCTGATTGGAACGGGTATGGCCTTCCTGTGGCCGGCTCACAAACTTAATTCAAATGTCTCACAGGCCCATCGCTGGATTCTAAATGGTGCGGGCCTGGTGTCACTATTAGTTCTAATTTACATGTTCTTTACCATGAATGGGCAAGCAGCCAGCACTTATCGTGGCGGCATGTTCTGGTTCACCGTGTTAGCTGGTGTTCTGGTGGCAACGGTGGCCCATCCGGGGAGTGACATGAATCGTCTGCTCTCGACCCCCGTCTTTAGTTACGTGGGTAAGCGGAGCTATGGAATTTACCTGTATCAGTTTCCCGTCATGATTTTCTACGAAGCTAAGGTGAATATCGGAAATCATCCGTTGTTCAACGCTTTGGTTGAGGTAGCCTTGATCATGTTGGTGACGGAGCTGAGTTACCGGTTTATTGAAAACCCAATGCGGCACTACCATTACGGTCAGTTGACGCATGATGTGAAGAGTTTGTTGCAACAACCCGGTGCCCACCGGGTGGCCAGCACGTTTACGGTGATTGCTGCCGTTCTGTTTGGTGTCACCGCTGTCGGCTTCGTCCAACAGCCAGCCGCTGCTAAGCCAACGGCCCTTCAGCGGACGATTACGGAACGGCAAGCCTCGACGAAGAAGCAAAACGCTGCTGCGGCCAAGAAGCAAAAAGCGTTAGCAGCGGCTGCCTCTAAGCGTAAACACGAGAAGGCCGTGGCCTTTTCAAAGATGTCCAAGGCGGACCAGAAGACGGCGAAATACTACTTCTTAAACGCTAAGGAACTGACGACTAGCAAGCAAACGCCAATCACGGCAGTGGGGGACTCCGTTCTGCTAGATGACTCAGGTGACCTCCAAGAGGTCTTCCCTGGTGCAGTTGTAGATGGGGCAGTTGGTCGGCAAGCAGATGCTTTGCCAGGTGTAATCAACGGTCTGGCACAGCGAGGTCAACTGGCCAAGACGGTATTGGTGAACATTGGGACCAACGGGTACGTGACGGCGGACCAAGCGGACCAAATCGTGCATGCCATTGGGCCTAAGCGCCAGATCTTCTGGGTCAACGCGCACGTCCCAACGCGTGAATGGCAGAATTCCGTGAACAAGATGATCGCTAAGACGGCTGCCAAGTACGACAACGTCCATGAGATCGATTGGTACGGGACGGCTAAGGGCCATGATAAGTGGTTCGTTAGCGATCACGTTCATCCTAATAACTTGGGGAACCGGTACTTCACGTCACTGATCGCTAAGTCGATGGCTAAGACTTCTAAATAACAGTTGGCATGACTTGGCCGCCTCCGGCCGCCAGGGCTGGTGCCTGCTGTGGGGACCGGCGCGAGCCATAGTGCGGTCTCGCACCTCGACTTGAAACCACGCCCAGGTCACGTGTTTCCAAGCTCGTCCCGTGGTGTAACCTCGGGAAACCACCGAGCTAACGCCACTTTCACAGCTGCCACCAGCCCTGACAACCTGCGGCTACGGTAGTTGTGTAAATAACCAGTGTGTTGGCCGTCAGTCTTAATCGGGTGTATTGAATGATCATCGAGGAATGATTGTCTGGTGAATGAGACTTTAAATACTGGATTAACTAGACGGCTAAGCATTGGCTGATTGTCGTCAGCTTATTTAAGGCATAGTTAGTGATTAGTTTTCCACTGTCTAAGCCGTGAGGTTGGCAGCTATGGGCTCAGGCGCCTTGTTCTTCTTAGCCGTTTATGGCTTAGAAGAAGACCAAGCTTGAAGACTCGTGGTTTTCGAGGCTTCAAGTTGTGTCGGCACCGTTCCAGCCCATAGCTGCCAACCGGTAAGGCGATGAAACACAGGATATCTCTTGAAAAACTATCGTTCATTTTAACCTTTAAGTGGCTTACCAAGTCGCAAATCCCGGATTGACAGGGATTTGCGATTTTTTTGTTGGTTCACCAATTTGCCCCCGAGATGTTAGTTCCGTTAATTTACCAGTGGACGCAATTTCTTGGGGGATTCGGGACCATTTCGAGTAAACAGATGAGAGTCTCAATTACGTTACGTGGTAACATACCAAGTGAATTCAGGGATGGATTCACCACGAAATCTATTGGGGGGAATTGTTATGATGAAAAAAGTTGCAATGATCGCAGCTGCAGCAGCGATGGTATTGCCATTAGGGTTAGGGGCTATTGCTCCCGCAGCTGGTGAAACAACTGCGATGGCGGCCGCTAAAGTGGCCGCCAAAAAAACCACGTATACACTGGTAAGCGTTAAAAACATTAAAAAAGCCGCTTATCACGTAAAGAGTGGTAAACCAGCACTGTATAGCGCCGCATTTGCTGCCGACAAGGCGAAAGTTACCTTAGCTAAGAAGGGGACTCTGGCTGGCGAAAAGACTTACAACGTCACTAAGCAGATTGTGATCAAGACTAAGGCTACCAAGAAGGCTAAGGCCAAGAAGGTGACCTATGCTTACGTGAAGAGTGCTAACGGTAAGGTCAAAGGCTGGGCCGCTCTCTCTAAATTGACAGCAGGCAAGTTTATGGCAGCTGATGGTAAGAAAGCAACTAAGAAAGCCGCTGCTGACAAGATTGCGGGGAAAACCTACACTTTGGTTAGCTCTGCTAAGATCAAGAAGGCCGCTTTCCACTTCAAGGGCACCACACCGGCCTACTTCAGTGGCAAGTTCGCTGCTGACAAGGCCAAGGTGACGTTGACCAAGAAGGGCGTCCTGCCACAAAGCAAGACCTTCTACGCAACTAAGAAGATTACCATTAAACAGAACAAGAAGAACGTTAAGTACCTCTACGTTACCAACAAAGGCTGGGTAAAGGCATCATTGCTGACCGCTGGTAAGTTTATGGCAGCAGATTAACGTGGTTGTTTCAACTAGAAGCACGCTTGATGGCGTGCTTCTTTTTTTGTTGGGATTAGTTGTAGATTGCCGCCGCTGGTAGCTAGACGTTTCGCTGGGGGGACCGACTAAAGCCAAAAGGCGGTCTTTAGTCTCGACTTGAAACCTCGGAAAATCACCGTGTTTTCAAACTCGTCCCGTGGCCTAATCTTGGGAAACCAGCCCCATACACAGGATCCAAGTCTAGCTACCAGCGGCTTCTGTGTATGGGAAATGGCAACACTGTAAACGCAAGCCGGTTATGCAGTTGAAGTTCGATGGAATTGGTCAGCCTGCCATCACGATATGGTAGTCAGTAAGTTTGATGTCGGTTACGTGCTTAATAGCCGCTGCAATTGTTACTGATTAAACTGATAGCTAAGACAACTGTGATAGGTCGTGTCGTGGGCCTAAACCGGATTAAATCCAGAAAACTACCGTAGCCGGAGGTTGTCAGGGATGGTGCCGGCTGTGAAAGTGTTGGTGGCTCGGTGGGGTTGCCGAGCCACCAACACGGGACGAGCTTGGAGACCCGCCTGGGCTTGGGCGGGGCTTCAAGTCGAGCCGAAGGACCGGGCCTCAGGCCGCAGGCGGTCCCCACAGCAGGTGCCATCCCTGGCGGCCGGAGGCGGCCATTTTGGGGATCTTGACCTACCTGGACAGATAACCCACAACTACAACACGACCTATCACAATTGCCGTTAGATTAAGGATTTCTAGCGATTCTTAGAACTGGTTAATACTGAAAAGTAATCGCTTTACAACGTCTGACAAAGCAAGCATAATGGGGGCGTAAAAGGCGTTATGAATCTACGGAGGTGTTTTTGATGGTAAAGACAAAAGCAGTAATGATCGGTGCCGGCTTATCTAATATGGCCGCAGCGGTTTACCTGATTCAAGAAGCCCATTGGAACGGCAGTCAGATTACATTTTATGGGGCTGACATGCACGGGGCCAATGACGGTGGCGAGACTGGTGAGTTCAGTAATGAGTATTGGAACAAGAACCACCCGCTGGATAACCAAACGGGTTACGTGGCCCGTGGTGGTCGAATGTTGAACTACCGGACTTACGTTGATTTGATGGACCTGCTCGACCGGATTCCGTCAGCCACCGAAGAGGGCATGACGGCCGCTGAAGATACCCACGACTTTGATTTTCATCACCAAACCTTTGATAAGGCACGGTTGATGCAGGGGGGCAAAGGAATCATTGATGGCGGTAAATTAGGTCTGAATAACAAGGACCGGGTCTTGCTATCCAAGTTAGTTTTAATGCCTGACGAAGAGGAAACCAAGCTCGATAACGTGACGATTGCCGAGTACTTCAAGGACGACCCGCACATGTTCCAAACCAATTTCTGGTACACGTGGGAAACGACCTTTGCCTTCAGAATTGAAAGCTCCGCGCAAGAATTGCGGCGCTACATGCACCAAATGATCTATGAATTTACGCAGATTGAACATTTAGTTGGGGTCAACCGGACCCGTTATAATCAGTTTGAAAGTATTATGTTACCGCTGATCAACTACTTGAAGGATAACGGTGTAACCTTCTTGGACAACCGAATCGTGACTGACTGGGAGTTTGCGGACAGTGCCTTACAGGATGAAATTACCGTGACCGGCCTGCACGTTAAGAATGTGGCCGATGATACGGAAGAGCTGGTCGATGTGGATGGTGACACGGCTGTTATCTTCACCAACGGTTCCATCACGGACTCTGCTACCATGGGAGATTACGACACCCCAGCGCGGGAGAACATGGAATATGGGATCAGTGCGGCACTGTGGAAGAAGGCCACCGAACGCTTCTACAATTTGGGGACGCCAGACAAGTTCTTCGACGACCGTAAGAATTCCGAGTGGGTCAGCTTTACGTTGACTACCAAGAATCACCTACTCTTGAACGAAATTACCCGGATTACGACGCAGGTTCCTGGAAACGCGTTGAACTCCTTCCTGTCCACGACACCGATCACACCACTGGGACAAAAGGACGTGAACATGTCGATCGTGGTTCATCATCAACCACACTTTACCACCCAAAAGCCTAACGAATCCGTCATTTGGGGCTACTTCCTATACCCACGGCGGACTGGTGAGTTCGTCCACAAGCAGTACATTAAGATGAATGGGAAGGAAATGGCCCAGGAATTGATTGGACAACTGGCTAAGGTCGACCCTGGTCCCAACAATATTCGGGATAAGGAACCAGAAATCTTGGACAGTATCATTAACAACATTCCAGTTTACATGCCCTACGCCTCAGCACTGTTTAACAACCGGGCTAAGACGGACCGGCCAGAGGTCATTCCAGCGCATTCCACTAACTTAGCCTTCACTGGTGAGTTTGCGGAGCAGCCTTACCAGATGATCTTCACGGAGCAGAGTGCGGTTCGTTCAGGTGAAATTGCCGCTTACCACTTTGCTGGAATCTCAATGGATAACTTAGTGGATACACCACGTTACGACAAGGATAAGAGGACCTTGTTGAAAGCTACGCGGCGGATGTTTAGCTAGGAATAATGACAGTTTAGTTTAAACACAATAAATTAAGCAGACGCTTAGTTTCAGCCTTAGACACCATTCCATGTGAGTGGTGTTGGGCTGAGACTAGGCGTCTTTTGGTAATGTTAATGATAGCCACGTCGCCAGAGTAATTTTCCCAGTAATAAGGCAGGCGCTAGCAAAATCAGCCCCAGAATAGCAATTTGAAGGAATAGCCAGCGCCCAATCGTCGCAGGTGTGTCGACATCTTTGGCAGCGAGAAGGGAGACCTTGGTGTGGGGGACGCGCCAGTTAGAACCGTGGTCGTGAAATTGGAGATCCTGGTTGTGTAATCGAATAGCAGGTCGTCGAGCCAAAAATCGTTCGGGTCGGAGTCGCTGCAACGTGTCCGCCACCAAGGGATAACAGATAAGCCAAGAGCTTAGCAGATAGATGGTGAGCGGTCCGTGATCTAATTTAACGGTGAAGCCCAACGTGTGGGCCGTGAATAGCAGGTAACTGAGAATCGGCAGGAGACTGTGGCAGTAGTTAGTTAGGTATTTGCGAACCATCAAATCACCTCGATTTTTCAGCAGTATAGCACATTTGAAAAAGCGGCAGAGACCACAAGTAGTGGTTGAGAAGCTTGGTACGCATAGCTGTCGTTTTCTAAAATAATCAGGTGCTTGTGAAAAGGGTCGGAAGCTATCGTCACAATATTTAGCCACTATTCAGTTTGTGTGAGGGCAGACGTTATGAAGCTGAACAAACAAACCAATCGCTAAAATCGCAAAATAGCCCCAGTTTACGGCCATTTAAAAATTATTTTAATTAAACATACTATGATGTTTATACTATCCAAATAGCCCGATGTGGTGCGATTTTATAAACGTTTTAACAGCGATTGTCTGATATCGGGGCTTATCACTTGATTAGTCATATAATTTATTCATAAAGTGTTTAACACCCGCTAGAATTATGCCCTACGAACCTATTGCAGGATTGAATGTTATGTAATATTATCAAACTATAAATGACATTAAAATTTCCTTAAGGGGGTCTTAGAAATGAAAAAGAGAATACTAGGGATTCTTAGCCTCGTTGGACTGTTGGCGGTTTCGCTATTCTTTTTAGTCACACCCACACCGGCTTCAGCCGCCCAAGATGCGGTTACACCAGCGGGTTCAAAGACATTTTCACCAGTTGGCATTGATACGACGACCAATGCCTGGAATGATGGCGTGCCACTGCAAGGGACCTATTTGAAATATGATAGTGATGGGTTAATTTGGGGATTTGCCCAAAGAAATGGCGCTGATTGGAATGGTCAAAAGTTTAAGACGGCTGATGGTGCTTTGGCATACTGCTTGAACTTTGATCAAGAAACACCAAATGGCTCGTCGTCACCGCTAGACGACTTGAGTGCCACCCAGAAGAAGCAACTGAGTAACCTGTTAAAGTTGGGTTATGTTGAACACGGTACCGATACATATAAAGGGGCTGGTGTTTCGACCCTGAGCAACATCGATGCCTTCATTGCAACGCAGTGGATGGTTCATAAGATTGTCCCAACCGATGGGATTAACGTTGATGATTTTGATATTGTAAATCCGACGTTGAACGATGCGATGGCTAACCTTAAACAGTGGGTATACGAAGACCTGGATATTCAGCTGCAAAAGGATGGAAGCGTTACTGATAAGAATGGTCAGTTCACGCAGAATTATGAGTTAACCGCGCCGCATGATTTACAAGGGCAAGCCGATATTACTTTGAGTAAGGACGTAACTGGTGCTCAGGTTAAGACGGCGGACGGAACGAGTTCAGAAATTAGTTCGACCAAGGGCGTTAACGTCAAGGTCAGTGATAAGTTCAGCATT
This sequence comes from Levilactobacillus yonginensis, assembly GCF_964065165.1. Lineage (NCBI taxonomy): Bacteria > Bacillati > Bacillota > Bacilli > Lactobacillales > Lactobacillaceae > Levilactobacillus > Levilactobacillus yonginensis. The sequence goes on along the minus strand of NZ_OZ061549.1, from coordinate 1,457,536 downwards.
TCCGTGCCGGACACGACGGCTGATGGATCGGTCGATGTCGTTGCTAATGGTGGGACCGATTCCTACACCTTCGCGAAGTACGATCGACCTGCGACGAACCAACAACAGGCGTTAGTTGTGGGTGATAAGTATGTCAGTGATGATCAAAAGGCCACTGACACGATGAGTTGGAAGTCAGATGTTGAGAAGCCAACCATTGGGACGACGGCGACTAGTGACGGTAATAAAACGATTACCCAGTCTGGTGAGGCTAAGATTGTCGATCAGGTTCAGTATAAAGGACTCACCGTTGGCAAGGCGTACACGGTTAAAGGCACTCTAATGGACAAAGCTACGGGTAACGCCTTACAAGTGAACGGCAAACAGGTTACTGGCTCAACGACGTTCACACCAACTTCAAGCGCAGGGTCAGTTAATGTTGCGTTTACGTTTGATGCGAGCGCTCTGAACGGGAAGCAGGTCGTTGCTTTTGAAAGCCTACTTCAAGATGGTAAAGTGGTCATTAGTCATGAAGACATCAACGATAGCGGCCAGACTGTGGCTATTAATCTAACGCAAAAACCATCAATTGGGACGACTGCGGTTGATGGTAACGATGGGGATAAGGTAATCAATCCAACCCGCGACACAACCATTGTTGATCGCGTTACTTTCCACAATTTGACGCCGGGTAAGACCTACACGGTCAAGGGTGTCTTGATGGATAAGACGACTGGTAACACGCTCAAGGTTGATGGGCAAGAAATTACTGGTTCAACCACCTTTACCCCTGAAGCACCCAATGGTATCATCAATGTCCAGTTTACTTTTAATGCCAGTTCACTACGTGGTAAGGACATTGTGGTCTTTGAAACGCTCTATCACAACGGCAATCAAGTAACTAGTCACGCTGATATTAACGATAATGGTCAAACGGTTATCGTTTCCAATCCAACGCTACAAACGACGGCTACCGATGCCAGTGATGGCGACAAATCAGTTGACGCTGATAGCTCGGTCACCGTACAAGATCGGGTGCAATACACGAATTTAACGCCAGGTAAGTCTTACACCGTTTCTGGTATCTTAATGGACAAGGAAACGGGGAACGCACTGCTGGTCAATGGTAAAGAGGTTGCCGGTTCGACGACCTTTACGCCAACGTCGGCTAATGGCTACGTTTACGTTGACTTTACCTTTGATGCAAGTGGCTTAGCTGGCAAGCAACTGGTTGTATTTGAAAACTTGTACCAGGATGGCAAGGAGATTGCTACCCACGCGGATATCAATGATGCCAGCCAGACGGTCACCGTTCCGGATGATCAGACACCAACTAGTGAAGAGGGCGATGGTGTTTCACCTAATACGCCTGATGTTACCAATCACGGGGGTGGTGCCGACACCATAACTGGGAATACACCAGCGACAACCCTTTCACACCATGCTGCAGCTGCCCCTTCAGCGGGTTCAGCTGGTGCTTTGCCTCAAACGAATGAAGCGAAGGCCACTTCGCTGGTTATGCTGGGACTCTTAATTTTAGCGGCAGTGATCAGTGGGGCACTTGTGAAGCGTCGTGAGAGCTAACCGATTTGTAAAAAAATAGAACGTGGATGCGTAAATAGCGTGTTAAAAAATGGATTCAAGGTTATTCGCCCTGAATCCATTTTTGATTGCTGTCGTTAGCTTAGCTTGCCAGACTATTCACGTTGGTCCGATGAGTTGTGGTGCCTTGCCAGAAGGGAACCTTCACAATTCCCATGACCTTGTCAGAATCCACGTAACCCCAGGCGCGGCCATCCTCGGAAATGCTCCGGTGATCACCGAGCACGAAGTAGTGGTTTTGGGGAACTGTATTCCCCTGATACTTCCAGTCATGCGCCTTGGCAAGACTGCTTAGCGTCCAATTACCAGTTCCCGAAGTCCGCTCGTCTTTGCTGATGAAGGACTGATTGATAGCTTGGTTGTTCACGTAAATATAGCCGTTCTTGCTGACGACTTTGTCACCAGGCAGGCCGATGACCCGCTTAACGTAGTTGGTGTTTTTGGCGGCTTGTGGGTCTTCCCCGTAGGCGTCAAAGACAATGACGCTGAGCCGTTTTAACTTCAGTGGTTTGACGACCACCATTCGTTCTTGGTCAGCCAGGTTGGGCTCCATGGAGCCACCTGAGACCTTAACGACTTCAAACACGTAGGTGCGTACCAGCAAGACGACCACAAGGGCAATCAAGATAGGCAAAACCCAGCTTAGAATACTGCGAAAGGCTTTCATTAGACGAATTATCTCCCTGAATTTTGGTTTATTGAGGTGTAGTTATGACGTTTATTCTAGCATAGCTCGTCTCAGGCTTAGCCAGTTTAGTGAAAAATTAACGAAATACGTAGAAAGTTGGCCGAAACGGTAGCGCTTACAAGCCGTTTGTGTAACAATGTAGTGAAGTAAAACCGTTTAATAACGAGGAGGAATCAACATGGCAGAACAAGTTGAATTATTGAAAGTTGCTACGGCAATGTTGGACAAAGCCTACACCCCGTATTCCCACTTTCACGTTGGGGCAGCGGCGGTTGGTGCTAGTGGCAAGGTCTATGGTGGCTGCAATATTGAAAACGCATCGTACGGCGCAACCAACTGTGCCGAACGGACGGCAATCTTTTCCGGTATCGCTGCTGGTGAGAAACATTTTACGGCGCTGTTAGTCACTGGCAATACGGAAGGTCCCATCGCACCTTGTGGTATCTGTCGGCAGGTGATTGCTGAGTTCTTTGATGCTGATGCACCGGTCTACTTAACTAATCAGTCCGGCGCTTTTGCTGAGACTACCGTTGAGGGTATTCTTCCTGGGGCGTTTACTGAGCTGAAATAGACTTTAAAAGCCGCCTTCGACTGCCAGAAATTGGGGCCTGCGGTTACATTAGTCGTTGCAATTGTCCGTTGGCGTAAAAACCTCGGGTTGGTAGTTAAAGTGGTTGGTAGCTAAAGTGGGGGTTACGTGTTAGGCAGTACACCGACCTTAGTTTGTGGCTGATCCAGCTTCAGTAGAACTCAAGCCAGTCATGCAAACTTAATTTTAGACTAAGTGGTCTGGGACAAAAGTCTCAGACCCTTTTTGCGTTCTGAACATATATAGCTGAAACATGCGACGAAAGGCAGTCAACTCCGCTTAACCCCGATGGACAAACAATCCAAGATCAGGATTATTCGTCCATCGACGTTAATGCTTATTGACTAACCGCCCTTTGGCTCACTCTCTTTATTAGGTATTTTACTGTTTTAGATAAATTACTTTGACACACATAGTAGTGTGTGATACATTAGTTCCATTGAGAAAACGGAAGGGAGTGGCAATATGGCTGAGGTTATTTCCAAAGATCTCATCCGGGGCCATACGGATACGATTATTTTAAATATTCTGCAACAGGGGGATAGTTATGGATATCAGGTCGCCAAACGAGTCAAGCTACTAAGTCAGGGACATTATGAACTCAACGAGGCCACGTTGTATACCGTCTTTCGCCGGCTGGAAAAGAATGGGGCATTGGAGGACTACTGGGGGGATGAATCTCAGGGATCTCGGCGAAAATACTATCACGTGACGCCAGTGGGGGTGGCCCTGCTGAAGAAAAATACTGCGGCTTGGCAAGTGGCCAAACCAATTATTGATGACTTAATTACGGGAACGGTTCCCGAGGAGGATTAGCATGGACGATATCACAATGGAAATTCGCACGCGGTTGGATCAACGATTCAGCCAGTATCAGCCTTCACGGGCGTTGACGGAATTGAAGGAAGAACTTGTGGGGGACCTTACCGAGGCCGTCACGGATAAAGTGAATCAGGGACAGGCTGCAGCACTGGCCGTGGACGAAGCCATGGCACAGCTGGGCGACATCGATGCTTTGCTTAAAGAAGTGGCGGCAGAAGATGCGGCGGATGGGTCAGCTGATGACGCCACGGAACGTGACGTTGACGACTCCCAAGTAAAAATTGGCAAATTGAAGATTCACGGGGACAAAGTGACTTGGGGTCACCACGTTCTGGTAGATGGAGAAAATGATAAGGTTGATTTTGGTAAATTGGTCAAAGTTGATGGCGACCATGTTTCGGTAGCCGGCGGGATGATCGATGTCCAGGGTGACGACGTTTATGTGAATGGTGAGCGGCCACGACGGACCTTTGTGGAGTCGCTGCGACTGGTCAACACACAGTCCTTTAACGTGGCAGATTTGGCACATGTGGACCTGAGCTACCGGGATGCGGCAGTTAAATTGGGCCCGGCTAATGCCGACGAAATCGTGATCAATGAGTACATGAGCCGGGACAATGCCCGGTATTACCTGCGAGCTGAACGGCACGGGGATCTCCTCACAATTAAACAGGGAGACCGGCCCCGTCTGTGGCCCAACCACGTCCGCGCAGAAATCTTTTTGCCGGCTAACCTGGCGGCAATGGTCGGTGTCCATGCTGGTAATGGGAGTCTAGAAATCAGCGACCTCAGTGCGCCACTGAAAATTACGGCGCACGCTATCAACGGCAGTATGCGGGCGTTTGATGACCATGTGAGTGAGCTCCTACTGAAGTCCACCAACGGTGCCATTCGGCTAGACCAAGTTCATGCGGCTAAGCTGGAACTGTTAAGCAAAAATGGTAGCGTGACGTCGCGGGAAACGTCCGGGACTTTGAAGGTCGATTCCCGTAATGGCGCAATTAAATTGGTAGACCACACGGGTGACGTTGATTTGCACGGACAAAACGGCGCTATCAAGCTGGACGGGTACATGGGACAAGCCATTGTTGCGGCCAATAATGGGGCCATTAAGGGCCGCAATTTTACTGGTGGCGGTACATTTCGTGCTGGGAACGGGAATGTCAACGTTCAGCTGGCCGGCTTAACTGATGATTTTAAGGTTGAGGCTGGGGGCAGCGTGACCCTGCAGATGCCATTGATGACTGACTATCGTTTGGATCTGAAGAGTAAGCATGATCGCGTGCGAGAACCACAAGAAGCACAGCTGAGCTTAAACGATGACTCCCATAAGATTGGGACGGTCGGTGATCAGCCAGAACACGCAATTAGTGTTTACGCAACTAGCGGTAGCGTGCGGGTCAGCTAAGACTTCCTAGCCTGTAGCTGCATCGTCGGTAGATAGCAGCAGTCTAGATGCAACTAGTCTGAGTATATTCAGGTAAACTTTCAACCTTCTTAAAAAAGACGAGTCACCAGCATGCAGCGTTGGTGGCTCGTCTTTCGTGTCCTTAGAATTTTAGTTCGTATTCAAACTTCAATTTCTTATAATAATCCTGTTCGATAAAGTCCGTTGGTCGGACGGCACCGTCCTTCATGTCGAAGTAGGCGACTCCCGCCAATTTGAGCATCTTGTAGACAAATTGTGAACAGAACATGATGTTGGGCTTAGCAGAATGCTTAGAGACCAATCCAAGCATGTTGTAGGCGCTGCCTTCACGGTTGATTTCGGCGATTTTGTCAATGACAAACGTCTTTTGAGCGGTGGTTACCGGGAGGCTGTATACCAGGACAGAAGCCCCAGTCTTTTGGTGGAAGAATTCCAGGGTCTCGGCGTTCATTCCTGGTGGATAAACGTTGTCGCCGCCATTATAACTAATAATTGTCTCTAAGTCGCGGTCGAAGGCGAGCGACACGTGATTGAACTGCTTACGAGTAAACACTGAGATCATCTCGCTGGCGGCACTGCCCGTGTTGGAAACGGCCAAGTAAAGTTTGGAATCGGTTAACGTCGCCGTAGCAGCATCAAAGTAAGCATCTGTGAGGGTTCCGTGATTGATGTAGTGTACGGAACTGTGACGCGGTAGGTCTTCTAAAATTGTTTTTACGTGGTCGACTGAGACCTTATCTTTAGCCGCAGCGGCATTATCCATGAGCGCGCTCAGTTTATCAGCACTTTGACGTAATTCATCGAAGCTGACCGTGGCCGTCTCTTCTACCGTGGGTAAGTAGAAGACCGTTTGGTTGTTGGTCGTTACGAAGCGCTCGACCCATAATGGGAAGAGTACGATGAGCACGCCAATCAGTTTGGCTGGGAAATAGATGAGCGATTGGCCTCGCAACGGGAAGACGACCGCAGAAATGAAGACCAGCTGAATAACTAGGAGAAGGCCGTAGATGACGGTCAGGCCAATTTTAGCTGGACGGGGGAATTGCGCGAGCCACGTCCGCAGAACCATTACCGTCGCTAAGTAGATGTACACAATGATTAGAATGGGCTGGTTGGCGAATAAGTACAGGCTTGCCAAGAGAAGCCAGCCAAGACCACGAATCCGAATTGACTGGAAGTAGTTGATGACGTCGTTCATGAAAGTCTTCCTTCACGTAAAAGGTGATGCCCCAGATAGTGGTCACCACCAGTTAATCAAGTTATGAATGTTTGCAAATAATGAGTCTCAGTATACCATAACCAATGGTGCGAATTGGGGATTGTAAGGATGGTCTAAGAAGTCCATACCGATCATTAAGGGTAATCTTCCCAATGACTTCTAGCAGGCCGTTTCGTGTGATTTTACTTTGGAAGTAGGTTTTACGACTAAACCAGCTCAAAATATCTTTGTAGATAGTCCGCCACGCCGGATTCATTGTTGTCCTTGGTGGTAATGTGATCGGCGACGGCCTTTACATCCAGCTGACCATTGATCATAGCGACCCCCTCGCCTGCTTGTTGAATCATGTGGAAGTCGTTTTCGGCGTCACCGAAAGTCATCAAGTTGCTGGTATCCCAGTTGAAACGGGCCAGGAGAGCCTTGATGCCTACGATTTTGTCCACTTCTGGTGAGAGAAATTCTAGCATGTGGGGCTGCGAGCGAACCACGTGGTAGGTTGAAAAGAGGGCCTCTGGTAGTTGTTGGTTGACGGCGTCTAGCATTGTTGGCTTAATCGAAACTAATGCTGTGCTAAAAAGGTTATCGGGTAACTCTTTGAACGTTACGGGAAAATAGTCGACGCCCACCTTTTTGGCTCGGTGATAAAGTGAGGGGCCAAGTTCTTTAATTTGGAAGTCCTGATCAAAATCTAAGATATCTAGCGGGAGACTGTAGCGTGAAGCGTACTGGTAGAGCGGTTCGAAGTCCGTCTTGTGGAGGCCATTTTGATAGAGAACCTCACCCGTGGCATTGTGGACGACTAAACCGCCATTAAAGGTGATGGTGTAGTCGGTTTCCGCAGTTAAGCCCAGTTGGGCAATGTAGGGGTGGATAGCCGCAAGTGGTCGGCCGGTACATAGGACAATTTTTAAGCCTTGTTGATGGAGCCGTTGTAGTGCGGCAACGTTGGCCTCACTGATTTTTTTGTGGTTATCAAGTAGCGTGTTATCTAGGTCTAGAGCAATCATCTTGATCAAGAATAGGACCTCCTTTATCTACTAGTGTACACGACCTTTTGGCTATCGTGAAATGAGTTGGGTCTATTATTTTGCCCGCTAATTGATTTCGATCAATCAATCAGTCAATCTATATAACTTTCGGATTGTTACCAGTTCACTCAAACTGTGGTCAATATTTCCGGTCGTTTGGGTTTATACTCTAGGTAGACTAGGACTAACTTAAAAGGGGTTTTATCGTTAAAATGACGTTGCCAGCGTCGGACGGAAAAACCTAACGGATTAACCAAGGTAGCGTTTTCTTCAAATTGTAAAGAAAATGCCAACAATTTCAGAAAAAAGGGTTTATTTTTTGGCTGATAGAGGTGATACTAGAGGAAGTTACTCACGGGCTTGATCATAAAGATACCACCATGATTGTAATTGGTGTAACTTGACATGGCTGATTTCGGTGAGGGGAATTTCCTGCGATTGGCCAGCAGCTAAACCCATGTAAACGGTCGACGCGGAAACGTAGTCGACCGTTCCCGTGTAGGTAACGTCATGAAATATTAGGGTAGTGATTTGATTGTTTTGATAAGCCGTTTGGAGTATGGCTTTGATTCGCTGACTAACACTGTGCATGAGATCACGTCCTTAAAATAAAGGTTGTTTTCATTATAGAACAAGTGTTCGTTTTTGCAAACCAGTTTTTTAATATTATTGGATAACTTGATTTGACGGTGAAATGTACGTAGGGTTATCCATTTCGTGGAATCTGGTCAAAGACGTCTGCGTTTTTTTAGGCTACAATGAAGTCCCGTAGCTGTGCACATTTTCCAGGACGGTAAATGGCAGCGCCTCGCGCTGAATGAGAAGGAGTAATGGACTGACAATGACAGAGACGACAAATGAGGCAGTAACTACTGAAGCACAACTGAAAAAAGAATTTGACGATTTGTACATGCACATCTTCAAGTACATTGGTGATTTTGTGTCCATTCCAACACAAAAGTATAATTTAACTTTTGAAGCGTTTATGGTGATGGACAACGTTGCTCGGAGTAAAAATGGTCAAACCTTAGTTGAATTGGCTAAACTCGAGGGCGTTTCCAAGAGTGCGATTGCCCGGCAAGTGAACGTTCTTTTGAAGGAGAACTACGTGATGCAAAAGGTTGATCCTAATGACCGACGCGTTAAGTACATTACGCTGACGGCTGCGGGGAGCCGCGTTCAACGGAACCTCTCTGAGGCTACCGACGAACGGTTCCACCGTTGGTTAGAATTCTTTGGTGGTAAGGAAGAAGCTGAACGCTTTATCCGGGTTCTCCACCAAGCCAATGAGCGGGCCGTTGCTGCTGGCTTTGTTGGATTCGACAGTTTACATGATAAGCGTCGGAACTCTAACAAGAGTCGGAGTCACGGGCACACCAATGAATAATCTGTTTGATAATACTGAACGACCGTAGGAGATTTCTTCCTGGTGGTCGTTTTTATTTTGTTTTGGGTTATGCTGGATGATTGTAGCCACCTGCGGCTGCCAGGGAGGGGGACCGCTGTGGAGACCGGAGCGAGCCAAAGTGCGGTCTCACTCCCCGGCAGCCTCCGGCTAAGTTGTGCGTGACCACTAAATTGCGGTGGTGGCAATGGTGAAAAGTCACTCGGTTATTAGTCATGGTGTGGGGAGTTCATGATCGGACGGAAGAAAACTAGATTACATAAAATGATTTGTAGTTCGGGAAATTTTTGTTAGAATTCCTGCGCCTACGGATCAACAACCTAATCCATAACAAAAATAGAGCCTACTGAGAAATCCAGCAGGTTCTGTTTTACTGTAAGTTTAATTTTAAATGATACTAGCTACATATGGTGTGAATGCCTAGGTTGAAGTTGCGGTAAATCCACAATCTAAGCCGGAGGCGAACTCTCACAGACTATTTAGAAATCGTAGCTTCGAGCTGACGTTCATTGTATAACAAGAGGATGCTGAACATGATAACGTAAAGTATCAGTGGAATCCACGCGTAGTTCAACGTGATCATGTGTTGGGTTGCGACGTTTTGCGGGTGATTGGCTACGTAGCCGGAGAAGTGGAAAAGACCGGCCGTTACCAGACCACCCAAGCCTAAACCGACGTTGACGCCAAAGTCATCGGTGGAAGCGAGGATGCCCTCTGCCTGGATGCCCATTGCCATACCGTAACGGATGGTGTCAGCAATCATGATGGAGACCAGACCGATGATGATGCCGTTACCAACGGAGTTAATCAGAATTCCCGTAAACAGCACGACCAGGTGGTTTAGTAAAACACCAATCGTTAGAATACCTTGGCCGATTGCTGCCACTGTGATACCCGTGAGCATGGTACGTTTCTTGCCCCAGATGTGGGTGGAATGAATGATCAACAATACACCAATCAGTGCAGCAAACGTAAAACTATTGGCCCAGGGGACCAGGTTTTCACTGTGCTGAATGTATTTGAAATAGTAGATGGTGGTTTGATTCTTGATAGCGGTGGTCAGCCAATACAGCAGGATGACCACCGAGATGACCAGCCAGGGCTGATTTTTTCGCAACATGGTACTGACCGCGTGCCAAGACTGGTGGGAGGCTTCCGGATTGGTGAAGCGTTCCCGGACGTGGAAAAAGGTATTCCAAATCAGTGCTAGTGAAATTAGGCCGAACAGCACGATTGTTAGAAGGAAGCCTCGTTGCTGGTTACCGTGACCGAAGAAGGCAACCAAGGGAAGCGTAAAGACCGCGACAATAATTTGAACGGAACTCCCTCCAAATTGGCGGATGACTCCCAGAAGGGTCAGTTCCGATTCATTCTGAGTCATAGTGGGAAGGATCGACGTAATCGGGAGGTTGACGGCCGTATAGAAGAAGCCCAATCCTAAGTAAGTTACATAAGCCCAGACTAATTTGCCGGTGCCACTGAACGGCGGGGTAACGAAGGTTAGCACAGCAAATAGGACGTAGGGCAGAGCGTACCAGAGAAAGAACGGTCGGCTCTTGCCCCATTTTGAATGGGTCCGGTCGATCATTAACCCGATAATGAGACTTTCCACCACGTCGGCTAAGCGGGCGACGATGAAGAGAATGGCGGCCGCACTGGCAGATAGGCCGTAGACGTCGGTGTAAAAGAACAGTAGGTAGGTGGTCATCATCTGAAAGACCAGGTTGTCCGCTGCGTCACTCAGACCGTAGCTCAAACGCTCCGGCCATTTGGTTTGCCAAGGTGAATTCAACTTGTCGTAGCCTCCTTTCGACTACTTACGCTGGCTCTGCCGAATCAATCGCTGGTAGACTTCGGCGCCAACGAGGTCGTTGGTGACCATCCAGACGATGTGGCCCAGAGCTTCAGAAACGTGTTCCGTCTTTGGCTGGTCTTTAGCAGCTGGAACGGTACCCATGGCGGGCATGATGCCTAAGTGAAAGGCGACCCAAATAGCCAGACCGAACCAGGTACCGGCGTCCTTCTTCACGGCTGGAATCTTCTCACCGATGATTTGGTAGAGGACAGCAAAGGTTGTGGAGAAGCCGAAGTGAATCACATAGCTGACCCAGGGTAGTTCGTGCCCAGAGTAGTGATAGGTTGCGTGGGTCACAGTCTTGGGCACGCCAAATTGTTCTAGCAATGTTTGGGGTGGGTTGGTAGCATCGCGTTCTTCCGTGCGGGGTGGCAGGACGTTTTCCCAGCCGAGTTTGACCAGGCCGGAGATAACCCCGGCGGCCCCGCCAGCAATTACGGCGGCAGTGAGATTTAAGGGATGACGTTTAAATAAGGACATAAAAGATTCCTCCTTCAATGGATAAGTACAATTAAAGTATAAACTTATTAGATATTTTGCGGTGGAAATTAGCTTGTAGAACGGCACACGCGCATTCTATTTTTTGTTGTGATATGGTGGATTGTGAGTGAACGGGTGAGAAGAGAAGACGCGTCAGAGAGGAGTTTCGTATGGATAAAATTTTTGATCAGGGATACATAGAGATTCAAGACGCCACGCAAAATAATTTGAAGCACGTTGATTTGCGGGTACCTAAGTATGAAACGACGGTATTTGTGGGCTTGTCTGGGTCGGGTAAGTCGTCATTGGTATTCGATACGATTGCGGCAGCATCACGACGGGAGTTAAACGAGACCTTTCCAAGCTTTACACAACAGTACTTGCCGAAGTTCGGGCAACCCCACGTGAAAGACATTGAACACCTACCAGTGGCGATTGTGATCGAGCAGCAGCGGTTGGGTAAGAACGCGCGGTCCACACTGGCAACCTATACCGGAATTTACTCCCTCCTGCGACTGTTATTTTCGCGTATCGGTAAACCCTTCATCGGCTATTCCGATACATTTTCGTTTAACCTGCCGCAAGGGATGTGTCCGGCTTGTCAGGGGTTAGGCTACGTCGACGACATTGATGAGAGCAAGTTGATTGATCCAGAGAAGTCGCTGAATCAGGGGGCCATTACATTTGTCAGTTTTGGGCCTGACACCTGGCGCTGGCGACGGTACGGAACCAGTGGCTTGTTTGACGACGATAAGCCAATTAAAGACTACACCAAGGAAGAATATGAACTTCTGATGCATGCGCCTCAGCAACGACTAGAGCATCCTGGTGAGGGGTTCCCCCGCACAGCCCTCTATGAAGGCGTGGTGCCCCGGATTCGGCGATCGGTGATTGGCAAGAAGGAAGCGGAACACCATCGTGAAGCCATTGCGGCCATCGTTACCCGAAAGCCCTGCCCCGTTTGTCACGGAACCCGGTTACGACCAGAGGTTTTGACCAATCATATTAATGGGCAAAATATTGCAGAAGTTTCTGCTATGGACCTGCGTCACGTGCTAAAATTCTTGGACGGAATCACGGAGCCGTTAGCGACAGATGTGGTGCGAGAACTTTCGACTAAGATTCAGTCGTTGGTCGATATTGGGCTGGGCTATTTGACGTTGGATCGCGGCACAAGTTCCTTGTCCGGTGGAGAAGCCCAACGGATTAAGATTGCCAAATACTTGACGAGTGCGTTGGTCGACATGGTTTATATCTTGGATGAACCCAGTGTAGGGTTGCATCCCCATGATATTCAATTGATCAAACAGGCATTGACCCGGTTGAAGGATAAGGGCAATACCGTCTTAGTTGTTGAACATAATCCCGCAATGATCGACTTTGCCGATTATGTCGTTGAGATGGGACCACAGGCTGGTCAAGGTGGAGGAACCGTGACGTTTACCGGAACCTACCCAGAGTTATTGGCATCGGCCACATTGACTGGGACTTGGTTACGGAAGGCCCATCAATGGGGCACTGAGCGGCAACCCAAAGGCCATTTAGCCCTGAGAAACGTCACCCGGAATAACTTAAAAGGGGTCGACGTGGACGTCCCTCTAGGGGTGATGACGGTCATCTCTGGGGTCGCTGGGTCAGGAAAATCGTCGTTGGTTTCGGCACTGCGCGAGCAGTTGACCACGGACTACATCGACTTAGCGCAGGCACCCGTCGGCATCAATATCCGTTCGACGCCAGCCACCTACCTAGGTATTTTGGATGAGATTCGAAAGATATTTAGTCAGGCCAATGACCGTGTGGGGACCAGTTGGTTTAGTTACAACGGTAAAGGGGCCTGCCCACGGTGTAAGGGGAAAGGCGTCACAATTACCAACATGGCGTTCATGGACCCGGTCGTGCAGACCTGTGAGCTGTGTCAGGGTAAGCGGTACAGTGAGGAGGCGCTGCAGTATAGTTATCATGGAAAGAACATTGCTGAGGTCCTCCAGATGTCGGTGACGGCTGCAGCGACGTTCTTTGCAGGTTCGCCCAAGGTAGCCGCTAAACTACACAACTTGGACCGCGTTGGCTTAGGGTATTTGACGTTGGCCCAACCCCTGACCACGCTATCTGGTGGGGAGCTACAGCGGTTGAAACTAGCCGTTGAGTTAGGTAAGAAGGGAACGATTTATCTGTTGGATGAACCCACGGCTGGGTTACATTTGAAGGATACAGCACGCCTGATGACCTTGTTCAACGAGCTGGTCGCCGCAGGAAACTCGTTGATTATCATCGAACATAACTTGGCAGTGATTGGCCAGGCTGACTGGTTAATTGACGTTGGCCCGGACGCTGGTCGGTATGGTGGCCAGATTCAGTATAGCGGCACGCCTAGAGAGTCAGTTAAGGTAGCAACGTCCCGGACGGGGGTAGCGTTGAAGGCGTGGATTGAGAATAAGAGTGGTCTGGAAGGCGGTTAGTCAGTGAGCATTAACGGGGATAGGGTGAAAATCCCGGTCCTGGATTTTGGCCCTATCGCTGTTAAGCGGAGCTGACTGCTTTCCAGAGCACGTTTCAGCCATAGAAAATCACCTGCCCTAATTAAGTTATCGCAAGTAGCCAATAGATTCCTTGATAAATATCAATTTAGTCGCACCTATTCCGCAGTAAACTAAATCAGGTTATTAAGGAACGTCTCTTATAAATAAGCGGGAATCCAAGCTGGGTTAGTTATAAAACTGAGTCAGCAATAGTAACTCACCGTGAGTCACAGAAGAATCGAAAAGGGGTTGTAGATAATGCCATTAATGCGCATCGATATGTTCAGAGGTCGGAGTAAAGCTGAAATCAAAAACATTCTGGATATCTCTTACAAAGTTGCGACCGAAGAATTACATTTACTACCGCGGGACCGTTATCAAATCGTCACGCAACACGATCCAGAAGAAATGATCATTGAAGACGTGGGTTTGGGCTTTGATCGCACGGATAAGGTGTTGGTCTTTAGCCTGACGTCCAGTCCTCGTGACGAAGGGGATAAGGAACGGTTCTACGCGCGGTTGGTCAAGGAATTAGCAGCCGGTGCTGGCGTTGCTCCTAGTGACGTGATGGTTAACATTACCAGTAACACGAAGGCTGACTGGAGCTTTGGTGATGGTGAAGCGCAGTTTATGACTGGCAGATTAGGCTAACTAGAAGCGTGAGCGATATGGGTGATACTACCAGAAAGTAATCTATAGAAGAAACTAGGGTTTGAGACAAAAGTCTCAAACCTTTTTTGTGCTCCGAACATGCATGGTCGAAACGTGCGCCAAAAGGCAATCAACTTTGCTTAACCCCGATAAACAAACAATCCAGGACCGGGATTGCTCGCCTATCGACGTTAATGCTCATTGACTAACCGCCTTTTGGCGCACTCTCTTCTGATTTCTGAGAGTTCGGGGTAGACTTAAAAAAACTTGTAGAATAGTCATTGACAGCGCTTTCAAGACTGGCGTACGATAACCATACATGGGTGGTATCATCGTTGACTGGACTGCCGTCATTGCTGGCAATATTGCAGTTACTAAAGCAATAAAGCGATGAAAGGCAGTGTTGAACCGAAAAACCACTCAATATCGGCTCAGTCGCCTCGATATTTTAGCCGGGGCGCTTCTGCTTAGAATAAGGGCAAGTTTTGAGACGCAAAATTGTGCCGGCACCGCTCCAGCCTATATTGGGTGGCTGGTAAAGCGATATTTACCATTTAGAACCGTCACTAAAGAAGAAGCGGGTAAATACATATGAACTTACTGATTGGTCTGCTGCCCGCCCTGTTCTGGGGCGTCCTGCCCATCTGGATGCAAAAGAAAACAGGCGGTAGCTTTTTACAACAACTTCTTGGTACCAGCTCAGGAATCGTCATCAGTGCGATCATTCTGCAGCTGATTTTTCGGTTTCACATTAGTTGGCCGGACTTTTTGTTGTACTATCTGTCCGGTGCCTGTTGGAGCATTGGCCAGGGCGGTCAGTATTGGGGGTACACGCGCCTGGGCGTCAGCAATGCCGTTCCCGTATCGACGGCGTTTCAAATCATTGGTAATTCTCTGATTGGTGGTTGGGCCTTCGGCGAGTGGGCCGGTTGGCATGATAGCCTGCTGGGAATCTTAGCGTTGATTATCATTCTCATTGGCGTCATGGTGACTAACGGTATGATCCAGATTGCACGTGATCAGTTGGGGGCGTACCTACTGTTGCTGGTCACGGCGGCAGGCTACTGGGGTTACTCGGCGTTTCCCCACTTCGTTTCGGGTGCGACGGGGTTAAATGGGTTCCTGCCACAGTCATTGGGGATGCTGACGACCTCGTTCTTCATCTACTTGGGTGGTCGTAAGAAGTTTTCAGGCAACGATGCGTGGGGCGTGCGGAATATCACGTCAGGTCTGATTTTCTCTGTGGCGGCAGCCACCTACCTGATTTCACTACGATTAAACGGCCTAGTCAACGCGTTTATTCTGACTCAGTTGAACGTGGTGGTCTCGACGATTCTGGGGATTGTGATTCTGCGGGAAGCCGATGCCAAACAATTAAAGCCAACTACGGCAGGGTTAGCCATCTTGATCTTTGGCGCTGTGGTGATGGTACAAATTTAATAAGATTACTGGCACGTGGCGAAGTAGCCGCGTGCTTTTACTTTACCGGAAGGACCGCAACTTTCGAGAAAACGTATGTTCTTTTGCCGTCGAAATATGGTATGCTTAAAAGACTATTTTCATCACAGAGGAGAAGTTTCTGATGGCAACGACTATTTTGACGCCGGCTGAGAACCGGTTCCTACAATTGAGTCAGCCGGCCCTACAGTTGCCGGATTTGACTAGGGTGATGCCGCTACTGCGCGACCACCCGACTATAAAAGACAGCAGTGAGTTTCTGTCCCGCTCGGCCCGTCAGCTCCTGTTAGACCAGCGGGTGGCGTGGCTGGTACAGGGGAGTGAGGCGTGGAAGTTGCTGGCGCGATTGCCATACGCCATCAACGACAGTGATCACCGCACGGATTGGCGCCACTGTGCGCTGTGCCATAAGCCGGTGCGTTATGAATATCACGTGGTGTTGCGAACGGACGGCCATGAAATTGTGGTGGGGTCTGAGTGCGTCAAGAAGTTTATGAGCGATGAAATGCAGTACCTGATGACAATCACGACGGAGGATAATTTCCACGCGGTTGCGCAGTACGATGACTTGACCGCGCACTACCCACAGGTGCCAGAAATTTTGTGGGATAATCAGGCGTTGCCACACTTGCCGCAGAGCCATCAGCGCCGCCAACACTGGGTCAAAAAGGGAACGAAGTCAACGGTGACCGGGTACCTGAAGCATCGTAGTCCAACGCTGCCTGAGGAACAGTTGGCACCCTATTTAACGGAATATCAGATCCTACGAGACGTTGATCAGGCGACCGCAACGGCTCAGATTAAACAGCAGGAACAGGTGGTAGCAGCCAATGAACGAGTTGCTGAACAGGCAGCGGCAGCGGCGTGGACGGCAGCTAACCAGGCTCAGACGACTGCGGAACAACGGTTGCGGGCGTCGACTGACTATCGTGGGTATTTGCAGGCAGTGGCGACGCTGATTGTTCAGCACTTACCGTTAGCTGGGTTCAAGGAGCGCTTGGGCGAACTGAACATGCCTCGCTCCCTCCAACGGCTAATAAATTCTTATCAGCTAGGCGTCATGGCCACGGAGTTTGCCCGGACTGGTCAGATTCAGGCGGCGCGGTTGCAGATTGTGCCACGTTATTTAGTAGCTGATTTGAATCAGGTGAGTCGGCAGTTGGCGGCTCAACGCCAGCGGGATTGGAACGATGACGTGTTCAACGCAGCCGTCGGGTTCGACCTCACACCTTCGGAACGGCAGAGTCGCTTAGCTCAGCTGCATGACAGCTGGGAGGGACAGCGGGTTCCGGCACAGGTGTATCTAGAACTGGCGACATTACGGGAGCGACTAGTAAACGGCGTTGCCTTACCAACTGACTGGCCTCAGGCGTTACAGATCGCTATTTCAGAACGATTAGCGCGACAACCCAAGACCGGCTGGGTGCCAGCCAAGAAAAATCACGTCACACCCAAGCAATTGCGGCGGTTAGTGGACCGGCAACCGAACTTTGCAGCAACGGCTCAGGCTTATCACCGCTTGTATGCCTTACCAGCTGAGGCTGAGGCGGTAACCCTGTCGGCGCTGCAACGGTATACGTTGTTAGTGGCGGATCAACGGGCCCAACGCCAGCAGGCAACTGACAACTTGGTGACGCAATTGTTCAAACAGAAATAAATTGAAGACTGGGTTCGGGATAAAAGTCCTGGACCTTTTCTTATTGCCAATTTTATTTTGCAAGTCGTGCGTTAGTAGGCGGCTAACTCAGCTTAACTTAACCTCAAACGTCAAATAATCCCGGACCAGAATTTTCGTCATTGATGCTTAGTAGCTAAACGTGCTCCGTCCGGTTTTTTAATTTATAGTAAGCGTTTTAAATGGTGCTGGGATTGAAGAATTATGACAGAACCTTAACGAAATAGTTTATACGGGTTACAGTTATTTACGATGCCCCTGAACGATTTGAGGGAAGATGAGTGCTTTTTAAAAAGTACTATACCAACGACTGAAGCGCTTTCTAGGAAAATACGAAATTTTTGGGACACAAATAGCATTGTGCTCACTTAATATGAATGATTAGCGGTGCAAATAGTCACTTTGAAATTGCTATGCAGCCCGGAATGGCGGTATTTATGGACTTCCTAATTATTTTTAAAAAAAGTTCAACTTTTTTATAAAAAACTGTTTACATATCGACATCTAAGTCATATACTAACGTTGTTACATAGTTAAAGAAGCGTTACATCTTTGAGGGGATGAAGCTTCTGGTTAACTTCGAAGCTAGCAGGTTGTCACTAGGGATAACTTACCGAGCGGGGAGCGCAACAACTATCGTATGGAACTAGACATGAATTACTTAAGAACAAACACAAATAGAGGGGTGCATTAATTATGAAAAAGTCATTAAGCAGTTTAGTATTAGCCGGAGCATTATTATTAGGGGCCGTTGCACCAGTTACGGCAAACGCGGCAGCAACACCTTCAACTGGAGAGACGACGACTAGTGTTGAATTCACTAAGCCAACTGCACCAACGGCACCAGTTAACCCAACTGATCCAACAACGCCACTTGATCCAAAGACGCCAGATGGTGGTGACAATGGTGGTGCCACTGACCCAAGTAAGGCCGGCGACTTAGCCTTCTTATACGTATCAAAAGGAATCAACTTCGGGAGTCACCAGTCAGTGACTGACAAAGCAGCTGCTGATGCTCAGTCATTTAAAGCTCAAACGGTTGACACCCAAGATTTCGGTACTGGGACTGCTAACCCAAACTTAGTTACTGAAGTTAGTGATGCTCGTGGGACAAACGCTGGTTGGGAAGTCTCTGTTTCAGCTTCCAACTTAACTGGTGACAATGGTTCTTCCATCACTGGTGCTTCAATCCAGTTGGCTGCCAACACTAACCCTGAATTTCTTAAGAACTCTGCTGGTGACAAGATTACGGCCGGTACCCCAACATTAACTACTGGTGCTGACAGTGCTATTCTGTACTCAGCAGCTGCAGGTACTGGTGCTGGTATCAGCGCTATGCAGATTGCCCCAAACGACATTACTTTAGGCAAATTGCCAGTTAACGTTAAGGCCGGTACTTACACGGGTTCCTTAAACTGGACTTTGGGTGACACTCCAGAAGGTTAATATTTACGAAGACTGAGGGTGCTCATTAGCTTAATGAGCATCCTTTTATCTTACATAGGTTGAATAAGAAAGTGGTTGATGACCATTCAAAGGCTGTAATTAGCTTTTGAATGGTTGATTCTGGATATTTTGTATAGGGCCTTAAGGGTTTTACAAAAGAATAGAGTAGTTAGATTATTTTTAACCAATACGTACAGTTTGGGCATGGCATTATTATGACTAGGGTTTAGATTGTAGGTGTGCTTAACTTCTTTTGAAGTCGACTTATGTCTGTTAAAAATGATTACCTTATAAATAACCTCTTTAATTATGGAAAGGAGGGCGTTGACCGTGAAAAAGATTATCACACGACTAGTACTGGTAATCATCGTTGCGATTGGCTTCGGTGCAGGAACGTCAGCGCTCGCTCGTACGACGAATAGTAGTGGTGTCACGACTACGGGTGTGACGTTTACCAGTTCGCCGACTAAAGTGACACGTGGTGGCGGCGGAGATACTGGGGTTCCAAATGGACCCGTTAAGCCGAAACCGACTAATGGTGGATCAGGTGCAACGGTTACGCCTGACAGGCACTCTAGAGCTAAAACGTTAAAAGCCACTGCTGCAGATATTGTAGCTGGGAAATTGCCTCAGACGAGTGAAGCTCAAATGATGTTAGTGAGTTTAGTTGGTTTTCTCTTACTGATAGTTTTACTTTTGCTGGCACTGATCTATCGGCAAGCGCGGAAACTGCAGGAAGGGAGTGAATCAAGATGAAATTTAGAAAGTTTTTGATCTTTCTTGGTTTGCTCTTAACTGTGTTTGGAATTAGTTTTGTTTATACAGGGACTGCAAAGGCTGCCAGTATACCGAGTACTGGTTTTGCTAAGCTAACTGGTTCTACTATAGATAATGGTGGCTATGCTGGTAACGTGGCGCCTGGTTGGGATAGCGATGGTATTAACACGTCAGAGAATATGCTTGTGGGCGATATTTATGGGAATAATACGATTAACGGTCGAATTACCAGAAAGACAACCCAACTTTATGTAGCATATACGTTAGGCCTAATGGGTAAACCCATGACACTTAAGAATGGACATAACTTTCTGAGCGTATACGCTGATGTTTTAAAAACGACCGGAGCGGGAACAAGTGATGATGTTTCTTCAGCGGCAAGTACAAAGACGCCAAACATTGCGACGAATGTTGCCAGCGTAACAGCGCCTAGTGGCTATCAGTTAATCAATGTAGATTTTTCTGATTTAGGAACGAAATCCAGGTTACCAGTCTTAGTTGGATATACGTATACTGCAGATGATTATGGTACTGTAATCACGGTACCACGTGCCTTTGTGACACTTAAGGCTGATACAACGGCAGAAGCCTTGATGGCCCCAGTTAAAGTGACAGGGACGGCGACCGCCAACGCTGATGGCAATCCGACGATTAAAACGGTCGATTCAACAATTACTGGTACAGCTGCCAAAAATGCGGTCATTAGTGTTCCAGTTTTGAGTGCTGATGGAACGAGTAAAATGTATAGCACAACAGCTGATTCTGACGGGAATTTCTCTATTTCTGTGGGCGACGGACTAAAGAATGTCGCTGACGGTAGTAAATTAACCTTTACTGAGACGAATGATTTTGGTGATTCTAAGACTGGAACGGCCTATGTTCAGGCTAAACAGCCATTGGTAATTGATGCAACGAATAAGAGTCTGGATATCACGCCCGCTGATGTTGAAGCAATGGGGACGACGAATGATTCCGTGTATGCTTGGCTGGTTAGCCACGCCGGGATGAATGTTACGCAGGATTCGAAAGCTATTACTGAAGATACGGATGGCCTGAAATATACTAGTGATGATACGAATCTGGCGAAGACCATCGGTAGCTTGGCTAATGGTGCTAGCACAACTTTGAGTGTGGGTGCAACTGATACTGCCGGTGATAAGACTAATAGTAATGTTGAAATTAAGCTAACCAAAAACGATGGCGAGCTAAAATTTGGCGATATCAGTCAAGGCATGGACTTTGGTAGTCAAGCTGTTCCAATGAAGGAGACTCTAATTGCCCCTAAGGGATTGTCGGTTAACGTTCAAGACACCCGGGTAGCTAGTTCTGATTGGTCTGTGAGTGCTAATGCAAGCACGCTGACTGATGGCAATGGCCATACACTGGCTGGAAAATTAGTTTACTTGGACAGCAATGGTAATAAATACCAAATGACTGATCAGAATATTACGGTTGCTACCGGAGCTCGTCAATCTGGTAGTAACAGCTTTGACATTGCTGGTAAGTGGGCGACCTCGACGGATACAGCAGGCAAGGCTGGTATCTTCCTAGATGCAACGCCTAATATTTATTCTGGGACGACGTCGACCACTTATACTGGTGAAGTTACTTGGTCGCTGACTAATGCCCCTGGGACTGTTGGTCAGAGTTCAGTAACCGGACAATAACGTTAGGCTGAAAAACAATTTATTCATAAGAGGTTTAGAGTGAGCAACGTTCTTGATTATGAGAACGTTGCTTTTTTACTAGTTATCTTTGGTAGAAAAACAATAAGAACCAGTAATACTATCATATTAGTTTATAGGGATTACTTAATGTAAAAACAGTAAAATTCAATGGTTTTGAATTGATGGCAATTACTGCTGTTATGCAGATTTAGATTAAACAATCTGACTAGTATAAATTGGGACATTTATCAGATGGTGGCAAAAGTAGATTGATCATGGAATATTAAGAAAAGAAAAATTGGCTCGAAGATTAGCGACATGACGGTGTTTATATTTAAAACAAGAAATATAAAATAAATCGAACTTTTTCAAAAAAACTGTTTACATATCGACATATAAGCAATATAATAATGTTGTTACATAGACAGGGAAGTGTAACGAAGGTTTAGGACCTACACTTCATACCACTCTTCAAAATAGTCATTACTAGGATGGCTAGAGAACTGGTGCCTACTATCGAGTGAAGTTATTAATTAATTGTTGAGGAATGAAGAGCTAAATCAC
Source organism: Levilactobacillus yonginensis (assembly GCF_964065165.1). NCBI lineage: Bacteria > Bacillati > Bacillota > Bacilli > Lactobacillales > Lactobacillaceae > Levilactobacillus > Levilactobacillus yonginensis. The sequence continues at coordinate 1,435,683 of NZ_OZ061549.1, read as the reverse complement.
ACAGAGGGGTGCAGATATCATGAAAAAATCATTAAGCAGTTTAGTATTAGCCGGGGCATTATTAGTCGGGGCCGTAGCGCCAGTCACAGCAAGCGCCGCAACTACATCATCAACTGGTAAGACAACTACCAGCGTTGAATTCACTAAGCCAACTGCGCCAGTTACGCCAGTTGATCCAGATAACCCTAGCACACCTGTAAAAACGGATCCAGGTAAGACCGATCATGGTGGTGCTACTGATCCAAGTAAGGCCGGAGATTTAGCCTTCTTGTACGTCTCAAAGGGCATCAACTTTGGGACTCACCAATCTGTTACGACTAAGACGGAAGCAGCTGCCCAATCATTTACAGCTGAAAGCGTTGATAGTCAGGACTTCGGTACTGGTACCCCTAATGCTAACTTAGTAACTGAAGTTAGTGATGCTCGTGGGACTAACGCTGGTTGGGAAGTAAGTGTAACTGCTTCTGACTTAACTGGTGACAACGGTTCTTCCATTACTGGTGCTTCTCTTCAACTGAATGGTGCTGCAACTGATGCTAAGAACAAGGTTATGAACTCTGCTGATGACACTATTGCATCCAACAGTAAGACTTTAACTACTGGTGGGAGTGCAGAAATGCTTTACTCTGCAGCTGTAGGTCATGGTGCAGGTACGACTGCTATGCAGATTGCCCCAGACAACATTAGCTTGAGTAACTTGCCAGTTAACGTTAAGGCTGGCACATACACTGGCACCTTGAACTGGACTTTGGGTGACACTCCAGAATCTTAATATTTATTATGACTAAAGGTGCTCATTGAATTTAAATGAGCGCCTTTTTTTCTGGCATGTGTAGTATTATATAGGTGTATATAAAATCGGTTAATGTAGAGGTGCGAGGATGCAGGGAATTAAAAAAGTTGGCCTATTCTTTTTGATGGCTATTAGTATTGTTGTTGCTGGGGTAACATTTGAAACAACTGCACAAGCTGCTGGGAATAATGTTGGTTACAGTGTTTCTGCTAAAATTCCTAAAAATCAGATTAACAAGAACAATTCATTCTTTGATTTGAGAATGAAATCAGGTCAAACACAGACGTTACAGGTTAGAATCTACAACGTGACAAACAAGGATATTCAGGTTAAAACTGCGATTCATACGGCCTGGACGAACTCTGGTGGATCTGTTGAGTATGTAAAACCAGCAAAGTCGTTTGATTCTTCGTTACGTTACAAAATGAGTGATATTACTAAGATTCAAGGGAAAAAGACCATCACGATTCCAGCGGCCGGATCAAAGGTCGTCACGGCAACAGTTAAGATGCCTAAGACGAGTTTTAATGGTGTCATTCTTGGTGGTTGGTACTTTAAACGGGTTGATAATAAGGTTACCGGAACCGTTAAAGGTGCTGATAATATTCGCAACGAATATACCTACGTTGTTGGGATGAAGTACACTAAGGGACAAGTTCCCAATCCCAACATGAAGTTGGGTAAAGTAGCGGCAGGACTATCGTATAAGCGTCGTGGGGTGATTGCAGATTTACGTAACCCAACGGCTGTTATGATTCCTAAGCTAAAAGTGAATTCCACTATTACCAACCGTGATGGTGGAAGTGTCGTCAAGAAGGATGCTAATAAAAATGTCCTGATGGCCCCGAACACGGTTTACAATTACCCTATGCTTTATGGGGAGACGCCTTTAAAAGCAGGCCATTATCATTTACACATGGTTGCTAAAAATAGTGACCATGAGTGGGTTTTTGACCGTGACTTTACTATTACACAGGCTCAGGCAAATAAATATAACCATGATGCAATTGAAAATCCTGGGATTAGTATTTGGCTTTTAATTGCTTTAGGTGCCTTAGGTATGTTGATTCTGGTACTTCTGATTCTGTTGATTATTTACTTGATTCGTCGGCGTCGTCGTGACAAGAAAGATGAAGATGGTGACAAATAAATAAACAAGAAAGGGGGCGTTGATTGTGAAGAAGGTTCTCTTGCGATTGGTTTTGCTACTTATAGTGGCTTCTGGTCTGGAGATGGGAACATCAGCGCTCGCTCAGACTGTTAGCAATAGTAGTGGGACTACCCAGGTGGGCATTCGATTTACGGATAATCATACATCGAATCTGTCCCATGGTGGTGATCCAGCAACTATCGATGGCAGTATACCCAATGGAACGAAAAGAAATAAGAATGGTTTAGGCGCTGGTGACGCCCTAAATCCACCAACAAGCAACGGTCGATCAGGAGTGACTACCCTGAGAGCTGCAGCAGCTGATACGGTTGCTGGTCGTTTACCACAGACCAGTGAAGCGCGCATGTTTCTGGCAAGCTTAGTAGGCATCTTTCTCCTGATTGCGCTAATCTTAGCGTTATTAATCTACCAACAGGCACGCCTGTTGCGGGAGAAGGAGTGAGTCAGGATGAGATTTAAGAAAATTATGCTTCAGCTTGGCTTACTGTTGACCATTGTTGTGGGTGTTGGTTTGGTAAGCGAACAAACAGCGAAAGCGGCAACTGTACCAGCAGGTGCTAGCTTGATCAGTGGAAATTCGGTAACTTTTAAAGGATATGGGAATTCACCATTGAGAATTGCTGGAACCTCATCAACTGGGTGGTCATCATTGTCTTCTATGAAGCCTAGCTTGGTTTCGGTGGCGGCAAATAATGTTAAAGATGGTCGGCTCACTGATAAAACAACTAAAATTTACGTTGCTTTTTCGGGGACTGTTTCAGTTCCTGGAAATGGTTCAATGAACATTACGAATGTTAGAGCAGATATCACTAGGTCTCAGAAACTAGATTCAATTGCGATGAAGAGTCTCTTTTCTGGAGCAACCAAGAGTTTTACGATGTCTAGCGGTTACTATGAAATTGATGTGAACTTAAGTGACTTGAGAGATTATTGGCCCATTTCAATTAGTATTGATGTGAAGACCAGTGATCAGGCAGACTATGCTTATATGAAGTATGCCGAAATTAATCCCAACCAGTCAGTTACTACGGGCTGGGACAATTCAGGTCATGGCTTGAAAGTAAATTCAACGTATGGTTCAAGTGGTGGCGGAAATGTTGCCAGGTTAAAGTCCTCAGATACATTAATTTCTGGGACTGGGATGCCAGGTATGACAGTCATGATGATTTTGACATCTGCTTCAGGTGTCGATAGTACAATGACGAAAACGGTTAGTGCAGATGGAACATACAGCTTTGACCTTGGGGGCCCTCTTGGAAAAGTTTCACCAAAGGGAACTAGCCTATATCAATATAACGATATGGGTGATATTTCTATGGCCGGTGATTACGTTGTTCCGGTTCTAGACATACATGTCGCTAATCCTAATTTAACCATGTATCCTGATAGTGTGTCTGACAATATATCTGCAAAGACTGATGCCCAAGTTTTGAATTGGTTGGTCGGTGAGGCTGGAATCACTGTGACTCATGACGGAGATCCAGTTGTGAACTCTGACGTGACCTTTTCAAGCGCGACTACTGATTTAGCAACTAAAATTGCTAGTTTGACCGACAAGCAGAGTATGATAATTGATGTTAGTGCGGCGTTGGTAGCTACCCCAGGAACTAAGAGCGATGGTTCTCAACCAATCACCGTTACCAAAAGCGATGGTCAGCTCAAGTTCGGGACCATGAGTGGGTTAAACTTTGGGTCAGTTCCCGTGCCATCTAAGGAAACGTTGATTGCACCGGCTGATCAACCGAATATCCAGATTGATGATAGTCAGGCGGCTAATACCAACTGGTATGTTACGGCCAAGGCTTCCGAACTTACGTCTCAAGATGGCGCTAACCGTACGCTGAACGGCCATCTAGTTTATGTGGATACTGACGGCAATCAAGAACCAATGTCGTCTATCGTCCAAGTGGCTTCTGGTAAACGTGACCGTAGTACCACCTACCCGCAGAATATTGCGGCTGGTTGGGCTACAGCCAAGAGTGATACCAGTAAGACCCCCGAAGGGATTTACCTGGATGCTATGCCAAATGTTTACTCCGGTTCAGCTTCCACCGCCTATCAAGGGACCGTTACCTGGTACTTGGGTAATGTGCCGAACATGTCTGGTACCACAACCGATGACTCGTCTGATAGTAGCATTGTTAATAATGCGGACGCCAGCTCAGAGAGTGGGTCGACGAGACCGATTGTGAATAGTGGTTTTTAACCGAATAAATAGAGACCCATCACGGGAACCTTACCTATTGTGGTTCCCGTGATGGGTCTCTATTTAGTTGGCTATTTTTGAATGAATTGCATCAATGCTTCCACCAACATCCCTAGGGCCATGCCGTACATGGCGAGCATATCTTGATGGAAAGCCACCAGTAGGAAGACGGCAAAGTAAAAAATGACGGCAATCAATCGCCAGGTTTTTCGACGAGTCATTAGTTGAGCGCCGTAATCTTGCCGACGGCGATGGGTAACGTTACGTGAGTTGAGTAGTGGCCGACTGCCCCAGCAACTGTCTCTGGCAACGTTACATCGTCTGTGACACCATGAATGTAGATGACCCGCTTATCAAGTTCTAGGTCACTATCGTTGAAGGTTTCCTTGAACTTTTTACTCAGGGCAGCTAGGGGCACCACTTTAGTGTACGCGAAGTAGCCGTTGGCGTCGGATACTGGGTAGGCATCGTTGGGAATGTCCATCTCGTGAGGAGCGTCGTTGAAAGGGACCATTGTGGTTCCGGATACTGCACCGGTTTCGGGGAGGTCGACAAAGCCATCGTGGTTGACGTCCTGAGCAGCCGTAGCAATTTCAGCCGGCTTGCCATCGGGAAAACCGTGAAAATGTTCCCAGTGTTGGAGATTGGCTGGCGTATCGAACATCTCGATGTTGATGGTCAGTGAGCCGCCATTGACGGTGAACAGGGCCGTCCCGTGGGCGGCAGTACCAATAACTTGGTCATTTAATGGGACGATATTTGCTTGATAAATTTTCATGTGAAAAGCCTCCTCGAATTGATGAGCTTAGTATATAATGATTCTAATAATAAAAAATTGATAATTATCAAGAAAGGAAGAAAAAGATGACCCATTCACCGTTTAAATGTGTCCAGGGCGCCCCAATTTTTCGCGGATTGGACGATGCTGCAATTGCTGAACTGGCGAAGATTTCCGTTCACCAACAGGCCGTGAAGAAGGGGACTGTGTTGTACGATCCCACCACCAAGCTTGACCGAATGATGATTGTCGATCAGGGACGGGTCAAAGTCTATCAGCTCAACGAAAATGGTAAGGAGAAGGTGCTCTACATGTTGCGGGATGGTGCCATTGATAGCGAAGCGGCACTGTTTGCCAATCGGAATCACTTTAACTATGCCGAGGTCGTCGAGGACGCTAAAATTTGTTCCATCAGACGGGACGATTTTCAATCATTGATGCATCGGGAACCCGCGGTGGCCTTTAATTTGTTGAATATCCTAGGTGAGCGGCTAACCGAACTGGAGTCCGTGTCAGCGTTGACTGGTAATTTAAAATCTAAGAATCGGGTATTGGCTTATCTCCAGCAGATCGGTCGGGAAAAACAGGCGGCACAATTTGAGTTGCCGGTTCGGAAGAAGGAATTGGCTAGTTTTCTGGGTATTACGCCGGAGACTTTGAGTCGCCAGTTGGGACTTCTGGTAGATGATGGTTTGATTGCTTTAGCGGGGAAACGGGTAACTTTGCTGTAGATTAACGTTTTTGAGTACTCGGGAACGGTGGGGCTGGGATTTCTCCATAATTTATAACGGATAACAGAAAAACTGTGTAGCGATTCATGCCACCCCAGTTTTTTAACCAGTCCTATCACCTCACCACGTAATGGGCAGTTTGTGACGGCATCGCCTGTGTTGGGGACTAGCTTTCGATTGAACAAATAGAACCAGCAGCGGTGGTTAGGATTTTGTCCTAGCCGTCTATGTTGGTTCTATTAAACTGTTAGTATCCATGATATTCTTTTAAGAGTAATTAAATTGGGGGCTGGAACATGAAAAGAAACATTGTATTTATTGGTCTAGCAATGGTTTCGCTGGGGTTAGGATTAGCTACGACCTCAACTACCGCTAATGCTAAGACCATCAATTATGGTTCGATTGCTAGGGGCTCATCCTATCACGGGGTTTACGTCCGGTTTAAGTTCAATCGGCATCTGAGCCACGTTTCAAATAACCCGAACACTTGGAACAATGTTGCGGTTTACGATACTCAGATCAAGAATCGCAGTAAAAAATCGGTCAGATTCTACTTTTCCAAACTTTATTTTGCACCGTTAGATAATGATTATAATGAAGATTCAACTTTTCATGTCAATCGGCCTCACAAGTACGTTACGGTAAAACCGCATCATACCAAGGTTGTTAACAACAGTTTCCGTGATTCTGAAAATGCTATGGATAGTCTGTATATGCCGGAGTTCAAAAATAAACATACCGTTACATATTATTCGAACAACAATATTTACTTAACTATTATCAATTCAATGCACCATGCCTCTAAAGGGTACGGTTGGCATCCGACTTGGAAATGGTCTAAGCATTAATCTTTTCCATGTTATCGGGGATTAGGCCATAAAATAGCACCGCGGTTGGGATCTTTTCCTAAACGCGGTGTTATTTTTGGTCACACTTAGATAGCAGCATGCTGATATACCTAACGAGATTGCTCCTCATGAGGGTCATGGCAAATATTGCCAATCGAAATCCCCAAGGAAATCAGGATCAACGGCCAGCTTAACGTCCAAGTATACAGCCAGAAATTAGCGATTGTCGTGGGTTTGAAGAATCCCAGAATAGACGTTCCCTGAACCGTGCTGACGACAATCAGGAGTCCGAAGAGCACTAGCTGGCAGAGTAGACCACCATAGGTGGAGAACCGGTATTTATGGACGATAGCGGTGTCGCTATCGATTTCTGGTAAGCCGTAGAGGGTGGCGTTGATGGTGGGGTTATCGTAGCCCACGAAGAGGGTGATGAACGGGATGCCAAGCGCATAAGCTGGCCACCACGGAATCAGGAGAAAAAGGTGACCGGCCACCAGAGCCACTTGGCTGTACTTCAGAGCGCGAGTGGGGTCACCGTGACCAAGTTTACGAAAGACCGGGTAACCCGTCTCAAAACCGACGAGATACAGGGCAAACACCACGTACATGCCAACAGTGCCAAAATAGAAGTAGGCAAAGAAACCGTTGAAGAGCAAAACCAGGCTGACCAGAAAACCGCGGTTCAGTAGGCGAATCTTGTAGTTGGGCAACACGTGGCGGTCGCTATACAGTTCGATGGCCAAGACCAAGAGGGCCACCGCAATGATCGTCAAGAGCAGCCCGCCGGGGAGGTTGAGGCTTTGCTTACGTAGAGTGGTCAGGACGGCAATTGCTGCGAACCCAATCAGGGACAACACCCACCGCCAAATTTGATGGAGCCGGTGGGGCCGCAGATGGCGGTTTTGATAAAAGTCATTGGTAAAGTTATCAAGCAGGATGCCACCGGGCACTGCGGCCAAGTAGAGTACGGCGAGCAGGATGAAAGTCAGCGAGTAATTGAGACCCACTGCCAGATCAACAGCGAGGATGAGGCCCAGCCCTAGAAAGATGGCCCAGTAAAGCCGCTTCATTTTGAAGCCGGAACTGGTACTTAGGTGGAGCTTGACGGTCAGAAAATACGGCCAAATTGTGGCGGCGCTGTAGCCCCACAACAGACTGCCGACAATCAGCCAGCCAACGGCACTGTTTAGGGCAAACGTCAGGCTACCGACGGCCCCAAAGACTAGACTCACGATGAGATAGGTCGTAGAACGCAGGTTGAGCCGCTTGGTGTAGAAGATGCTGGCGGCTCGGGAAATGTAGAAGGCAACCAGGGCAATCAGAAACGTCTCACTCTGGGTCTGTTGATACTTTAGTAGCATCAGGATGTAGGGCAGCATGATGCCAATGTTAGCTAAAAAGTTGAGGGTGCCGACGGAGAAGTCGATGCCCATTTGGCGGACGCTGTGCACCTCACCATCTCCTTTAGTGTTTTAGTTAGGTTATCATGCGCCAGTTGGATACTTATTGGTCTCGTTCAAATTGATACGCAATTCAGAGCCGGAGGAGGCCAGGTGGTGCGCAGTGTCGATGTTCTTAGCGGTTTTGCCGCTTAGAACATGGGTTGCCCCACAGCGTACTACCTGGCAGCCACAGGCGGCCAACTGCCCACTACCTGCACTTTGATCTAAGACTAACAATTTAGGAGCAAACAAAAAACGCCAGCATACCCAAGCGGCATACTGACGTCAAACAAATTAAAATTAACCCTCCGAAGAAGTCTTCGGCGTTAAGCGTTTTTCGATGAAGGACAGTACCAGGTCGGTGATGATTGCCATTAAAGCGGTTGGCAAGGCACCGGCCAGGATGATTGCCCCACCATTCGTTGCGTTGGTCCCGCGGACGATGATGTCTCCGAGCCCACCGGAACCGATGAACGAGCCGATAACGGTAATCCCAATTCCGATAACCAGCGCATTACGAATCCCAGCAATGATGACGGAGAGCGACAGTGGAATCCGAATGGTCTTCATGACTTGGAACCGCGTCATCCCCATTCCTTTACCAGCGTCCAGTACGTCACCATCGACACTGAGCATCCCAGTATAGGTGTTCTTGATGATGGGTAAGAGGGAGTAGAGGAAGACGGTCGCAATCACCGTATTTTCCCCGAGTCCTAAGCCTAACATCAGAATCGACAGCATCGCCAGTGAAGGCACCGTCTGAATCACGTTCGCAATCCCGATGATCACTGGTGAGAGCCGCCGGTACTGGGAAATCCAGATCCCCAGCGGAATCCCCACAATGGCGCCCAGGAGCACGCCGTAGATGGAGACCAGGAACGTCTGGTTGAATTGACTGAGGACGTACATCCCGTTATGGCTGAAATAGTAAATTAACTGATTGAACAGATCCATGTCTTTCATACTAGTCGTTCCCCCCTTCAAAGTAGTGGTGCGCCTTCAAAAAGTCGTTGGCCACGGTCTGTGGTTCTTCGAGTTGGTCGTCCACCTTGTAGTTCAACGTCTGCATGGTCTTCAAGGAAATCTTGCCAGCCAACCGGTTTAAGACGGGCTTCAATTCCGGATGGGCCTTTAGGATGGCGTCGGTCGCAACCGGTGCGGCATCGTAAGGCGGGAAGAAGTTCTTGTCATCCTTTAGCAATTTCAAATGATAGCTGGAGACCCGGCCATCGGTGGAGTAACCCAAGATGGCGTCCATTTTATCGGCAGATAGTGCATCGTAGAGCAGTCCAGTCTGCATCGGTAAAACTTTACCAAAGCCGAAACCGTACATTTTCTGGAAGGCGGGGTAGCCGTCTCCTTGACGGTTCTGCCAGATTTGGTCAATCCCGACGGTCATGTTGGGTGAAAGTTTTTGCAAGTCGCTGACGGTCTGCAGGTTGTGTTTCTTGGCATAGCTCTGCTTGACCATCCAGGCGTAGGTATCTGAGAACCCATAATCCTTAAGATAGGTCATATGGTAACGGTTCTGAAATTCATCTTTGACGGTCGACTTGACCTTGGCGGGGTCCCGTTCGAATTTCTCATTCAGGACGGTCGTTAAGTCGGTCCCGTAGAATCGGATGGACGAGATGTCAGCTTGCTTATTTTTTAGGGCATTGAAACTAACGTTACCAGAGCCCAGGTTGTTGATGATGGTTGAATCTAATTTGGTGTAGTGGGTGATCATGCCTTGAATCATGTAGGCCATGATCTGCTGCTCAGTTGTGTTCTGAGAGGCGATACGAACGGTGTTGTCGCCCGAACCGGATAGCCCAGGTAAACTGAAGCTGCAACCACTTAACGGTAATATTGCAATGACTACCAGAAGTCCGGCGAGCCATTTGCGTAAATGTTTTCGCATAACGGACCTCCTATCGTAATGGCTTGGGCATGACAGCGCGTTCCACTTTACCCAGCAGATAGTCGACGAGTAACGCCAACAGGATAACGGGAATTGAGCCGCCAAGAATCAGGTCGGATCGATAAAGGTTCAGCCCATTAAAAATGAAGTCCCCGAGACCGCCGGCACCAATGTAGGAAGCCAGTGTGGCCCAGGCAATCACGTAGGTGGCGGATAGCCGAATCCCAGACATGATGACGGGCGCGGCCAACGGAATCTCGGCGCGGGTCATCATTTGCCACCAGGTCATGCCCATCCCTTTAGCGGCATCCCGGACGGTCGGTGAGACCCCCTGCATGCCTAAATAAGTGTTGCGGAGGATCGGTAACAACGAGTAAATGAAGAGGGCCACAATGGCAGGTGTGGAGCCGATACCAAAGATAGGAATCATCATCGCTAACAGGGCCATGGCGGGGATGGTTTGCAGCACCCCGGCCAGTGACATTACCAGGTTAGCGCCGCGTTTCATGCGGGTGAGTAAGATTCCCAGCGGAACGGCCACGATGACACCTAGCCCCAGGGCAGCTGCGGAGATCAACAGGTGTTGCCCCGTCTTACTGAGCAGTTGAGTCCCATAAGTTGCTAAAAAGTGCATCATTGTGGCATTTCGCCTCCTTCACGGGTTGCGGCAGCATGGATGTCAGCATTAATTGGTGAAGCTGGTTTCTCATTAGCGTCAGGTGCGCCGCGTAAGGCATCGTAGACGATATCTACGAGGGCAGTCCGCGTAACGATGCCGACTAAGTGTTTTTTCTCATCGACAACGGGTACGTTCTTCACACCCTTTTTCAAGATACGGTCAACAGTGTCACCGATCAACGCGTTTGCTTTAACGTAGAAAACCCGATCTTGCGTGAACCGACTGACCGGCGTGTGGGCGTCTGCGATACGGTTGATGTCATCTAAGTCAACAAACCCTTGCAAGACGTTGTCCTTGTCGGTAACCAACAGTGTATCAACTCGCCGCTCATGCATTTGATCAATGGCGTCTTCCAACGTCTTGTCAGGCGTGATAGCGGCAGGGTTCTTTAACATGATCTGACTAACCGTCAGGATGTTTGGTTGTGCTCTGATCAGGCGTTCCTCTCCAATCAAGTTCGTGACGAACTCGTTGGCGGGGTGACGGAGAATATTTTCGGGTGTGTCGACCTGGACCTGCTTCCCTTGACTCATGATCACGACTTTGGTTGAGAGGTTCAGCGCTTCATCCATATCGTGGGTGACGAAAATGAAGGTCTTGCCGAGGTCCTCTTGTAAGTGCTTAACCAGGTCCTGAAGTGATTCACGTGTGATGGGGTCCAAAGCCCCAAAGGGTTCATCCATTAAAATAAGCTCTTGATCGGCAGCTAGGGCGCGGACGACCCCAATCCGTTGCTGCTGCCCCCCGGATAGCTCTCCGGGGTAGCGTTGCAGCATTTCATCTGGTAACTGTGCCAGGGCAATCATCTTATGTGCCTGTTCTTCGCGCTTTTCCTTGGACCAACCCAATAGTTTCGGCACCATTTCAATGTTTTCTTGAATGGTCATATGGGGCATCAGCCCGGTGTTTTGAATCACGTAGCCGATTGACCGCCGGAGCTTGACTGGATCCATCTTGGAAATATCCTTACCGTTGATCTTGATGGTACCGGAAGTTTGGTTGAGCATGCGATTGATCATCCGCATGGTCGTGGTCTTACCGGAACCAGACGTCCCAATGAAGGCAATAAATTCGCCGCGGTCGACCTCTAAGTTGAAGTCGTCGACGGCTATTTTACCGTTAGGATATTCTTTACGTAGATGTTCCATTGAAAGTAGCATAGATTAACCTCCTGTGTGATGGTGTCACATTCGCCGACAATTCTTCGGCGTAAAAATAACGATCGGTGTGCCGGCAGCACGCGTTAGTCACGAAGCAACCTGGGGACCGGTCGTATTTGAATTCTCAACTCTCGATTAGTACTCATTGTACACGAATTACCCCCGTAATCCAAAAGATAACTATTGTGAGTGTTGATGGTATGTGAGTGTGAACGAATTCACGTAAGCCCTTATCCCGTATAGCAGTAAGCAATGAACCGCCTTCAAAAATTCCTAGGAAAAATGAATTTTTAATAAGAAATTTCTTATTAAACTCAGCGGAAATTATTTTAAAAATAGAGCTTGCCTTCGACTAAGTCTAACCCCTTATACTAAGAAACATCATCAAAACGAAAGGGAGTTATGACCTTGAAAAGAATCCTGCTCGCTGGGGCGTTAGACACGACCAGCCAAACCTTTGTCCGCCAACTCAGTCAAAATAGTCACGTGAGTTTAACCGTGTACACGCCGAGTGCGGTCGACTTACCGCAATCTGTCATGGCACTGACCGGTGAGACGTTGGACGAGGGTGGCTTAACGGCCGCCATGCTCGACCAAGATATGGTGGTGGCCTTGGTGCCAACTATCAAATTAACCCAGACGGTGTCAACGCTGATTACCGCGGCCCAGGCTGCTGGAGCGCGCCGGTTGTTGGTCGGTCGAACTGACGACATTGTGGAATTGCCCGGCCAAATCAGAGATGCCCGGCGGCAACTAATGACGGCTGGCCTGGACTTTGACCTCGTGGATGGCTTTGGCGAAATCAACACGCTGTTGGCAATTAACCCAGCGCCCGTTAAGGTTTTTGGGAGCGACGATGCTGACGTGCCCCTAACTAAGTTCGCGGGGTAAGTACAACACCTGCGGTTGCCAGGGATGGCGTCTGCTGTGGGGACCGGAGTAAGCCTGAGAAGCGGTCTTACTCCTCGACTTGAAATCTCGAAAAAATTGCCGAGTTTCCAAGCTCATTCCGTGTTCTAAGTCCGCAAGTTCATCAGACTAAGAACACCGACACAGCAGCCACCATTTCTGGCGACCTCCGGTTACGGTAGTGGGGTGCGGGCACCTGTAGTGAGGATGATTTGGAGTAGTCGATATTCAATCAAAACGCAGGTTGCTGTTTGCCATATTGGTGAATGCATGAAGTACTGAAAATTTGGGCGGTGAGTTTATTCACCTCAGAACTATCCGAGCCTTAGTGAGCGTGTCTTTTTGGTTTAAACCAGTGGGAGTCGCAGGTCGGTAGGAACAGAACCCCGTGTCGGTCCTCTAAGATCGGGTGAACTTCCCGATCTTAGAGGACTGGCCGAGCTTGAAGACTTGGGTTGAAGGCTTCAAGTCGCCCTGGGGACCGTTTCTTAGGCCCCAGGTCTGCCTCACGGGGTGGCGTTTCGACCGACCGGAGACGGTGCTCCCAGAACTTTTTGACCAAAAATAGGCGTTGTCGCGGAAGGACTTGAAAGATCAAGCCATTCTGCGACAGCGTCTATTTTGGTAATGGTCATTAAGCGGCCGATTGAACCTTAGATTTGCGGATTTCTGGGACGAGCCACCAAATCAACGCGAGGTTGATCAGCATAAGGGCCGCCGTTGAGAAGAAGACTGCGTTGTAGTTGAAGACCCCGGCAATCCACCCACCTAATAGTGATCCTAGCATGTTTCCAATTGCTTGGAAGGACTGGTTCCAACTGAAGACGGTGGAAGTTAACTCGACCGGTGAATTTTTGGTCAACAACGTTTGAATTTCAGGGAACAGGGCCCCATCAGAAATACCAATCATAAACCGGAGAATCCCCAAGACCCAGACACTGGTGACCAGTCCTTGTGGCAGGTACATCAGGAACGCGAAAACATAACCGAAGATGAGTACCTTACCAGAGCCGTGTTCATCACCGTAACGTCCTAGTCGTGGCGAGGCAAAGATGTTTGAAATTCCGGGCAGGGCTGCAATGACTCCGGCAACCACGGTAATGGGACCAACGTTGTGCATCAGTTCCTTGACGTAGAGACTGATGATGGGAGAAATGGAAATGTTCCCAAATTGGACAATCAAGGTCGATGTCAGAAGCACCAGAATTAGTTTAGGATTCGGGAAGGCGGCCAGTGGATTGTGGCTGCGTTCCGACGCTGGTTTCTTTTGAACTGGTTTGAACTTTTCCTCTACTAAGACCCAGCTCATGATAAAGGTGATGAATAACAGAGCAGCGGTGATGAAGAAAGTTAATCGGATTGAGAAAACCTGTGCTAGTACACCACCGATGACGGGGCCCAGCAGCATTCCGCTAGTAACACCAGTCATTAAAGTGCTGAGGGAAGCCCCACTGTGATTCCGCGGTGTCTGCGAGGCCACCAAGGCCTGCGCGTTAGAAATGAAACCGGCGAAGACCCCCTGGAGGGCTCGCAGTGCCACCAACTGCCAAACGCTGGTAGCAAAACCCATCAATGCCATAGCACCGGCCGTACCTAATGAAGACCGAAGCAGCATGAGTTTCCGTCCCTTGCGGTCAGCAACCATACCCCAAAGTGGTGAGGCGATGGCGCTGACAAAGAAGTCGGCCGCGTAGACTAATCCACTGTACATGGTGACTTGTGATTTGGTGTAATCACCTAAACTACTAATATATAACGATAAAAATGGCATGATTTCACTGAAAGCCATGCCGGCAACGAACGTACAAAACCAGAGAACCCGCAGATTACGACGCCAAGGTCCGTGTTCTCTTTCAGTTTCGTCCAAAACGGTTCAACTCCTTATTGAATGAATTGATTAGTGAGATTACCCGTAGTAACGCAAACTAATCGTGACTTAATCGAAATGGCAACCCTACTAACATACCCCCATATTCCCGGAAGGTCAACGCTTAGTGCTTATTTGTATGCGCTCGCAATTGGTTGTGAGCGTAATGCGGCGTTAAATTTTAAAATTTCTTGAAGGGCGACTAGCAGTGTCAAGACGCAAATAGCGGGTACGTCGTGTAGATGGCGTACCCGCTACTGTTTTAAATTAGTATTGATTGGTTAGGCTTCTGGGAAGTAATCACCATCGGCAATTCGTTCAAGTAGGCGGCGCGATGGGATGAAGAAGGCGTTCCCAGTGATGGGAGTGCTGAAGTCTAAGAGCCGGTCACTTTGGCTGAACATGTTAGTCAGCATGCGCTGGGTCACGGTGAAGTGACGAGCATAGCCGATGAAGTAGGTTCCCACGATGCCTTGGCCAGGCAGGGCGTACGGTACGTTCATGCGCACAATTTTGTGTTCAATGTCATCTTCGTTGTCCTGCGAAGCAATATTATGAGCATTAGGCAACTTTTCATTATCTTCTAGCTCGCGGTCGCTAAACTTATGTCGGCCAATCGACTTCTCCTGGTCTTCAGTCTTGAGGGCGTTCCATGCGTCCATGTTGTGTTCGTACTTTTGGGCGAAAGCGTAAGAACCGTTGCTGAATTCTGGGTCTTCGTCTCCAATCAAGGCGTATTGTGTCGCGTCGGGACCAGCCGGATTTTCTGTGCCATCGATGAAGCCGATGATAGCGCGGCCTTCAAAGTACCGAAATCCCGGTGTTTCGTCAACGACGGTCGTCCAATCACGGAGAAACTCGCGAGCCTGGTCTAAGACTTCATAGACGACGGCCATTTCTTTGGCCCGAACATGCAGAAAAAGGTCACCCGGTGTGGCTGGTGCCGTGTATTTTGGCCCCTGAACCGCCTGGAAGTCAACGAGTTCTTTGGGCCGATTAGCGGTTGGAAAGAGGAGTTGCCAAGCAGTCGCCCCAATTCCAAACGCCACTTTCAACTGGGCGTCCGGATAACGGATAGCCATACTCCGTTCGATGGCAGCTAGGCGGTCGGCAAACTCGGCGAGGGCGTCACGGTCTGAATCTAAGTGGTCACGGTCAATCAAGTAGGTAGTAAACATGATATTGTCACCAGCATCACGGTAAACGTCTTGGGCGTCGGCAGGGTTAATAGGCATGCAAGGTTCCTCCTCTGAAGTTCAATAATCAGTCGTTTCAACGAGTATAGCATGGTCAGCGGACGGGATGGCGCTTGACGGTTTGAGAATTGCGATGTGGTTGCAGTTAGAAAGATGGCGCCCGTTAAGTTAGTTAACAAGCGTCATCGATTTGGTCATTATTTAAAGCTGGCAACACCTTTAGCTAGACGGTTCAGGCCGTCTTTGAGGCGTTCAGCAGGACAAGCAACATTAATACGAATGCAGTGATGACCGTCACCACCGTAAACTTCGCCAGCTGAAATATATAAGCCAGTTGTTTGCCGAATGTGGTCGCAGAGTGCGGTGGTGTCATTCGTGATTTCATGGCAGTCAATCCACACCAAGTAAGTAGCGTGGCCAGCAATTACGTGGAGTTTTGGTAGCTGGTTGCCGATGAATTTGCTCAGTATTTGCTTGTTAGCCGTGATGGTGGTATTTAACTCATGAACCCAGTCAGCACCCTTGGTATAAGCAGCGATACTCCCGGGGATGGCAAAGGCGTTGGGTTCAGCTAATTCCTCACTGTTGATTCCCCGGTCGACTTGGTTACGCAAATTTTCGTTAGGAATAATCAACGTTGCTGCGTGCAGGGCGGCTACGTTGAAGGTTTTGCTGGGAGACACAGCGGTAACACTATTCATGGCTGCGTCATCACTAACGGATGCAAACGGCGTGTAACCATATCCAGGGTCGGTAATATCACCATGAATTTCGTCAGCGAAGATGGTCACATGGTTTGCTGCCGCCAGGGTTGCGATTCGTTTGAGGTCAGCCGGTTGCCAGATGAGGCCAATCGGATTGTGTGGATTACATAGAATCATCATGGTGGTGAGGGGGTCTGCCATCTTATCCGCTAAGTCTGTCCAATCGATGCTGTAGGTTCCTTTATCTTCAACTAAATCGCTGGAAAGGACGTGGCGGCCATTGTTAAGAATGGAGTTATAGAAGATATTGTAAACAGGCGCTTGAATCAGTACGTTATCGCCAAGATGACTAATGCGGCGCACGGCTGATGAAAGTGCTGGGACCACACCGGTTACAAAACGCATCCAGTCGGTGTTGGGTGCCCAGTCGTGTTCGGTGGCGTACCAGTGTTGAACCGCCTCAAAGTAGGCGGCAGGTACTTCTTCATAGCCGAAGATACCGGTTTCTGCCTTTTGCTTGATGGCCGCTACGATTTCGGGAGCCGTCCGAAAATCCATGTCGGCTACCCACATGGGGAGCTCTTTGTCCTTAACGTCCCACTTGATAGAAGCGGTGTGGCGGCGGTCGACCATTTCAGAAAAGTTATAACGCATTAGTTATGTTCCTCCTCAGTCGTTGTGATAGTCGTTCGCGAAGCGTCAATCTGGGGATCGTCAAAGATTACTTGACCGATCTTCGGTGCAGAAATCTTACCACTGATAGGGTTCTTAACACTATCAATGGTGGTATTGATGTCGGCATCAATGTCTGAACAGTACTCAAAGGACAGGTCAGTATTGAGCAGCGAACAATTCTTTAACGTTAGGTGTTCAACGTAACACAGCCCCTGATCACTTTCCAGCCAACAGTTGATGAAGGTGATATTCTTAGTGTTCCAAGCCAGATACTCGCCGATGATGGTGGAATCGTACACGGTCACGTTATCACAGTTCCAAAAAGCATCGTGCGTGATGAACGTGGAGTTGTGGACCTCAACGTTTTTACTCCCATCAAAGGCGTAGTTACCGGTAATCTTCAGATTGTTGGCCACCACGTGATCATTGTTCATACCAAAGTAATCGCCGCTAGCAGTCACGTTGTTCAACTCGACGTGGTCACACCACCAGAGTGTCTCGCCAGCGTCCGCAAAGGTCACATCGTTTATTTTTAAATAACTAGCGTGCCGAAAAGTCTTGGTGGCACGGACCATTGAATTACTCATGGTGAGGTTGGTCGTGTACCAGATGCCGGCGTGGGCATCTGGCTGCCACGTTGTGTAGTCGAGCTGGGCATTGTTGGTATACCACAGTGGATACTTGTATTTAAAAATTGTGTGATCGATGGTGAGATTAGCACCGTGTTTCAATGGTGATTCGCCGTCGACAAAGGTGCTATTGGTGATATGGAGGTCGTGTGCCTGAAAGAGGACCCGTTCCCCCGTAAATGTTTGTTGGTTTAATGTTTTTGTCAAAATATGATTCGACTCCTTTTTGCCGATGAAGGGACTAGATTGAAGAGGTTGACCTCTACGTATCTCATCGTAGTCCCTTAGAGTGACCTTAAGGCAAGTCTTTTAGCAAAAAAGTTAAATATGGCGGCGATACCAATAGAAGCGGTCGACCACTAATAGTCCAGCTAGCCACATACCGCCAAAGAGTAACCAAAATTTACCGTTGGAAAGGACTGGGGCCACACTGCTTTGCTGGATCTCGAAACGGAGATACTGGTTGGGATGGCCAATCAGGGACTGTGGTAGTAAGTCATAATTGGCTGGTGCTGTGATGAGTTTGACCCGTCGTTTGCCATGATTCGTAGCGGTCAAGGTGTACGTGCCTGCTGGCTGCACAGGAAAAGTTTGGGCCAACATGGAAGTCTTTCCCTTAGACTGCCAAACGGTTCGGCCGTTGGCCTTTTTTAGCGTCAGCTGACCCGGGAAACGTTCGCCATTATTGATGATTAATTGATCAAATGGCAACGTAGTCGAAAATGGCTGGGTCAGACTGGCATTAGGCTTGAGCCGGAGGTGATGATTTTGATAGTAGCGCCCCTCGTTTTGGCTGAGAACGCTGACCGGTTCACTGTTGGAATGGGTCATCAAGCCGCTACTTTGCCAAGCGGCTAGAGATAGAAGTACGGTGAAAGCGGTTGCCATTCCTAGTGGTAACCAACGTGATCGTTCTGAGTAATGGAGAATATTCAACGGTTGGCGGTAGCCGGCTGCGGTTCCAGCGAGGAGTAGGGGAAGAAGGGGGAGTGCATAGCGCTCCTCTGATTCCCAGAAGATTACGTGGAAGCAAATCAAGCCAATGACGAAGACGCCGCCTAAGAGGTAACCAGTTGACAAGTGACGGCGACGGACTTGTTGCCATCCCCAGCCTGCGTTTACCAAGAGCAGAGCCAAATAACTAATCTGACACCAGTTTGCTAGAAACCAATCACTGGTTGCTCGGTGCTGGCGGTACCAGTTGGGAGCTTTAGTGAAGGCAGGATTAATTTGGAAACTATCGAAGGTCCCATTTGCGATAAAGAGTCGAGCTTTCTGTACTAAATGGTAGAGAATACCACCGGCTCCTAGTTTGTGGAGCCGCTCGGTCAGCGTTTGTTTGGCTAGTGTAGCTTTGGCTTCTTTCGTGGGCGCCTTAATCATTTGGGTGACGTCGTGCCGATTGTATTGGCCATAATAGTTGGGGTTCCAACTCATGGCAACCCAACTCATTACCGGAAGCGCCTGGTCATGATCGACCTGGTAGCCATAGGATTTTTGTAGGTTATGTGCTAGTCCGGTGCCAGTGGCCAGTGTAGCTAAGAGAAGCAAGGTGGCCACACACCGAGTCGTTCCCTGATGAGGAGACCGGTTCGCGCGAAACCACAGGATCATTAGTGCTGCAATGATTAGAACGAGAAAGTTGGGCTTAAGCAGTAGTGCAGCGGTTAAGACGAAACTAAGCAGAATGCTCCACCAGGTAATTCGTTGCCACGTGTTGGCGTGGCGAAGGTGTCTGAATGCAACGATAGCGAAGAGCGCCAGCGGTAGAATTGCCGTGTCACTGTATGTGTTAAGACCGTAAGCATATAAGGGAACGGCCGTGATGACGAGAACCATGAGTAGGTTGGATCGGGCGGGACTACGATGCTTAAGTTCGTGCCAAATAGCCAGCACACCTAGGTCAATCCAGATGAACTGAATGATGTTTAGAAAGGCCCCGGTGTCAGTAATGCCTAACATACTGGCTAATTTTAATAACCCCGCTAGCAATAGGGTATAACTGACATTGTTCGGGTAGGTGTAGAAGTAAGGCAACCAGTCGTAGCTCCCTTTGAGAAGCGACACGGCTTGTTGCTGAACAAAGTACAGGTCAGCCCGAGGAGCCGCAATCCATGCGGTTGCGACCCACAGTTGAATAACTAGTAGAATCAACCAGAGTCCCACGGTGACAGCCTGATTGGCACGCTTGCTGAGCCGGTGTAGACCGCGAAAAAGGAGTCCCACACCACCCAGATAAATAGCACAACCAATCAGTAAGGCCAAGGGCTGGAGCCAATCGTGATCGACCCGAACGACGACCGGCCAGAGTGCTAAAGCAAAAACTGTAAATAGGGTTAGGCTAATTAGACCGCCTAAGCCAATAGTTAGGTGTTGGCGAATTTTCATGAGCGGACTCCTTATTTAGTGACTGTTTGACGAGTGAGTGGCGACTTGGCTGATTCGGTTGATTTAAACGTCTTGGAGTAAGTGTCAGTTTGAATGATAAACCGGGGCCGGTGCTTAACTTCGGTGAAGGTCCGACCCACGTATTCTCCAATAATACTGATAGCGATGAGTTGGAAGCCGCCTAAGAACCAGACGGAAAGCATGATAGAGCTCCAACCGGTCACGACATCGCCGTGAGCGTGCTGGATGAGAATCCATAACAGCATAACTAAGGCGCCACCGCAGACCAGTAGGCCGAAGTACAGAACCATCCGGATTGGCGCGATGGAGAAGGACAGAATCCCATCTAGGGCAAACTGAATCATTTTGTGTAGTGGATACTTTGACTTGCCGGCCTGACGTGGTTGGCGTTTGTAGTAGAGCTTAGCTGATGGAAATCCTAGCTGTGGGATGATACCCCGAATGAAAGGGTTGCTTTCCTTGCACGCCATGAGTGCGGTCACAACCCGGTTTGTGAGCAACCGGAAGTCCGAATGGTTGGGAACCAGCTCAACGCCGAGCTTCTTCATGAACCAGTAGAACCCCTCCGCACTAGTTCGTTTGAACCAGGAATCGCTGGCTCGGTCGTTGCGAACACCATAGACCACGTCGATGCCGTGTAGGGCTTGGGTAACCATGTCGGGGATGATTTGAGGGTCATCCTGTAAGTCGGCGTCAATCGTAATGATAAAATCTGAATGGCGATTGGCGACTTCCATACCGGCGATTAACGCGGACTCTTGGCCGTAGTTTCGACTGAATTTTAGACCGGTAAAAACAGCATTCTGCTGGCCTAACTGGGTAATTAAGTCCCACGTAGTGTCCTGACTACCATCGTCGACAAAGAGGATCTTACTATCTGTGCGGACTTGATTGGTGGTGATCAGCTTTTGTAGAATCCCATTGAGAATCTGGGCGCTGGTTTGCAGCACCGGTTCCTCGTTATAGCACGGTACCACAATGGTTAGCCGTGGTTCACTGACTAGTTTCATGATTTACTTATCTCCCTCAAAGCCCCCCCTGGAGCCCCTTTAATATATTAGCTACTATGATAAACCGATTGCGGGGTTAAAGGTGAGAAATCCTCCAAAAATAAGCGATTTTTAAGGGAGATTAACATTGCCTGAGAAGATAAATTAGGCGTCATAGAGCCAGTGCCTATGACGCCTAACGGAGTTATTTTAAAGTTTAATGACGGAAGTGACGGTTGCCAGTGAAAATCAGGGCGACCCCGTATTTGTTAGCCATCGCAATGGATGCTTCGTCTTTAATGCTACCACCGGGTTCAGCAATGGCTTTAATACCATGTTTTGCGGCATATTCAACACAATCGTCCATTGGGAAGAAGGCATCAGAGACCAGGACACCTTGGTCAAAATGGTCCTTTTCTTCGGCCTTACCTACGGCGATTTTAACGGCATCAATTCGGTTCATTTGGCCGGGCCCAACGCCTAACGTTTGATCTGCTGTGTTAACAAGAATGGCGTTACTCTTGACGAATTTAATTGCTTTTAAGCCAAATTCAATGGCTGCAAGCTGATCGGCAGTTGGTTGGGCGTGGCTGACAACGTTGAATTCATTGGGATCGTCAAAGACGTTGTCCCGTTCTTGCCGTAATAGGCCACCACGAATGCTGACCAACTCGTCGGCTTCAGGATCTTTGGCGTGTGTAAAGTCGACAGTCAGCAGGCGCAAGTTTTTCTTTTTAGCAAGTAAATCGTAGGCGTCGTCGTCAAAGTCGGGAGCAATGATAATTTCTAAGAAAAGCTTGTGCATTTTTGTTGCCGTTGCGAGATCGACTGGGCGATTTAAGACAATGATACCGCCAAAGATGGACATGGAATCAGCAGCATAACACTTGTCCCAAGCAGTTTCCAGTACGTCAGCTGATCCGATGCCACAGGGATTCATGTGCTTTAGAGCGACAACGGTAGGTGCATCAAACTCACGAATTAAACCCAGGGCAGCGTCGGCGTCCTTGATGTTGTTAAAGGATAGTGGTTTTCCGTGAAGTTGATTAGCGGCGGTAATGGAAAAAGGTACTGGTTGGCAATCACGGTAAAGGGTCGCTGTTTGTTGTGGGTTTTCACCGTAACGAAGTGCTTGTTGGCGTTCGTACGTGAGAGTCAGCGTGTCAGGTTTTGCTTCGTCCGTCAAGTAGTTGGCGATGAGCGCGTCGTAGTGGGCCGTGTGATGGAAGACTTTGGCCGCTAGGTGCTTACGGAGCTGAAGGTTATCCGTGTGATTCTCGAGAGCTTCTCCAATTTGATCGTAGTCGGCTGGATCGCAGACCACTAAAACGTCCGCGTAGTTTTTAGCGGCAGCACGGATGAGTGAGGGACCACCGATATCGATCTGTTCAACGGCATTTTCCAAGGTGACGTTAGGTTGACTGATTGTCTGGGCAAAGGGATATAGATTAACACAGACCAAGTCAATCGGAGTGATATCGTGGTCAACCAGTGTTTGTTGGTGTTCAGGATTGTCCCGCTTGGCTAAGATACCACCAAAAACCAGTGGGTTCAGGGTCTTGACCCGACCATCTAACATTTCTGGAAAGTGCGTGACCTCCTCGATGGGGGTCACGGCAACGCCAGCTTCTGCCAGCACAGCCTGGGTGCCGCCAGTCGAGACAACTTCAAACTGGTGGGCAGTCAACATTTTTGCGAATTCAACGATTCCCGATTTATCGGAAACACTTAATAGGGCACGGCGCATAAGGTAACCTCCTGTAGTCGTTTTGCGTTAGATTTATCATACGCGAATTGTGCTGAACAATCAACCGGAATAAAATATAAATATTCGTATATTATGGATAATTCATGAATTGGATTTGCCTTAATTTACAAACTAATTTAACGAACAAACATTTTGATAGTTAGGCTTATGCCGAGAATAATGACCTTATTATTATTTTTATTAAACACGAACAATCGCCGCAATTATTCATAAGATGAGTGGATCTTGCCTTTTGATGATGGTGGTAACTAATTTAAGTTAATAACCATGCTGCATATCGTTGATTTAACAGCGCTTATGTAATAAATATAATTGTAAAATGTGGTAACTGAACTGCAATCACGTTGTTACGTTGCGCACATTTGAGAGGGCTATCTTAGAAAGTGGTGGAACGAGGTGATGAACAGTTAGCGGGGAGTTTTCAGGTGTCGGGGACGTGACAGGCATCAATAGGAGTAGGCACATCAAATTCAAATAGGGAAGTGCCAAGTTATGTTGATCAAGCATCATTGGACCAAGCGGCTAACGCAGGCTGTCGTTGCTGCGAGTGCCCTCATTGGGATTGGCTTGGGCGGCCAAACAGTTGCTCATGCCAGTACCTTGGCCATTCCGGATATTTCAGAATGGCAAGGCAAACTGTCTTCCAGCCAGGTAGCCAACTTAAAGAGTCAGGTTTCGTTCGTGATTAATCGGCGACAATACGGGTCATCATATCAAGATCTTTATGCTGCAAATAATACATCGCTTTACGTGAAGTATGGCATCCCGTTTGGGGAATACGACTACGCCCGCTTTACCAGCGTGGCTAGTGCCAAGCAGGAAGCTAAAGATTTTTACAATCGCTCGAATAAAAACGCACAATTTTACGTGTTGGACTTTGAAGAAAATGACGTGAGTTCTGGGACTACAAACGCTGCCGTTAAGGCTTGGTATTCGGAAATGAGTGCGTTGACGAATAAAAAATTGATTTTCTATTCTTATCAGTCGTTTGCGACAAGTTATGCCAACGCGGCGCGACAAAGTTTTGATGCGCAGTGGATTGCCAACTACTCAACAACGCCAACAATTTCGTATGCTTTGTGGCAGTACACGGACCACAATTATCTGTCGGCGCTGAGTGAGTACACGGATAATAGTAAGGCGGTTACCGCCGTTCACCCAATTACTTGGTGGACGGATGGTGTGACAACAGCGTTTAATCACGTGACGTACGCCTACAGCAGTTATAAAGTGCGCCAGCACATCTACCTACATAAGGGCGCAACGAAATATACCGATGGCTCGGCGATTGCGTCTTCAGACCGGCAGAAGTTCTACAAAATTTCTAAAGTGAAGCGCTTGACCCGGTCCAAATCGAAACAAGCCTTGTATATCAGTGAATTAGGCAAATGGGTCCTTTCTCAGGACGCTACCGGTTATTGGGTTGGCCAACATGGGGCCTTTAATTTGACGCATAGGCTAAATATTTATTCCGATGCTGCTTTGACTAAGAAGACGGGGAGTTACTACGTGGCTGGCGACAAGGTCGCTGGAAAAGTGGTCAAGGCTCCAAGTGGCCACTCCTATCGAATTAAGACTAATTTGGGGTACATCTCTGGGAACGGCAAGTATTCCGATCACGCCTACTACGAGTCGTTAGGGTCTTCCAAGCAGATTACGACCAGGAAGAAAGTCTACGAATACACGAAGTCTTCCTTCAAAAAGGCGAACCGGTCAACGCCAGTTAAGCAGGGGACTAAACTGAAGGTCACGGGTGTGAAAAAGCGGTCGACTGGTTCCCGCTACTTTGTCTTGAGTAATGGCAAATATGTGACGGCACTTAAAAGTCACGTGACGGAATAATGAAGGAGGCTGAATAGAGATGCAACGACGAATAAAAATCATGACGGCTGTAACGGCCACGTTAGCTTTTCTGGCGTTAGGTTCTGGCACCATGATGCAAATGCACGCCGCCAATGATATCAGCTCGGTGGGACAGACGGCCGCGCCTAAAACGGCCAGTGCTGACAGTACAAAACTGACGGCTGATAGTGCAAGTGGGACCAAGCAGAACTATAAAGTGACTTACTCAGATGGCACCAACGACGAAGATTCGGCAACGTTTCAGAGGAAAACCTATGGTACAACGAGCACTGCGCGGGATCAGGTGGACTACGTCGGTAGTGCGGCTGGAGCTACAGTTAAGCTGAACCAGCAAACGCATGCCGTGGTTCAGGGCACCATGGGTCACACTTACGTTCACTGGACCAAGGGCGACTGGTCAGTGACGGCCGTTACCAGTAACGCTGATGAGTCGGGGACGCCAACCCAGTTTGCAAAGCAGGTTAACCGGCAACTTTCTAAGAAAGACCTCCCCAAGAGTGCTGACACGGGAGCGGTCACTGTCTACAGTCAAGACGAGAATCAGGAAGCGAATTCCGTGACTTGGCAAGACGGTAAGCAGGTTTACAAGGTTAGTGGAACTACCGCTGATGCGACGGTAAAGGTAGCTCAAAATGTGACGGATTAGGTTGATAATGGCTTAATCATTAGCGAGATAGTTTTGAAGAGGTCTGGAGCAAAAAGTTCCAGACCTCTTCTTATAGCATCTCTTCAAGCTTATCTAGTTGAAATACGCGTCAACAGGCACTTAATCCCGGTATGGTATTTAAGTTACTGATCGCTAGCTCGGCGCCCTTTGCCCCACGCTTTCTGCAGCTATCATTAAAAAAGGCTGGTCACCAGCCCCGACCAGCCTTAAACTAAAGCTATGCAAACTTACAGGAGGGGTCGCATTGAATAATTTGCGTCAGCCTGAATCGGGATTCTCCTGGTTCTATAAGCGGTTTTTAAACAATCATATTACGATTCTACTATTAAATATTTTTCTATTCTTATTGGTACTCAACGAAATCGTTCAGAACGCGGGATTACTAGATCCGCTATGGAAGTTTATTGGCATTGCGATGCCAGCCGTCGTGGTGGCGGGAATTTTGTTCTACGTGTTAGACCCGTTCGTTCACTTCATGGAACGTCGCTGGCACATGCGGCAGGGAGTTGCCATTGCAACGGCGATGATTCTCACGGCGGCCATCATCGTCCTGATTTTTCTGAATCTGATTCCATTTCTAGCCCGGCAGACTGCCGGAGCGATTGGTGCGCTGCCTCAGTTTGCCAATGATATGCTTCGGAATATCAACCATTTGAATCAAGAACACCACTGGTTGTCGAACAAAAATTTGGCCGACATCAACGAGCGGGTGACCACTTACTTTTCTAAGCGGGGATTGAACCTGTTAACCGGGACTTTGAGTTCTTTGGGAAACGTGGTCACGACGGTCTCTGACTGGATCATTACGATTATCACAGCGCCGTTGGTTCTATTTTTCATGTTGAAGGATGGGTCTCGGTTCCCTAAATTTGTGAGTCAAGTCGTCCCAACCGCGTACCGTGACCGGTTTATCGTGATGTTGGACCAGATGAACGTGAAGGTTAGTTCCTACGTGCGTGGACAATTGACCGTGGCGTTGTGCGTCATGATTATCTTTACAACGGGGTATACCATCATTGGTCTCCGCTACGCATTGTTGATCGGGTTATTGGCAGGGCCATTAAACCTAATCCCGTACTTTGGATCGGCCATTGCGTTGGTTCCGGCTCTGATAATTGGGGTGGTCACCAGCCCGTCAATGTTATTGGGGGTGGTCATCGTCTACCTGATTGAATGGGTCTTGGAGACCCAGGTCCTGTCGCCACTGATCATGGGGAATAGTCTGGCGATGCATCCTATCACCATTGTTTTCGTGTTACTGGCAGCTGGCAAAATGTTTGGACTAGTCGGTGTGATTTTCGGTGTGCCGGGTTTTGCGGTCCTCAAGGTGTTGGCCACGACTGGCTTCACCTGGTATCAAGAATTTTCGTCGCTTTACCCGGATGTTTTACCGCCAGACGAGTTTGAGCCTTAACGATTTATTAACGATGCTATAAAGTAAAAAGTGTACGTAAAATGGCGGACCCGTGGGGGTTCGCTATTTTTTATGACCAGCGAATTGTTTAATTTGCGCGGCATTCGTCCCGACTTTAAGTTTCCAACAAGTCCGGTTTGCCATAATCAACGACATGTTATGAAATGGAGGCGACCTCAATGAATTTTTTCAAACGGGCCTGGTTAAACGTGTGGTCGAAGAAGGGGCGGTCAGTCTTACTGATCCTAGTCTCGTCCGCCATCTTAATGTTTGTCTTGGCGGGATTACTGATTCGGAGTGCGGCGGTCAAGGCGACCGGTCAGGCGAAGGCGGACGTCGGTGCGACTGTCACACTATCGGCGAACCGGCAAGCAGCTTTTAAGAAAATGCAGAGTCGTACGGCTAGTAGTAAGTCGACCCGGCCAAAACTGACACTGACACCCGTGAAGCTGAGTGATGCAGCTAAGGTGGCCAAACTCAGCAATATCAGTAGTTACAACGTCACCAGTAGTACCTCGGTCAATGCCAGTTCCTACGATACTGTTTCCACGAATACGGGGATGGGGAGTAACGGTGGCGGTCCTGGTAGCATGAAATCGGCGACCAGCACAGGCGATACGCAAATCGACGGGGTCACGGCAACGAGCTTGGCCACAGCTTTTAGCAACAAGCAGAGCAAAATTATCAAGGGCCGGGGCATTACTGCGGCGGATAAGAATACGAACAACGTTGTGATTGAAAAGGACTTAGCGAGTCAGAATGACTTGACGGTCGGCGATACGCTTACCGTTAAGGAGACCGCTGGCGACAAGGATAAGGTCAAACTGAAAGTCGTTGGAATCTACAAGGCCAGTACCACGAGTTCCAGTACCGCCAGTCCAATGAGTACGGATCCGGCGAATACGATGTATACATCGTACACTTTAGCCAACACTTTTAAGGGTAGTAAATACGCTGGTATAGCTGACTCAGTGACTTTTAACGTCAGCAATCCCGCGAAGGTCAGCAGCGTCAAGACAGCGGGCAAAAAGCTGATCAATACTAGCAAGTATTCCTTGGGTACCGATGATGCGAGCTATCAGGCGGTCAAGGCATCGATGGACAACGTCGAAGGATTTGCCAACAAAATCGTTTGGTTGGTAGCCATCGCGGGAACCATTATTCTGGCACTGATCGTCATCTTGATGATTCGGGAACGGCGTTTTGAAATTGGCGTGTTGTTGTCGCTGGGTGAAGCTCGGTGGAAAATCATTGCCCAATTCTTTACGGAAATGCTGATGGTTATTGTGGTAGCCGTGGCGATTGCCGGTGCTGGTGGCAAGTTTGTCGGTAATCAGCTAGGCACTCAGTTAGTCTCGCAGAGTGCAATCACCACGCAGACGACGAATAGTAGTACTGGTCAACCTAGCGGCAATGGTGGCAGTGGCCTGCGAGGTGGCAATGGTGGCCCCGGTAGCACTGGCCAGACGGCTAAGCAGGCAACTGACACGAAACTAGAGGTGACGGTGAGCGCCGTTAACCTGGCGGAACTGGGCGGCTTGGGCTTAGCTATTACGTTCCTGTCGATCATGCTTGCTTCTGGCGGAATCCTCCGACTAGAGCCGAAGAAAGTTTTGATTTCCTAAGGAGGAATGCAGATGTTAAAAACAGAAGATTTGGGCTACTGGTATCGGGATCAGGACCAGCCACTGTTTCAGGGGATTGATCTGGAATTTGATGTTGGTCAGTCCTACGCCATTCTTGGTCATTCCGGATCGGGAAAGACCACGTTTCTATCGTTGATTGCCGGGTTGGACCGGCCTAAGGAGGGGGATATTAAATTAAATGATCGTTCCCTTAAGCAGATTGGCTTGACCAACTTCCGCCGGCACGATGTCTCCATTGTGTTTCAGGCTTACAACCTCTTTACCTATATGTCACCGTTAAATAACTTGCTCACAGCGATGGCGATTACGAACGCGGATCACACGGGTGATCAGGCCTATGCTCGCCAGGTATTAAGCGACTTAGGTATTGGCGCTGATTTAGCCGAACGCAACGTCCAACACCTCTCCGGGGGCCAGCAACAACGGGTGGCCATTGCGCGGACGATGTGTTGCGATGCGAAGCTGGTGGTGGCTGATGAACCGACTGGAAATTTAGACGAAGATAATACGAAAGAAGTCATTCAACAGTTCCAAAAGATTGCACATGAGCAAGGAAAATGTGTCATTATCGTGACCCACGAACCGGACGTCGCGAGTCAGTGTGATCACCAATTTCGGTTAGAGAATAAACGGTTTGTAGAGCTAGCTTGAGGGGAAAATGGGCTGACGGCTGCGGAAGTTAACCAGTGCTTTTTCTTGCAAATCTAGGGAAAATCGGATAAATTAACTAGTAAGGATTTATCCGATTTCGTGTTAATTTTCACAAAATAGTTATACATTCGTTAAGATAAAAATTATTGAACTTTGATAAATTGAAGCGTATGATGACCTTATGAGCATCAATAATGCTTATTTGAAACGTCTTTAAAAACTACATCATTTGATAAGCGATTAGTTTTCACGAAAGGACCCAAGACAGCGCTTGGGCCCTTTTTTGTTGCCCTTTTTATGTCATGGGCTCAGGGCCGGCTCCTGCTGTGGGGACCGGAGCAAGCCAAAAGGCGGTCTTGCTCTTCGACTTGAAATCTCGGAAGACCACCGAGTTTCCAAGCTCGTCCCGTGGTCTAACCTCGAGAAAATCATCGAGCTAAGACCACCGACACAGCCGGCCCCATCCCTGCTAGCCAGAGGCGCCGTTGGCCAGTGGCTATAGAACTTGCGTGATTGTGTCAGCAGTCGTATGACTGGAAGAGACAGACTCACTGTGTTTAACTGATATGCAAACATTCTCGGATTAACTGATTTTTTCAATGAATCTATCTGTATAATTTAACTAATATACAAGGCTCCGTAGCCACATGATAATTCAATTGTCATGTGGCTATTTTCTATGCACAACGAAACCATTGTAGCCGGAGGTGGTCAGGAATTAAGTTTGCGTGTCGACGTTCTTTGGCTTTCCCCAGTCCCCACAGCGGGGCTATTTCTGACGACCAGAGGTGGATGAAACGGTCGCCCCGGTTAGTTCAGACTCACGGGTTGAAAGTATTTAACCTGTACTTTTAAAAATTACGTGTTACACTGATCGTGCAAACTTAATTTTGAGAAAAGAAGGCCGGTACCATGACAGTATTTAGTGCATATTCTGACGAAGATATTTTAAGTTACCTTCAAGAACAGGTTAAGGACGGAATGGTTCACACCGATGAAGCTACGTTGAAGAAGCAATCCTTCAACCCCAATGCTTCGGGTGGAGAAACCGGACTAGCACGGGCATTTGTGGAAGTTGCCAGTGTTGAAGACATTCAGGGTGTCTTACGGACTGCTCGGAAGTTTCACATTGCGGTCATTCCACAAACGACGTTTAGCAGTACGGTGATTGGTTCCGACGGGATCGATGGTGCCATCATTCTGTCGACGCGTAAGATGAACCAGATTCTGGAGCTCAGCAAGGAAGATTCCGTGGCGGTCGTTCAACCCGGGGTCGTTAACGGTGATTTGGATAAGGCTGCTCGTAAAGAGGGGTTGTTCTACGCACCAGATCCAGGATCTAAGCCATTTTCATCTATTGGTGGGAACGTTTCAACCAATGCTGGTGGGATGAGCACCGTGCGGTTTGGTGCAACCAAGGACAATGTTTTGGGCTTGAAGGCCGTCTTAGCTGATGGTCGGATTGTGAAACTTGGCGGCCGGACGTTGAAGCAGGCTTTCGGATATGACCTGACCCAACTCTTCGTGGGTTCTGAAGGTACGCTGGGAATCATTTACGAAGTCACAGTCAAATTAATGTCGATTCCACTGGGTAAGTCTGTCATGGGAGTGGCCTTCTTTGATGATATGAGTGCTTTGGCCAAAGGTGTTTCAGCTATTCGGATGTCTGGCGTTTATCCAACAATGTTGGAGGCTTTGGATGGAAATACGGTCATTGCTTTGGACCGTTACAAAGGCACTCACTATGCTGAAAACAGCGGATCTATGTTAATCTTCCGGCTAGATGGTAGTAGTGACGAGAGCGTTGGCGTTTTGAACGATTTGTTGGCTAAGTACAACGGGCAACACGTTCAGGTGACGACCGATCCTGATGAACAAGCTGCTCTGGAAAAATTGCGACAAGATATGTTACCAGCCGTTTTCTCGGGCAACAATCACCTGATGGAAGACATGGCCCTGCCACTGTCTAAGTTGGCGCCAATGATGGATTACCTCCAGGACTTGGGCAAGAAGCTGGGGATTAAGATTTATACGGCTGGTCATGCTGGTGATGGGAACGTGCACCCGACTTTCACGTGGTCTGAGGACGAAGACCAAGTTCCTGCGGTCGTTATCGAGGCTTTACGTCAGACCTTCTGGAAGACGTTGGAATTGGGCGGCACTATTTCCGGTGAACATGCCGTGGGGATGCTGAAGAACCAGTGGAACAACCCTGAACTTGGCGAAACAGTCG
The DNA here is from genome assembly GCF_964065165.1 of Levilactobacillus yonginensis. Taxonomy (NCBI): domain Bacteria; kingdom Bacillati; phylum Bacillota; class Bacilli; order Lactobacillales; family Lactobacillaceae; genus Levilactobacillus; species Levilactobacillus yonginensis. The sequence goes on along the minus strand of NZ_OZ061549.1, from coordinate 1,404,352 downwards.
ATCAATTACAACACCAGGTCAAGACACTGTTTGATCCAATGAACCTCTTAAATCCTAAGCGTAAAATTGATTAAACTTACGAAAAGGGTCCGTGCCGGAAGCCAATCCTGACACAGCTGATTGCCAGCATTAGCTTTCTCTCCTGAATATTTTGTAAATATTAGCGATACTTTTGTGATCATTAATCGTTAGGCTAGCAGACTTAGTTTCTACTAGCCTATTTTGATTCTTCAAGCAAAATGTGACGAGCTGGCAACACTCGATTGTCAGTTGATTTTAGTCGATCGTAGCTACGTTATCAGCGCTCACCGCAATTAATAATGGCCGTAACATTTAACTTCCAAATTAGTTGTGAGCAATAAATTTGCCAAATCGGCCGACAAATAAGATAATTATTGTTACAATTGTAAGCGAATGCAATCCCCGAATATGAAGAGGGACAACCGGTTGCAGAATGAGCAACGAAAGGAAGACGGGAATGGCTGACGCACAATGGTGGCAACACGCGGTAGGGTACCAGATTTACCCGCAAAGTTTTTTTGATAGTAACCACGATGGGGTGGGCGACCTTCCCGGCATCCAAACAAAAGTCGACTACCTAAGGGAACTGGGCGTTGATTTTGTCTGGTTGTCCTCGTTTTATCCATCAGGTGACGTGGATAACGGTTATGATGTGACAGATTACCGAGCTGTTGCTCCCCAGTTTGGGACCCTTAACGACTTTACTCGTTTGGTTGAAGCCCTCCACGCCGCTGGTATCAAAGTGGTCATCGATTTAGCGTTGAATCATACGTCCAGTCAACATCCCTGGTTCCAAGCCGCCTTGACGGACGTAACCAGTCCCTACCACGATTACTACATTTGGCGGGATGCCCAGCCAGGTGTTGCCCCCAACAACTGGGAGTCCGTCTTTGGTGGTTCTGCGTGGACTTATAGTGCTGAAGTACAGGCAGCATATCTGCATACATTTGCTGAAGGCCAACCCGACTTGAACTGGGAAAATCCGGCTGTTCGGCAAGAAATGAGTGCCATCATTCAGTGGTGGGTGGACCGTGGTGTTGACGGCTTTCGATTGGATGGCGTCATGCATCTGAAGAAGCGGCAGGACTTTGCTAATGTTGGCCGCCCACGGACTGGTTACACTGGAGATGTTGCTGGAACGGACGTTTTCCTTTCTGCTTTGAAGCCCGTGCTGCAACGGAATAATACCTTCGTCATTGGGGAAGTCGGTGGGATTGATATGGCGACTGCCCAACGTTGGTTGAACCCACGGACAGGATATTTCGACTTACTTTTGGAATTTGATCATGTGCATTTCTGGGAAAAAGCTGAGCCCAAACTCCCAGTTGCCGCGTTACGCGAGACGCTTTCAAAGTGGCAACTCGGCTTAGAGGGTATCGGTTGGAACGCCTTGTTCATTGAAAATCATGATTTACCTCGTGCTGTTTCATACTATGGGAATGCTGCTGACTATCAGTGGCGTTCCGCCAAAGCCTTGGCACTCTGGTACTTCCTGATGAAGGGGACCCCCTTCATTTATCAGGGACAGGAGCTAGGGATGGCCAATGCTGCGTTCACCCAAGCGAGTCAGTACCGAGATTTAGACAGTCGACTGTTCTACCAGCAGCAGACGGCTGCCGGGGTGCCGACGTCAACGGCTCTTCATAACTTAGCCATGAAGAGTCGGGATAATGCGCGGACCCCGATTTCTTGGACGCATGCGCAGTATGGTGGCTTCTCCGACCACGCCCCGTGGATTGATATGGGATTGGGATCGGGTGGCTTAAGCGTGGAACAGGAACGGCACGACCCACATGGTGTTTTAAACTTCTATCAGCAGTTGATTCGACTAAAGAAGTCTGTCCCGACCCTGACAACAGGGCGCTACGAGCTGATTGATACACAAGATGATCAGTTGTATGTTTATCGGCGGACTTTGAACGGCGATAACTGGTTGGTGGTCGTTAACATGAGTAATCAGGTTGCGACGACTCAGGAGTTTGACCTGAACACCAGTGAGTTGATTTTGACCAATATGGCTGTGGATGCGGACTCAGATGAGCCGCAGATTCAGCCTTGGGAAGCCCGACTCTACCACTTACGAAAGCTAGAATGAAACGTATGGGGCCGAGAACAAATCTTCGGTTCCTTTTTTATACCGTAAACTTTTTTACAAATCAGTGAATAGTGCTTGATTTTTGTAAGGTTGTTCTTTATTATTAATTATATAGATATTTCTATGGGGTCAACCATTTTGCGTATTGCTAATCATGTTAATTATATTCAGGGTTAGTAAGTGAAGATAAGGATATGATGAATACTATGGTAAAGAGTAAGGTCGTACATGCAGAAAGCTTCTTTGAGTCTTTCATGGAGTTGAAAAGAGAATTAGAAAAGGCAGCTACGCGCTTCCAACGGACCATGGGGATCTCGGTGGACCAGTACGCAATTTTGCACCATATTTTAGAGAACCCAGGTAAGCTTACGTCCGCTACTGTAGCGGATAGTCGGGGTATCTCACGGGCCGCGGTATCACGGGGAATTTCCCAATTGATTCGGCGGGGTTATGTCGTGCAAAGTTATCAAAGCTCTGACCGGCGGGTCCGCCCGTTTTCGTTGACGTCTACCGGTGAACAACTTGAAATTACCTGTTTAGATGCTCTGAGAGAAGCTGCTAAAACCATGAGTGGCGTTCAGTTGGACAGCAATGGGAGTGCCTTGACCGTGGGGCAGTTGACGCAAATGCTAGCGGCTGTTACTAGTAAAGATGATCCGGCAGAGGCTGAAGAATAATACTTAAATGTTTTTGCTAAAGGGATTAGTCGTACGCGACTAGTCCCTTTTATTTTGGCTTTTTTACCCCAACCAGGATAATGTGTGAGGCTGACTGCCTTACTAAAAATGCTGTTTCACAGCTGAATCTGCGGGGATGTAATCGCTTAAATCTGGGGTGGTTTGCATGAAACAAATTTTAAAATGAGCCCCGCAGGTCAAAATGGAAGTGCTATAATCAAATCTGTTGCTCAAAACGGGCACCACAATATATTGTGCTGAAATCGCACCTTGCCGGCGTGAGAACTACCAGATATGGTAAATCAAAATTACGAGGAGATCATCAGCATGACCCATTATTTTCAATTTCTAGCTCACCAACTTAAAGGGTGGCCACAACAGAATTACTGCCTGTTCTTTTTTAGTCTGGGATGTCAGGTGATGACCTTAGTTAGTTCGCCCATTACGCCACTGACGCTACTCACGTTTGTGGGAACTACATTGGGGGTACTCTGTGTCTTGGCCATTAATGCGGCTAAGTCCGTTAATGGTTTTCTAGGAATCGTCTCAGCGTTATGTTTCATCGTTACGGGCTTCGCTGCCAAAAATTACTTGAGTATTTTTGAGCAGATTGCCTACGTGGCGACCCTGGACATTCCTGTGTTGATCAGTGCTAGCTGGAACGTCAACATGGCGTCTAAAATTCGGAAATTTACCGGGCGCAGTTGGGTAATTGCTATCGTTTCGACGGTGGCCGTCTACCTGCTTTCGGGTTGGGCCATTGGTGCTTTCACGGATGATCCGCGGCCATGGGTTGATGCTATCAGCTTTGCCATTAGTTTAGCAGCCGGTATTATCTGTTTCTTGCGCTTTAACAACCAGTATGTTTGGTGGATTGCGTCTGGTTTGGCACAAATGGTGCTGTGGTTCATTTCCTTCCGGCAAGGGTCGGCAACCTTGGCTATGTTCATCAACAGTTCCGTCTACTTGGCCAATGATGTGCTGGCGTTCACGATTTCTCCCTGGTATAACGAGAAGGAGCGTCAACGGGTCATTAAGCAGGAAGCAGCTTACGCGGCTAGCTTAGAGTCGAATAACTAGCCAGTTACGGCGGTCAGTCAGGCCCTTCGATTCGTTCGGATAATCTTAAAGAATTTCCTCGTCGCTCGTGGTACACTTAAACCAATTGCTTAATAAGAGAAGGGGGATTCCCCAATGATTGTCGAGAGAAAGATTGGGACGGGGGAACAGGACCTGGTGTGGGTCATGGCCATGGTTGAAGGCGAAGAGGACCGAACCGCCTTGCAGACGACGTATGGACTGACTGATGAGATTTTGACCTACGTAACCGATGAAAACGAACGGTCCCACTATGACCGTGATGAGTATTTGAACACACAATTGTTTGTGCTCCACGTTCCCGTGGTGATCGATCAAGTGTCGCAGCGGTATATCACGCGACCAGTAACGTTTCTATTGAAGGGTAATCAGGTCTTCTCGATTACCACCAAGCGAACGCAGTGGGTCAACCAAACGTTGACCGAACGGTTAAAGTTACCGCAGATTTCGGATACCAATGAATTTATGTTGATTGGGATGTTTATCCTGTTTGACCAATTTATTCCGCCAATTCGTAAAATCAATGCCGAGCAGAACCGGTTGGATCGGCAACTGAATAAGGCGCCCGACAACAAAGATTTAATTGCTCTGTCGAACTTGCAGCAGAGTCTGGCGTACTTTGTGAGTGCCACCCGAAATAACGCTATGATGGTCGTGAACTTAAATAGTACACCGTTTGGAAAACAGCTATCTGACAAGAACAATGAACACTTGGCGGATGCTGTAATCGAAGCACGACAAACATCTGAAATGACGGCGATTGAGGCGGACGTCGTCGACCGGATATCGAATACGTTTAACAACGTCTTGAACAATAACCTGAACGACACGATGAAGTTTTTAACGATTTGGTCACTGGTCCTAACGATTCCAACAATCGTTACCGGTTTTTACGGGATGAATGTCAAATTACCATTCGCAAACGATGCCGTTTCCTGGGTCTTCACGGTATTACTGATGCTGGGGGTCATGGGTCTCGTAGCCATGATGCTCCGCCATCGTCATTTCTGGTAGATACCAGGATTTGTGTTGTGCCGACAGAACCGACCAAAAATTTCGCCTGTTGTGGGGGTACGCAAGCTAGCGGCATTGTCATAGCTGTCGCAGCACGGATTTTTCTATGCAATAGCAATTAAGCAAGACTGAGCTGAGGTGGGTTCAGTCTTGCTTTTTTAGTGCTTAAATTGACCAGGAATGGTGGCTTCGTCAAGAGCAACTTGATGAGGCATTGGTCGAAATCAGTCATCTCCGACGGCCCTGCCCACCGGCGGCAATATTATCGGTTTAGGTAAAACCGCTTTCTGCCGTGAAAATATTCACTAACAAAAAGTAAGTATAATTACTGGCATTCGTGGTTGAAGGGGACTATGATGACACCAATCAATAATTTTGGGGTGTTCGACGAACGATTCACTGCCAGGACCCCTGACCTAAGGAGCGCGATTAACATGACAAAAATGATTGCGGGACAAGCGTTAGTAAAGGTTTTAGAAGCATGGGACGTGAACCACATTTATGGGATTCCTGGTGGTTCAATTAACCATACGGTTGAAGGGTTGTATCTTGAAAAAGATAAAGTTGATTATATTCAGGTGCGTCATGAAGAAGTTGGTGCTCTAGCCGCAGCCGCTGATGCAAAGTTCACTGGTAAGGTTGGCGTTGCCTTTGGGTCAGCGGGTCCCGGTGCAACACACTTGTTCAACGGTCTCTATGATGCCAAGATGGATCACGTCCCAATGCTAGCCTTGGTTGGGCAAGTGCCTCAGCCAACGATGAATACGAACTACTTCCAAGAAATGGATGAAACGCCTATGTTTGGTGACGTTGCGGTGTACAACCGGACGGCCACGACGGCGGAACAGCTGCCATACATGGTCAACCAAGCCATTCGAGAAGCTTACCGGCAAAAGGGGCCAGCGGTCGTCATCATCCCTGAAGATTTATCCGCTAAGGAAATTGACTACGAACCTGTCAAGACACCTAACGTTGTTTCCAACACATACACTCAAGTTATCGATCCAACCGCTGTTCAGGAAACGCTTAAGCTGTTGAAGCAGGCTAAACACCCGTTGGTATACGCGGGCCGCGGTTTACTGGGGGCTAGAACAGAGCTGGTCAAGTTCAGTGAGCAATTCAACGTACCAGTTTTGAATACGGTGCCAGCGACGGGGGTGATTCCTACCGACAATCCTAATGCCATTGGGACGTTTGGTCGGCTAGGGTCGAAGTCTGGTTTTGAAGCTTTACAGCATACCGACTTGATTCTCTTCCTGGGTTCCGAATTTCCATTTGCCCAGTTCTGGCCAAAGAACATCAAGATCATCCAGGTTAACAATAATTCATTTGATATTGGGAAAATGGTTCCCGTTGATTACGCCGTTCTCAGTGATGCGAAGAGCTATCTGCAGGCGATGATTGCTACGGGTGAGACGTTGCCAGCAACCGATTGGCTGACGGCTAACCGGCAAAATAAGCAGAATTGGAATGCCTGGTTGGCAGAGCAAGCCGCCGATGATAGCAAGGGCCTGGCTCCTGAAGCAGTTACCCAAAAGATTGCTTCAATGGTGGGACCTAAAGATACGTACGGTGTCGACACTGGAAACGTCTCCGAATGGGCTGTTCGTGGACTACCAATGGATAAGGAACAACGGTTTGCGTTGTCTGGATTGTTTGCCACGATGGGTTATGGTCTGCCGGCTGGGTTAGCTGGTGCGTTGAGTGTTCCTGATGCTCAGGCCTGGTCACTGTCAGGTGACGGTGGTTTCGCCATGGTGGCACCAGATATTATCACGGAAGCCCGGTACCAGCTGCCAGTGATCAACGTGGTCTTTAGTAACCGGCGCTTTGGATTCATTTACAGAGAACAGGTCGACACGAAGCAACACTTGTACGGGGTCGACTTGACTGATGCTGATTGGGCTAAGGTTGCCGAAGGTCTGGGTGGTATTGGCTTCACGGTTACCAACAACGTTGAAGTGGAACGAGTCTTTGATCAAATTAAAGACCTGCAAGCTCAAGGCAATCAAAAGCCAATCGTGGTCAATGCCGTTATCAAGGATGATGACCCAATTGGAACAGCCTTCATGCCACTGGATCCTGAATTGTACGGTGAAGACACAGTGAAGGCCTACGCTGAAGCAAATAACATCGACGTCGCCAAGCAGCCATCCTTAGGTGCACTGTTACGGGCTAAGGGTGACAACTTATAAACTGCGACTTGTCATTAAAATAATCGTTATTAATCAAAGAAATCTCGAATTGGCCGATGGCTAGTCCGAGATTTTTTTAGTTGCTACCAGTTTGCACTTGCAATCAGTCGAGGAGCACGTTAAAATTGTTAGCTGACTAACAAAATAGGAGGCGGAGATTTTGGCGAATCGAAGACTAGGGGCTTGGCTGCGAGATGCCGAGCACCAAATGAATCAAGAAATGAATGACTTCGCGCGCGACTATGGGCTCACGGGGATGCAAATGTCCGTCATTGACTACCTCGGTCGACGAGGGGATGCGGTGACCTATCAGGTGGACGTTGAACGGGAGTTTCACGTTCAACGGTCGACAGCATCACTGCTAGTGAGACGGATGGTTGAACGAGACTTGGTGAAACGGGTCGTGGCAACGATAGATAGCCGCAAACGGCAGTTGCAGCTGACTGCGAAGGGCCAAGAACTGGTCCCCATCGTCACCGCACACCTGGTACAACAGGATGCCAAGATGGTTGCAGGGTTGTCAGTCAGTGAGGCGGCCGCTTTTCAACGCGCGTTGATTCAGATTTCGCATTGGCATCATTCAACATCAGAGGAGGAATAACTTTAAAATGACGAAGACAGACAGAATTGATCCACGGGTCGTAGGTGCCGTATTGGCAACTGGCCTGATGTCCCTGAGCGGGGTCATCGTTGAGACGGCGATGAACATTACCTTCCCGACCTTAATGAGGCAGTTTAACGTAACGACCGGGACTGTGCAGTGGATGACGACCCTGTATCTCCTGATTGTCGCTTGCATCGTCCCAATTTCTTCGTACCTCAAGCGGCGTTTTAAGCTAAAACAGCTGTTTATCGTCGCCAACCTACTCTTTATCACGGGGTTGGTCGTAGACGCTTGTGCAACTAGCTTTCCGTGGCTATTGACCGGCCGGGCTATTCAAGGATTTGGGACGGGGATTGCCTTGCCCTTGATGTTTAACATTATCTTGGAACAGGTACCGCTTAGCCGGATTGGTATGATGACGGGAATTGGTACCCTGATTACCGCCATTGGGCCAGCCATTGGCCCCACGTATGGTGGAATCTTAGTTACCCGTTTAAATTGGCGATATATTTTTTGGATTCTCCTGCCCTTCTTAGTGATTTCATTCTTTGTCGGAATTAAGACCATTAAGCAGGTGGCACCAACCACGCATGAGCACTTTGATTTTTTGAGCATGATGGGGATTATTGTGACGTTTGGTGGTCTCATCTTTGGCTTTAGCTCGCTGAGTAGTCAGCCGTTTCTCAGCTGGTCGGTGGGCGGTGCGCTCCTACTGGGAGTTCTCGGCCTATTGTACTTTGTCAATCGTTCGAAGCGGAGTGCCCACCCGTTGATTCAGCTGGCAGCCGTCACTAATCCAGCGTTTGCCTGGCACTTGGCGGCTTTCTTCTTGCTACAGATCACGGCGCTGGGGCTGTCATTTGTCCTGCCAAATTACCTCCAATTGGTTAATCAACAGTCCGCCTTTATTGCGGGTCTGGTTGTCTTGCCGGGGGCAGTTATTGGGGCTGCTTTTTCACCAATTGGCGGGCAAATTTTGGACCGCTTTGGTGCTAAACGGCCAATCCTATTAGGTTTGACGCTGGTCGCTATTATGCTGGCAGTAATGATGAGCTTCGCCCGCAGCCTGTCCGTTTTGGCAATTCTGGGCCTCTACGTGGGTTACATGGTTGGCATTGGTCTGGCATTTGGGAATATTATGACCGCTGGCTTGAAGCGTTTAGACAGAAACTTAAAGGCGGATGGTAATGCGCTAATGAATGCCATGCAGCAATTTGCCGGTGCCATGGGGACGGCAATCGTGTCGGCCATCATTGGTGCCAGTCAGGCGGGAAGTGTGGGCAGTACGCTCGTGAAGACGGCGGCTGGTTCACAGTGGGCCCTGCTGGTCTTATTAGTGGCGAGTGTTGGAACGCTGGTATGCATGATTATTGGACTGAAATTGAGTAAAGTGACGACCGTCCAGTAATTACTGAGGCTGGTGTCAAGTTGGTAGCGTTACTGTCCTAACTTAGGAGGGTAACGCTATTTTTTATTGATTTGTCGCGTGCTAAACTTCACTTACAAAAGGTCAAACGAACTGATGAAAGTGAGGCGAACGACATGAAATTTGACTGGCGGTATGCGTTTCATTCATTCTGGTATCTGATGGTTCTAGTCATTTTATTGAGTACGTCAGTGGTCGCACAACACCACGCGCTGCGCTTAACGGTGGGGGTGGTGTTGGCCTTCCTGATTATCGACAGCTTCTGGACGTGGCAGTACCCTTACTTCAATCGCTTCGGTCGGCAGGGACCTTCAGCATTGATCGACCTGGGGTTATTCGGTTTAAGTGCACTGCTAGCACTGTTGCTAGGGGGTGGCTGGTCAGCTCATGAGTGGGGGCTCTTAGCGTTTAGCCTAGCGAGTCTAGGCGGGACGTTGGATGGATATCTTGCCAAACCGACAAAGATTCAGCTAACCCAGACCCGTGCGCAACTTCGGAAAAAGGCAGAGATTCTACGTAATTCGTTGCGGTGACAGTGAACTGTAAATATTTATTTCTAGTTCCGACTATCTACGGTCGGAGCACAACCAGGGCTTGAGACTTTTGTCTCAGGCCCTGGTTGCATGAAAAAAAGAAGTCCAAGACGATTAGTCTCGGACCTCAAGATTTTGGTAAAAAGCGCTTAATTAGCGCCTTTTAAATTGTATTTAGTTGTAAGCTTACTCGGCTGCGTAAGTCCAGTCGTACGAGAGGAGCTGATGGAACCGTTCGCCAATGGGGACCCAAAGTTTAGCTTTGGCAATGTTGGCGATGGACTCCCAAAACAGGGGGTCTTGGCGTTCCTGATCGCTCAGGTTAATGTTGACGTAACGCCCAGCTTCCGTTTGGGCAATGACGTAAGGGTAGAAAACCTTCGTGATCCGGGCGGGAGTAATCGTGTGAATTTTAGGGTTGTCATCAATCAGCATATTACACGCTTCCTTTCAAGTTATGAACCCAGTATATCGAGAAAACGTGAAGGAAACTAGCGATTTTCGTTAAGGATTATCTGAGAATTTCTTAGTTTTCCTTAGTGTCCTTCAGGGTCACGGTAAATAGAGCACCATTGGGAAGGTTGTCTGTGATGGTGATGTGGCCTTCGTTGAGCTTGACAAGTTGGGAAACAATGGCTAATCCTAGGCCATTCCCTTCAATCTTAGTGGAACGGGAAGCATCGACTCGGTAGAAGCGTTCAAAGACGTGGGTGCGTTCAGATTCGGGAATCCCTGGGCCGTTGTCACCGACTACTAGGCTGACCAAACCAGGTCGTTGGGTGACGGTGACTTGGATGGGTTGGTCAGTGGGTGAGTATTTGTGGGCATTATCCAGTAGGGCCGTCAACACTTGGTAGAGCATGTCAGCATTGCCTAACGCCAGCGCGGGCTGGTCAGGAACGGTTAACTCGATTGGCTGTGGGATCAAGGGTTGATAGTGACTGACTACGCTGGTGGTCAGCTCGGCCAAATCAAGGGATTGTAGGGTGACCGTCGCTTTATCGGCGCGCGACAAGTGTAGCAGGTTTTCAATCAAATGTTGCATTCGCAGTGACTCTTGGTCGATGAAGCCAATTGACTCGGGGATGACCTCAGGATGCTTATCACCCCGCCGCTCAATTAGTTTAATGTTACCCCGAATCGTGGCAATGGGCGTTCTGAGCTCGTGAGAGGCGTCGGAAATAAACTGACGTTCTCGTTCTAGACGGCCATTTTGAGCAGCTAATAGTTGGTTGAAGTCGCGAGCTAATTGGGCCACTTCGACCGGTTCCTGTGGCTGAGGTAATTCTGGCTGGGTGAGTTCGGGAGTGGCCGCCGCTTGTTGGGCCGCATTGGCGAGGGCGATGGTGGGGGCACTCAGACGTTTGGCTAAACGTCGAACGTAGAGTAAGCCAATCAGTAGGCTCAAGCCAATGGCGATAATCAGCACAGCGATTAAAACGTGAAGGTTGCCTACTAGTACGTGCATCCCAATGAAGAGAAAGTAGGTTTGTGAGCGAGTCTTTAACATTTCCGAGAAATAGAGCCCCCAACCCTTGATATAAACCAGATGGGTGAACGGCACTGACCAGGTATTGGCCTTAGCCAGCGCGGCAGTGTGGGGTAACAAGGAAGTGGTTTCTCCCTTAGCATTCTTAACGAGAACAAAGGTGTTATGTGAGTTTAGACCACTTCCCTTGTTGACCATAAGCCAGTCTTCGAAATTACTGACCTGAGTCGTTTGTAAACTGGTACTCAGTTGTTGGGCCTGATCCTGGGCACGGAGAAGTTGGTCAACGGTTAGGGTGACACTGACTGTGAGCACAATGATTAAGCCAATGGTCATCAGGAGACTGGTTACGGAGTGGCGGATAATATCTTCGTACGTTCGTGGCTGAGAGTTAGTGCGCATCACGATCATCTTCCTTTAGACTGTAACCAACGCCCCGAATGGTATGGAACAAATTAGGAGCATCCGCTACGTCGATTTTATTTCTGAGGTAACCAATGTAGACGTCGACCACGTTTTGTTGGCCCAAGAAGTCGACCCCCCAGACATTGTCGAGTAGTTCGTCGCGAGTGAAAACCTGGCTCGGATGTTGCATTAAGAAGAGAAGTAGGTCGTATTCCCGTTGGGTCAGTTGAACGGTTTCACCAGCGCGGTCGACCTGGCGGGTCTTAGTGACTAGGGTGAGGTCGCCGAGATGGTAGGTCTGATCTAGGCCACTCTGGTGGGCAGTCCGTCGTTGAATCACCCGAATCCGAGCGAGTAGCTCTTCAATTTCAAATGGTTTTGTAATATAATCGTCAGCCCCATTATCCAGTCCCGTAACCTTATCACCGAGATAGTCGCGGGCCGTCATCATAATGACGGGCAGGTCGTCGTGCTTGCGAATTCGGCGGAGGACTTCCATCCCGTCCATCTTAGGGAGCATCCAATCGAGGAGGACTAAGAGCAATTTATCTTTTTCTTGCTGGTAGGTTTCCCAGGCGGCCTCACCATCGGTGGCGGTCAGCACGTCAAAATCTTCGAAGGTGAGTTCTTTAGCAACGTAGCTGGCAAGGCCTTCTTCGTCCTCAACGAGTAAAATTGTATTCTTCATAAATGGTCTGACTCCTTTATTTGACGAGCTTTAGTGGCATAGTATCATAAAAAAGGTTTTCGAAAATAAGAAATTCATATTTTAAGCTTAAAGTAGGTTCAAGATTTGCCCCCACTCTGGATGGTATAACTAATACATCGAAAGCAATCAGACAATCAAACCAAGGAGTGGTGAACATGACTAAGATTAAATCAATGATGACTAAAGTAATGCTTGGGGCAATGACGGTAACGACTTTATTGGCAACTTCGGCGGGGGCCTCAGCGGCAACCACCTCAACGGTAGCAGTGGCCACTCCACGATTAGACGTGGACACGACCGTTGAAATTGGCTCCCGGCCCAACGCCGAGATCCAGCCAACTAAAATTCGCTTGAAACGAGTGACAACCAAAGCCATTTCCAGTCAAGTACAGACGGTGATCGATGCCAGTGCGTTGAACCTGGATAACCGACACACGGAGAGTCAGCTGAAGTAAGCAACATCGCCAAACGATGCCAGTTGTTCAGCGCAATGCCAACCAACCAGAATAGAAGCTATCTGACCAGTAACGGCGGGACCGTTGCTGATTTTTTAGTTTGGTTCGGTACTTCCAAGTGGTGGAATGTGGCCGCCACCCTGGCACCGGTGGCTACAGCGACGATGACAAGCTAAACAGCATGAGGGGCGTATCGCTGGTTAAGTGATATCGCTTGAGATTATGTTTAGACTGCTGTGTAGCGCTTACTTAGCTTATTCTAGCATACTTTTACGGCATCAATTGTGCACAATGAAGCATGGCTTGGCAGTCTACAAAAATGGAGAAGAAAGTACCCAGCTTTCGGTACATTCTTCTCCATAATTTAGTTGCTCTTATTTGTAGTTATAAGTAAATTGAATTAATACGTAGCCGTGGGTGATTAGACCGGAAGTGGTTCTTGTGACCGCACCCCACTCTAATCACTGGAGACGGAACTCAATTCGATTACTTAATGACGTCAGCAATGGGGGCATTGCCGTTAACCATTTCGATAATTTGCTTTGATTGTGGGTGTTGAACGATAGCCACCACCGTAGCCGCAACGTCTGTCCGACTAATTTTCTTGTTGTCACTGGCAGCGGAATTGGTCGTGATTTTGCCGGTGGGGGCGTCATTGGTTAAAATTCCTGGCCGGACAATTGTATAGTCCAGGGCAGTCCGATGACGTAACCACTGATCGGCGTAGTATTTGGCTGCATAATAAGGACGAATACCTGATTTATCCCAGAAGGAGCGGTCGTCGGTGCCCATTGCACTGACGATGATAAAGCGCTTGATTCCGGCTTTTTCAGTAGCAATCATTGACTTGATGGCCCCGTCCAGATCAATGTTGATGGTCATGTCATCACCAGTACTGCCACCAGAACCAGCGGAGAAAATCACGGTGTCAACGCCTTTCATGGCCGGCAGTAGGTCTTCAACGGTGCCCATCAGATTAACATCGCGGGCTTGGCCACCTAATTTGGTAATGGTTTCAGCCTGCTCTGGTTTACGAATGCCGCCGTAGACGGTCTCACCAGTCGCTGCGAGTTGTTCCACAATGTGCTGGCCAACGTGACCGTGCGCACCAATAATTAATGTTGTCATCAAAATACCTCCATTCGAAAGTTACCTTACAAACTTCACCATAAATGTTTTTAGCTATAATTTCATTAATAATGACTTGTGAATTATGCTCAAATTCATAGATGATTGGAAAAATTGACGCCTTACCGGGTGAGATTGCTTGCCTATTAATGAAGATTCGTTATTCAAGTTAGTTTGATAAATTCTTAAAGCGTATGATTGTTGCAGCGGTGTATCTGCGTTAGCCGAGAGGGTGAGCTGGTAGGTGCTCAGCCATGAAATTTCTCTTAGCTGAATGGTCTTCTCAGGTTGGAGAAACGTCGATCTTGGAAACCGCGCTTTGGCTCAAAATTGTACCTATGGTGTTCCGGCACCTACCAGCTCACCCGGTAAGGCAGCCAAGCGAAACACCGTGCAATCATTGGCTTAGTAACGATTCAATTGTGTACACTTATTTGTGAAGTAGATTACGATAGCTTTGAACTGGTTTTTCGCCTGATAAGCCGTATAATAGAGACAAATCATCCCTGACAGTTAGATCACCCACTGGTTCCGTTTGGGGGGAGTAGTGGTGACTAGTTAAATGTAACCGTTTTAACTAAATTGAACGTATCGGACTAACTGTGATCGGGGAGAACTTTATTAGAAAAGGGGTCGTTAAATTATGGCAACGATTTTAGTTCTAGGTGGCGGATATGCTGGCATGCGTGCCATCAAGTTCCTGCAGAAAGAGGTTCCCAGTCAAGACAAGATTATTTTGGTTGATAAGACCGGAACGCATACAGAAAAGACCAATTTACATGAGGTGGCCGCAGGAACTATTGCGCCGGACCGGATTACGTACGAAATCAATGATGTTATTGGCAGTCGGGTCGAGTTTATTCAAGACACGGTCACGAACGTTGACGTTGATCAAAAGCAGGTAGCCTTGGCTGACCATGAAGCGATTACGTACGACTATTTAGTCTTAGCGTTAGGCTTCCAGTCCGAAACCTTTGGCTTGAAGGGTGCAGCTGAGAATGCTTTACCGATGGATGATTTGGAGACGTCAGAGGCGGTTTACCGCCACATTGAAGATAAGATCAAGGGTTACGCGGAGACCAAGGATGAGAATGATTTAACCATTGCCGTCTGTGGTGCCGGGTTTACTGGAATCGAGTTATTAGGTGAGCTGAGCCAATCCTTACCAAAGCTACAGACCCGTTACAACACACCCGCCATCAAGGTTGTGTGTTTAGAAATGGGAAAGACGATCCTGCCAATGTTTGATAAGTCATTAGCTGACTACGCTCTGAATTTCATGTCTAAGAACAACATTGAAATGAAGCTGGGCGCAGCTATTACTGAAATCAAGCCAGGTGCTGTGGTTTACAAAGACAAGGATAGTGAAGACGATACGGAACATGAAGTTGCTGCTAACACGATTGTCTGGACCGTTGGGGTCAGTGGCTCCCAAGTCATTGCTGACTCTGGCTTTGAACAACGTCGAAACCGGGTCGTTGTTAAGGATGACTTGAGCTTAGAAGGCCACCCAGAAGTCTACATTGTGGGCGACGTTTCCGCTGTAATGGATCCAGAAAGTGGCCGCCCATACCCAACTACCGCGCAAATTGCGTTGGCTTGTGGGGCTCAGGCTGCTAAAAATATCGGCTTATCGTTACGAGGACACGCAACTCGGCCGTTCGTTTATAAGTCTAGTGG
Organism: Levilactobacillus yonginensis; assembly: GCF_964065165.1. Classification (NCBI taxonomy): domain Bacteria; kingdom Bacillati; phylum Bacillota; class Bacilli; order Lactobacillales; family Lactobacillaceae; genus Levilactobacillus; species Levilactobacillus yonginensis. Next base: position 1,388,823 of record NZ_OZ061549.1, on the reverse strand, counting down.
GACCGTTGCCTCTCTGAGTGATCGGGATGGTATTGGTGAAATCTTTGCCAGCAAGCGTAAGATTCATGGTTACATTGCTTCAGCTATGAAGAAGGTTATCACGGATCGTTCGCTGATGGAAAGTGCTCACCTGAGTACTACGCTGGCTAAGGGGCGTTTCGACCTGTACCACTAAAACAGAAGTGAGTTACTGACCGGTAGACGGGCAATAATGTTCTGTTACACATCGGCGAAACTGACGGAAAATCAATTGAAAGCCTGACATGAATTTGTCAGGCTTTTTGTGTTTCCTTTAGAAGGGATGAGACCGTTAAGGGGGGTATGTAATGCCGACCTACCAACAAGACCATTGAACTTATAAGATTGATTAGTCCGATTTTATTCGTTTCGAGTGGTGCAGCAGCATAAATAAAGTAAATATAAAAAAATTCCGTTAATGGGTGGGTAAAGTTAGCCGGCTCGCCTATTTAATGGTAAAATGATTAGAAAAGGGGGAAGACGATGCTACAAAAACGTCTAACCACACCACTAGGTCCGGTCACGGCAATGTCCGATGGCCTCGCTTTGACGGGACTGTGGTTTACCGATCAGAAATACTACGGTAGCACGATGCCGAGATTAACGGTAGTCAGCGACCGGCCGGTGTTTGATCGGGTTCAAACGTGGCTAAATGCCTACTTTGCTGGGGAACAACCGACTATTGATTTTCCAGTGAAACCACAAGGAACACCGTTTCGCCAAACGATTTGGTCATTGCTACAAGAAATTCCGTACGGAAAGGTCTGCACGTACGGGGAGTTAGCAAGCCTTGCGGCTGAACAGGTCGGCCATTTTGTAGGTGGTCAGGCGGTTGGTGGTGCAGTGGGACACAACCCAATTAGTATCGTGATTCCCTGTCATCGGGTGGTCGCAGGGAACGGGGATCTGACCGGTTATGCCGGTGGATTGACCCGTAAAGTGGCTTTGTTGCAGCTGGAAGGACAACTGACAGATGCGGCGGACCGGGTGACTTTCACAAAGAACTAGGGTGTTTGCTGAATGTTTACCGATTTATTACTTATTGTGCACAAATCTATCGTACAATGAGCTGCTAGTTATGCTATAATCAAGCGTGTTCAAAAGCTGAGGAGTATCACAGTTAATATACATAACCAGCAAAATTTGACGGGTGTTTTTTCACGAAAGGGGTTCCTTCTTTCGTTAGAACGCGTATAATTTTAGTCAGCTTAGGGCGTTAGTTAGGTTTACTAGCATCCGGGGGGGATTACTAGCGAACGAAATTTAAATAAAATATGGTGTGTGAACGATTGGAGGTATCACGATGGCTGCATCAGAAACTAAGGAGCGGATTGCTGAGGCCTTGGCTTCGTTGTTGAACCACAATACATTTGATAAGGTAACTGTTCGGGAAATTGCGGATGAGGCAGATGTCCACCGCAAAACTTTTTACTACTACTTCGCGGACAAATATGAGTTGTTAGCGTTTGTTTACGAGCACTTCATTGTTGAAGCGCCACGCCGCGAACAACCATTAACCTTGACTCTGGAAAATTGGCGTCCGGCCGTTATCCAATTATTGGAGCGGATTGCGGATAATTCAAAGATTTTCCTAAACGCTTACCCCTATGATGATGGGGTTTGGCGCCAGTCAATGAATGAATTTGTGGCTTCACGACTGTCAATTTTGCTACATGCAATGCCGGAGTATCGGTATTTGAAAGAAGACGTTATTGATAAATCAGCAGAATTTATTGCTGCAGGTTCATTGGGCATTATCAACAAATGGGCGGATGATAGTTTTACCGCCAGCCCAAGAACGGTCCTCGACCAAATTACGACGGCCAACCGGCTGATGAACGGGATTTTGGATCGTTGGAAGTTAAGTTAAACGTTTGCGTAAAGTTGTTGGCGAAAGCTGGCGGCTTTTTTTGTAGACCAATTTTCGAAAAATGCAACCGTTTGAAACAACCAAGGCTTGGTTGTTTCACAAACATTTTGATTATTATATCACAAACGAGTTGCTGGTATTAAGCGGTTGACGGGGGTATAGTTACCTTTGTAAGAGGTTACATTGTGAATGCAAATGGACCTATAAGGAGGAATTATAGTATGGCTTATCAAACGACCAATCCCTATACCAATGAAGTCGTCAAGACTTATGAAAATGCCACGCCCGAGTACGTTGAAGAAAGTTTAGCTAAGGCGCAAAAACTCTATAAAGAATGGCGGAATGATCCAGTTACCACCCGGATTCCCGTACTGCACCAGCTAGCTCAGCTTTTTCGTGATGAAAAGGATCGCTTAGCTAAAGTATTAACCACAGAAATGGGTAAATTGTTTACGGAAGCGCAGGGTGAGGTCGAACTCTGTGCGATGATTGCGGATTACTACGCTGATCATGCGGAAGAAATGTTGAAGCCCCGAGCGATTGAAACGATTGCTGGTGAAGCACAGCTGGAAAATCACCCACTGGGTGTTTTAATGGCCGTGGAGCCCTGGAACTTTCCGTACTACCAAATGATGCGGATCTTCGCACCTAACTTTGCGGTAGGTGACCCGATTGTGTTTAAGCATGCCGCTATTACACCAGGTTCAGCTCTCGCTTTTGAAGATGCTGTTCGGCGGGCTGGCGCACCAGATGGTTCGCTGACCAACCTCTTCTTATCTTATGACCAAGTGTCACAGGTGGTTGCTGATAAGCGGGTTCAGGGGGTTGCCTTGACTGGTTCTGAACGAGGCGGGGTTGCCGTCGCTGAAGTTGCCGGCAAATATTTGAAGAAGAATACCATGGAACTGGGTGGTGTCGATGCCTTTATCGTGGCTGAAGATGCCAATATGGCTGACGTAAACGCGGTTGCTCCACGAGCACGATTGTACAACGCAGGTCAGGTCTGCACGTCTTCTAAGCGGTTTATTGTTACGGCTAACCACTATGATGAATTCTTGGAATCTTTGAAAGCGGCCTTTGCCAGCGTCAAGTTGGGGGACCCAATGGATCCAACCACGACGTTGGCACCGATGAACTCTAAGAAGGCCAAGGAAAAGTTACAAGCCCAGGTTGATGAAGCGATTGCTGGTGGTGCCACTGCGTACTTTGTTCATGATGCGGTAGATAGTGATGGTCAGTTCTTCTTGCCAACGATTTTAACGAATATTGACAAGGATAACCCTGCTTACGGAAAAGAAATGTTTGGTCCCGTAGCGCAGGTTTACAAGGTGGCCAATGACGATGAAGCTGTTGAATTAGCTAATGATGCTGACTACGGCTTGGGTGGTATTGTCTTTGCTGGGAGCGCTGAATCTGGTGCTGCACTGGCTTCACGGATTGAGACCGGAATGGTCTTCGTAAACACGTTCTTCAGCTCACTGCCAGAGCTTGAATTTGGTGGTGTTAAGAAGTCTGGCTTTGGTCGTGAATTAGGCCAAACTGGGATTTCGAGCTTTGTGAACCAAGAACTCGTGGTTAAGCGGGAACATCCTAATGACGATGAAACTGGTGGACTGATTCTGCCACACAAGTTTTAATTTAATATAAATTAGGCGGAATTCCCTTGCTTTCAAGCAAGGGATGAATGCCAATATACCTTTCGTTGATCAGTAATACTCATATGCTATCTCCATAAATATTATTGTAAGACGCTTTGCTATGGATACAGTATATTCATATGGTACGCTGGTTATCAAGCAAAGGGAGGTGGCAGTTTATGACGAAAACGATGTCTCAATTACCTTATCACTATGGGGTTAAGCTCCGAGTCTTCCCTTCAACCGAGCAGAAACGTCTGATCAAACGTAACAGTGACGCTAGTCGGTTTATTTATAATCAGATGAACGGAATGAATAATGACCTGTTCTGGTTAAAACAAGTGAAGATTCCAATTACAATTGTCTTGGATCGAATCGCTGATCTGACTGCACGTCTAAAGAAGCCATCGACTGCTATCTCCAATATTCATGGGTGGTTAAATCACCCGGATTTTGACAGTCTGATGAAAGCCAACGCTATCAAAAATTACAAGACTGCTTGGAAGCTATTCCACCAGGTTCATCGGGCCGGGACGCCTAAGTTCCATAAGCGTGGCTACACACAGACTTATCAAACATCGTGTCTTTATAGTGCTAAAGTGACAGTCCCAACTATGGAGAATGGTAGCGTTAGACTAATCGACAACCGCCATCTACAACTACCCAAGCTAGGGTATCTCCGATTCAAGGAGCTTCCATTGAGGATTTTAGACCGGGCTAAGGACATTAGAATTGGGACAACAACGGTCTCAATGGACGCTGTGGGCCATTACTTTGTGTCTCTACAGATTGGGTCAGAATACTCTTTTGCTGTCAAACGACCGGTCGTCAAATCTAAAGTCGGCATTGATTTGAATCTTGACAATTTTCTGACAGACTCCAATGGACAGGTGATTGATAACCCCCGTTACTACCGAGTGATTAAAGGAAAGCTGGCTAAGGCTCAACGGAAACTGTCACGGCGAGCCAGACGAGCTAAAAGGAGTCAACGACGGTTATCAGAAGCAAAGAATTATCAAAGACAACGATTATTAGTGGCCAAATTACAACTTAAAGTTGCCAATCAACGTAAGAACTTTTTGCACCACGTCTCTACGACCTTGATCAAAAACCACGATTTAGTTGTAGCTGAAGAACTGCGGAGTAAAAACATGTTACGAAACCACGTTTTGGCAATGAGCATCTCGGACGTCGGTTGGCGAACACTTTTGAACATGTTGTCCTACAAAGCTGATTTGTATGGCCGGAAGTTTTTGACGGTCAATCCTCAAAATACAACGCAAACTTGTAGCCATTGCGGTTACGTCATGACCGGGAAGAACAAGTTGACGTTGGCTGATCGCAAGTGGACGTGTCCTAGTTGTGGGACGTTTCATGTCCGTGATCATAATGCAGCTAAGAATATTCTAGCTAAGGGGTTAGCTACCTTATAGGAAACGAGTCCGTCTGGCAACCTGCGGACCTAAAAGGCTTTGGTAATTAGCGGATAAGTCCTATTCGTAGGCTAACGCTGTATCTAAGCAAGTTGTGGTCACCATGCCAAAGGGTGTGGTTCTCACAAGCGTCCGTTTTTTAAACGGGCGTGGTTGACTCGCTGGCTACAAAATTTGAAGGTAAAGTCAATCCGAGGGTTTGGGACGAGGGTTCCAGACCCTTTTGGCGTTCCGAACGAATATCGTCGAAACGTGCGATAAAAGGCAGTTAATCCCGCTTAACCTCCAAAAGACCAACGATTCGAGACCGGGACTATTCGGCTAGCGACGTTAATGTTTATTGATCAACCATTTTTTTAACAGTTAGGTTAGCTATTCATGATCTACCAATGTAATTGAGCATAATTATTTTTCTAACCGTCATAGTGTGATACCCTGAACGAGTAAGAATATAACTAAGGGGTGACAGGAATGGCAGATCGGTTAAAAGGTAAAGTTGCTATCATTACTGGTGGCGTTGCAGGGATTGGTTTAGGAATTGCTGAATGCTACGTTCGTGAAGGGGCAAAAGTGGTTGTAACCGCTAACCATAACGTCGATGGTGGGAAAGCCGCCGTTGAAAAGTTTGGTAGTGACGTTAGTCTTTTTGTTCAAATGGACGTTGCGACTGAAGCGGGGTGGCAAAAGGCGATGGATGCCACACTCGAAAAATTTGGTAAGCTGGATATTCTGGTGAATAATGCGGGAATTGGTGGCGTTAACGGTGCCATTGAAGACCTATCCTTAGCCGATTGGCAATCCGTCATCGACGTCAACTTGACGGCGAACTTCTTAGGCGAAAAGGTTGCCATCAAAGCAATGAAAGAAACGAATGACGCTAAGGGATCGATCATCAACGTTTCCTCCGTTGCCGGACTGGTCGGCTTACCCTTTGCCCCGGCATACTCAGCCAGCAAGGGTGGTAGTCGGATGTTAACACACGCGACGGCTTTGAATTTAGCCCAACGGCACGTGGATATTCGGGTCAACTCCGTTCATCCCGGCTGGATCGATACGTCGATTGTGCCAGCTGCGGCTAAGGAACAGATTATCAAGTCGATTCCCGTTGGTCACATGGGCAAGCCAGAAGATATTGGTGAAGTCTGTGTCTACTTAGGCAGTGACGAATCACACTTCGCTAACGGCGCTGAGTTTACCGTCGATGGCGGCCAACGTGCTTAAGTATTTGACAAATTAAATCTAAAAAAGTGGGGCCTGAACATGACGTTCGGACCTCACTTTTAGTTTGCAATTAAACTTATTTCGTCGGCTTTACGCTTCGGTGCTTAGCTTCGAGTAAACAACAGCGTCGGCAAAACTGTCTTGATGGGGGATATGTTCACGCAATATGCCATCTTGATGGTAATTCGCCCGTTCGGCGACGGCCCGACTAGCCCCGTTGTCAGGCTCTGCCAGGATGCTGATCTTATGGAGTCGGTAACGGCCAAACCCAAACTTTTCAAGCGCAGCTAAGGACTGGGCCAAAATACCCTGGCCACGGTAGTCTTTGCCCAGCCAGTACCCAATGGCGGCGTGGCTATCTTTGAAATCATGCAGGTCGATCATGCCGGCAGGATGATGGTCGACCCAGATAACGCCCAACCAAAGTTGTTGGTCCTCAATACGCTGGAGACAGTTCCGGATAAAGCCGGCTTCATCAATGACGGATTGGGTCGCGGCCGCCCAGGGTAGCCACTGCGCTAGGTTCTCCCGGTCTTGCTCAATCAATGGGTACAGGCCAGCAGCGTCACTAATGGCCGGTGTTTCAATATAGATATTGTCCGTAACGGATAATTGCATGGAATCCACCTCAGGTTTTATAAGTATAATTTTGTTATACCTGTTCTGTTAGGGAAAGTCAAAGCGCTTACAAACTAAGAATAGTGGGTAGGATGGGAAGGGGTGGGGGCTGGTTATGAAATTGGCGTTAACTGGGTGAATTTTCGAGTCTACGTCACATGGTGAGCTGGCCCCCACAGCCAGCGCTCACTCTACCGACCGGAAGCGGCAGGGTTTCCGCAAAGACCAAACAAAAAAGTGGTCAAGACCACGGTCTCAACCACTTAGGTTTACTTCACGATGTGTAAGGTTTGTAAAATTAGGTAGACGTTCAGGATGATCAGGATGACGGCGATGATCCAGCCGAGTACCTTGACCCAAGTCTTGTTAACGAACTCGCCCATTAGACTCTTGCTACTGGTGAAAATAACCAGTGGAATCATGGCGAATGGTAACGCGATACTCAAGAATACCTGTGATAGTGTCAGTAAGTTTTCAATCTTGGCTTCATTGCCATGGTAGATGACAGCGAAGATGATAACTGGTGTCACGGAGAGTAGCCGAGTAATTAACCGTTGTGCCCAAAGTGGCATCTTCAAGTTGATGAACCCTTCCATGATGATTTGACCGTAATGGTGGAACTTTGCCCGGAAGCCAACAGGGCTAGGGCAAACAACATACTGAGAATCGGACTGGCAATGGCACCAACGATTTGGCTGTCGCTCAGGGCGTTGAACAAGTCAACGAACCGACCCAAGTCGCTGTTTGTTCCGAAGAAGAGGGCGGCTCCCAAAATCAGTAACAGACTGTTGACGACGAACGCCAAGGTCAGTTGAATGTTTGAGTCGATGGTCGTGAACTTGATGGCCTTGGCAACACTCTTACGATCCTTACGGTCAAAGCTCCGGGTTTGTGAGATTGATGACCCCAAGTATAAGTCATGGGGCATCACGGTCGCTCCGACAATCCCTAAGGAGAGGTAGAGCATCCCTTTGTTTGTGACCACGCTGCTGGAAGGAATATAGCCTTCGAGCACCTCAGCCATGTGTGGCTGTGCGAGGATAACTTCGTACAGGAAGACGAAGAGAATCACGGCAACTAAGGTGGCCACGATGGCTTCGATCTTTCTGAACCCTAACTTCATCAGGACCAACAGGATCAAAACGTCCATGGCGGTGATGATGATACCAACGATCAATGGGAAACCGAATAGCAGCTTCAAGGCAATCGCCGACCCAATGATTTCGGCAATATCGGTGGCCATGATAGCTAATTCAGTGACTACCCAGAGGAAGAGGCCGGTTCGCTTACCGGTCCGTTCACGGGTGAGTTGGGCCAAATCTTTTCCCGTCACAATCCCTAATCGGGCTGACATGGCTTGTAGTAACATGGCAACTAAACTGGAGAGTAGGACGATCGTCAGCAACGTATACTTGTACTGGGCACCACCGGCGATAGACGTGATCCAGTTCCCGGGGTCCATATACCCCACAGCAATTAGGGCACCAGGCCCGGTGTAAGCCATCAAAGTACGCCAGAAGCCCGCATCTTGCGGAACTTCCACCGTCCCATTGACTTCATCCAGGCTCTTTTGGTTACTCCCGGTTGACTGAATCATATGGTGCTTGGTCTTTTCGTCGGTTTCATGATTCTTCATAAAATCCCTCTTTTCTATTGGCTTAGAAATTCAGGTAGTCGATTGACTTCTGCCTTTCCTGGTAAACGCGAGTCAGCGTCAGCGTGGCGTAAATGGTGCGAATAATGGCAAAATTAACGAAACTAACTCTAATGACGCGCTTTAATTCCACCCGTAAGTATAGGCTATTTGGCCGCAATGTCAACCATGACGGGAATTAATTTTGGTGAGCCAAAAAAGATTTTATATTCAAGTAACGATTTATTTGCTAGAACCTATTGGTAGCAGTCTTAACTAAATTTTTAGACTGGTGCCGTTTTCATGCTTGCCCCGGCAAAGTGTGTGAAATCCTATACAAAAAATAGGTCATTAATGACTGCTTTTTTTTCAGGCAGGTAAGCTAATTTAACTATTAGTGCCGAGTTAATTAACCGGTTAAAAAAATTTTTTTAATCGTGATTAGGCATCATCAGTAATAGCCACTAGGAGTGGTATCAGTAAAGCTTAAAAGGCAAGTTAGAAACCTCTGTTACGACGTGATAAGTTACAAACGATAGCACATCTAGTTCCCAAAACTAGGTGATTGCGTTATAATGACATTTATTATGAGAACCTGATACTAGGAGAAACGAGGTAACCCCCATGCAACCAGAAAAGATTGCTATTTTAGTGGACTCATGTTCTGACGTTCCGACCGCCGTCCTGGAGGCTGCGGATATGGCACTGATGCCCATGAACGTGATTTTTCGGGATCACGTCTACGAAGACCGGTTGACTATTACGCCAACAGAATTTTATCGTCGTCAGGCAACTGAGAAGGCTTCAACGGCTAGTCCTACGGGTAAGCGAATTGTAGAAGCTTTGGAACGAATTCAAGCTTCAGGCTACACCCACGTGATTGCTGTGACAATTTCAGCGGCTCTGTCCGGGACCTTTCAGGAGACCCAGTTATTAGCACAGGATTCACCGCTGAAGGTCCATGTGATCAATACCTGTAGTGTTGGTATTGGAAGCGGATTTGCGGCGATTTATGCGTCCAGATTACGTGCTCAGGGGTTGACCTTTGACCAGATCGTCACTGAGGTTGAACGTGTTACCAAACAGACCAAAGTCTTCTTTTACGTGCCATCACTGAAGTATCTCCAGGCTGGTGGCCGGATTGGGAAGGTGGCTGGGATGACAGGGACCTTGTTGAATGTCAAACCAATCATTTCATGTGATAGTGAGGGTATCTATTACCCAATTGCCAAGGTTCGTGGTGAGAAGAAAACGTTGACTAAATTACTGGCGTTAGTCAATGATGCCGTGGGGGACGCCAAGCGCGTCAACATTGCCGTGTGTGACGGGGCTGATCCCGACCTCAGGGAACGGGTGCTGACAAAACTGAAAGAAGCGCATCCTAACGTCGAACAGTGGTATGCCGGTGACGTCTCACCAGCCTTAGGAGTCCATACGGGGCCAGGCTTGATCGGTGTCGGCGTTCAAGTCCTGGATTGATGCCAACAAAAAAAGCCACGATTCTCGTCGTGGCTTGAGGGGGGATACGAGCAGAATATAGAAACTTTGGGGGAGTGCTAAGTGCTGCTCGTAAAAGAGTATTAAGAATTTGGTACAACCTCGTCAGTAACACTCGTTGTTACTAACTTGCTTGTAGTGTAACCCCTAGCCTGATTAGGTGCAATTGATTGGTTTCATAAATTTACTAATAACGCCAAAGACCGCTGACGATGAGGATCGTCAACGGCTTTTTACGTAAGATATCAGGTGCTAGTTCAGCAAAATCAGAAGTATTTCCAGTGGTAAATAGGGCTAGGAACCTGATAAGACCGGTGTTTTTAGTTACTTGGTCAGTGGGTCCGATTGGTAATGGCGGATGCTACCGGTCCATGTGTTGGGTTCGGCAACGTAAAGCCGGCCAATGGCGACACTTCAGGGGGAGTGGCTAGGTGGTAATCGATATCATAGCAGCACCCAGGCACTGATTTGAGTTGCTAGAAGTAGGCACATTATTTAAAGGCGTTCGGGATAAATAACTTATATTTCCCAAAAAGCGATTGTCGAGTACCTGTTAATTGTTTATAGGGTAGAACCAGGAGACGTCAAGCTCGACGAGTGTTGGCCGGCTTGTTGAAAATCCTAAATATTAGTGGGAATTAGAATCTCAAGCTAGAAACGGTGGACAGCCACCTTTGTATTTCACGAAGTCAGCGTATAATTGAGGACATTCAAGCAAAACTGCCCCTTACAAAATGAGAGCAGTTAGGAGGATCGTATGAGTCTGGTGACGATGGTTTGGGATGTGATTTGGCATCCCCTAACCGTGTTGGTTCCATTAACGAATCAACTGGGAACTGGTATTTATCCAGTGCTCTTCTTTTTAATTTTTCTGGAATCAGGGATGTTGATTTTCTCGTTTATTCCTGGGCAATCGCTCTTATTCATGGTCGGATCAATTGCGGCGAGTCCCCAGTCACAGCTCAACATCTGGTGGCTCGTTCTGATGTTTACGTTGGCGGCTACGGCTGGATCAGCGGTCAAGTATCTGACGACGTTGCGATGGGGTGACCTGCAGGAACGCCTCATCAGTAAGCTACCCGAGCAGAAGGTCGCACAGGCTACGGCGGTTTTCAATCGTAATCAGGATCAAACCTTGTTGATTGGCCGGTTTATTCCGTTTGTCGGCCTGTTTGTTCCCATTATTGCTGGCACGACTGACATGAATTGGCGGCAATTTCGGGCTCTAAATCTGGCGGGAAGCTTCATCTGGGTTTTTAGCTGTTCGGCGGTTGGCTATTTCTTTGGAAACACGCCCTTCATTCAACAAAACTTCACCTGGTTGTTTCTGATTCTGCTGGCAGTTCCATTCTTAGTTCGGCAAGGCTGGCACTATTTGCGGATCCACCGCGCCTAAAATTAGACAATAAAAAAGCCCTAAGTAACATGCGGATTACTTAGGGCCAATATTAGGAATCTGTTAATAAATCACTTGTTTTGGGGGGAGTGCATCTATAGACAGTGATTCCTATCATCTATCACAGTGCTTAAGGTCAGAACGTATCACGAACTAACTATCGATATCATAGTCAGTTCTGAAAAACACTGCAACCAAAATGTGACTATTTCCGAAAAATGGCTAGTAGTTGAGCACCCCAAGTCAGTTCATCGTCCCAATCAGGTTAGCAGGTGATAGGGGAAAGCTTAATCCCCCGGTATTCCTAACGGTATCGGGCTTTCTGACAGTTTAACCCGTTGCCGATTAACCATTAGTCTTTCATTGGGGTATACGGATTATGGTGTCGACATTAGCTGAGTAACTGAACAAACTAAGTGAATTTTAAAGTTAGGTTGAAAATGCTCTCGACGTGATTATGACGGTTTTTTAAGCGATTATTTATGTAATGATTATGTGAATTTTAGTGGGAAATAAGTGTGCAAAGAGCACATAATTCCGTCAATCTTGACGATGTGTGAGGTTTTGGGGCTAAATCATCGTTTTTCCAAGACGAAGTCATTTATCTTTCGCTAACTTTCAAGTAGACTTAATTCAGAATCGTTTTTCACGTAGGAGGGTAAACATGAAAGTCATCATTGTTGGGAGTACACACGCTGGCACTAACGCCGCGCTACAAATTTTGCGTGACCATCCAGATACAGATGTGACCATTTACGAACGACACACGAACGTTTCGTTCTTGTCTTGCAGTATTTCTCTGTTCTTAGACGGACAAGTCAAGCACTTGGAGGACATGTTTTATTCTTCACCAGAACAACTGGCGGAAGCGGGTGCTAAGGTTTTAACGCGGCACAACGTCGTTAAGATCGATTCAGAAAACAAGTCGCTTGATGTCATTGATATGGATTCTGGCGAATTGACTACTGATACTTATGATAAATTAATTATGGCAACGGGCTCTACGGTGACCGTGCCACCGATCTTTGGGATCGATGAAGATAAGGTTATGCTTTGCAAGAACTACGAACAGGCGGTAGCAATTGATGCCGCTGCTAAGGGCAACAAAAGGATTGCCATCATTGGTGCTGGTTATATTGGAACGGAACTTGCTGAAAGCTACGCTCGGACCGGGCATGATGTTCAATTGATCCAATCACGGGACATCATCTTAAACCACTACGTCGATAAAGAATTATCTGACCACATTGTCAGTCTGTTAAAGGATAATGGGGTGGAGGTGCTATTGAATCGGCGGGTAACGTCCTTCACTGGGAATGACGATGGCGAGTTAGTCATTGAAACGACAAATGGTGAATTTACGGCTGACCTAGCGGTTGTATGTACCGGTTTTGTCCCTAACACTGAGCTCTTACGAGGACAAGTGGACATGGACAAGCACGGGGCCATCATCATTAATGACTACGTTCAGACATCCAACCCAGACATTTTTGCTTGTGGGGACGCTAGTGTTGTTAACTTTAACCCTACGGGGAAGCCAGCGTACACGCCACTCGCTACTAACGCTGTGCGTCAAGGGATGCTTGCCGGGATTAATGTTTTTGGTGACATCCAGAAATATATGGGAACGCAAGCCACGTCTGCGATGCAGATCTTCGGTCGGACGTTAGCCTCAACTGGGTTAACCATCGACCATGCATTGGCAGCGGGATTTGACGCTGATCAGGTAACCTTCCAAGGGACTTGGCGGCCAAGTTATATGCCATCTACGGATGATTTAACCATCAACTTGGTCTACAACCGGAAGAACCGACGGATTCTAGGAGCCCAGTTCCTCAGTAAGCATGAAGTTGCCCAATCGGCTAATGCCATTTCAATTGCTATCCAAAACCGGAACACGATTGATGACCTGGCCTTTGTGGACATGCTGTTCAACCCGAACTTTGATGATCCGTTTAATTTCCTTAACATCGTGGCGCAACAGGCAGTGGAAAAGGAAACCAAGCGGGGCCACAACAATCCGCGGTTAACTGCTGGGATGGATCCAGATCCTGAACTTTCTGAAGATTAATTTAAAGACTTGAATTGGAAGCGGGGTGAGACGAAGGTCGCACCTCGTTTTTTTGGTAGTGCCTTTAGGCCCAGTTGAGCACGCTAAAGCGTGCGAAACAAAAACCCACCCGCTATGCGGGCGGATAATAGATCGGTTGTACCAAAAAGCCCTCCATAAGAATTAGAATGTAGGTGTCGAAGCCAACATTGCTAAATCGAAAGGGGACTTTTCAAATGGCGAATAAACTCAACAGTCTTGCGCACACAAAGTGGTTATGCAAGTACCATATCGTATTCACTCCAAAGTAATAGGAGAAAGATGATTTATAATCAATATCGACGTGACTTACAGGAGGATATTCGACTTTTATGCCAGTATAAAGGTGTCAAGATTTTGGAAGGTCATATGATGCCAGATCATGCTCATCTCCTGGTAAGTATCCCACCCAAGCTCAGTGTGTCGAGCTTTATGGGATATTTAAAGGGAAAAAGTGCGTTGATGATGTTTGACCAGCATGCAAATTTGAAATATAAATTTGGAAATCGACATTTCTGGTCAATCGGATACTACGTGAGCACGGTGGGCTTGAACGAAGCCACCATCAAAAAATATATTCGTGATCAAGAAAAAAGTGATCAGGCGGTGGATAGACTCAGCGTTCGGGAGTATGAAGACCCCTTCAAGGGTCAGGGTAAGTAATACAAACGCCGCTTAAAGCGGCAGCAAAAGTGGCAAACGCAATTTGGCTTTGACACACAAAAGCCAGCGCCTTGAGACGCTGGCCAGTATCCAGGGCTTATAGCCCTCGAGAAAACCACCCGTTCAACGGGTGGTTTTTATTTGCTTGATTGTTGCGGTTTACTGAAGCTGGCCAAGGAGGGTGCCTGTGACTGGTATATTAGAGGGTTGACTCGCTGGCTAACTGAAAACAAAAATCTCGCTTTTTAATACCCCTTGGGGTATACTAACCACATTAATAAAATTTGAGGGGGATTCTTTCATGCAAGCAATTACGAGTAAGGACTTTGAACACGTAGGCGACGATACCGCGGTAACCGTTGTCGATTTTTGGGCCGATTGGTGCGGGCCATGTAAGATGCAGACGCCAGTCTTGGAAGCCTTAGATCAAGAATATGGTGACCAGGTCAAGTTCGCTTCACTAGATGTTGATCAGAATCAGGAGCTGGCACAATCATTAGGAATTATGAGCATTCCTTCCATGGTCGTCTTTAAGAACGGCATGCCAACTGAAAAAGTGGTGGGGTTCCATCCTAAAGCGGCTTTGAAGAAGTATCTCGACGAAAAGTTGACTGAGGTGAAAGCCTAATGGTGCAAACGACCGCTAATCAATTGAAAAATCGCTTGCGACGTGCCGATGGCCAACTTCAGGGAATCCTGAAGATGGTCGACGAGGGACGGGAGTGTCAGGATATCTTGACGCAATTAGCTGCCGTGCGTTCCGGGGTGGAGCGCATGATGGGCGTGGTTGTTGCGGAGAACGTTAAGCAGTGTGTCGCCGAGGATGAACTCAATGAAGATCAACAGGCAGCACTCCAAGATGCTTTAGACCTCGTGGTTAAAACGCATTAGAACGTGATGAAGGGTCGCCGTGGGGCGGCCTTTTTTGCTATAATGGGCGAAGCATTTACAAGGAGGTCAATGGCTTGGCAAACATCGTTTCGATTGCACTTTTTGCGTTTTTAGGTGGCAGTGGCCGTTACCTCATTGGTCAGAGCTTGCCGCCGACGTCTGGATTTCCGTGGGCCACTGTCCTGGTTAACTTGATGGGAAGTGGGGGATTAGCCTGGTTGTCGCATGCCAAACGGGTAACGGCTCATTGGCCGAGCGCTATTACCGTTGGTTTGGGTGTCGGCGGTGTCGGGGCTTTCACCACGTTTTCGACTTTCAGTGTCGATGTGGTTCGCTTACTGCAACAGCAACAATGGGGCCTCGCGGCGAGCTACTTGGCGCTGACCCTGGTGGGCGGATTGGCTTGTAGCTGGTTCGGCCTGTGGAGCGCGCGTAAGTGGGGAACGTTTCCGGTGGCTGAACGATGATGGCGGCACTAGCAGGATTAGGGGCCATGCTCGGCGCTCTGGGCCGCTACGGGACAACTCGATTGGTTCAACGTTGGTATAGTAATCATTGGCCGGTGGCTACTCTAACCATCAACTGGGTGGGCTGCCTGCTATTAGGCGGTTTAACCGGATTACGGGCTAGTAATCTTTGGGCCGTTTTATTGGGGACGGGCATTCTCGGTGGATTCACGACCTTCTCTACCTTTAGCCATGAGGTCGTGATGCTGGCTGATCAGCGGCGTTTTGGTGCAGTGCTGGGTTACTTACTGTTGAGTGTCTTAGGTGGGTGCTTACTGGCTGCGGCGGGCTTCTGGTGGGGGCTTACCCACGGCTGATCACGATAAATCAGTGGTATTTTCTCTGGAACTTCTTTATCATTGAACACATTGAAGAAAAAGAAGGGAGCAAACGTTGTGACCAAACAAACGAAGCCCCAATGGTGGAGCTGGGATCTCTTGGTACCACTGTTGATTTTTACGTTAGGAACCATTTTACCAAGTGTGATTTTGCCAGCAGTTCCGTTTCAACTCTTGTTAGTGGCCGTGCAGTATGGCCTGTTCGTGATTGCCATGGCTTTGGGCCTGTGGTTGACACAACGCGCGTCCGCACGAGGGAGGATTGTTGGCTGGTTGATCATTATTATTGGGCTACTGGTGGCAATGTGGATTGCGGCACGGACAGTTCCGGCCGTAGGATTGGTCTACTTAACGCGTGTTGGTGGGAGTATCACACTCCTATTGTTTGCGTTGATTGTGACCGGGTTGACCTGGTGGCATCAGCGACGGCACGTCAACTCCTGGTTCCCCGCTATCCTGGGGAGCCTGTGGATTACGACGTTGCTAGCCCTATTAGCACGAATTCCACTGACATCTAGTCTGATGGTTACTTCAGCTGGTAGCTGGTTGATTGCGTTGGGTACGATTCTCGGGGATGTCAGCGTCTTAGTGATTGGTTGGCATATCTGGACTGCTCGGCAGAATGAGCAAAGTCAAGGCTAGTCGGCAAATAGTGTGATTTAAGTTAACGACGCAAAAAGGACCTGGGATTTCTTCCAGGTCCTTTTACTGACTCTAAATTTAGATTGCTGAAACGTGGAGTAGAAGGCAACTAGCACTACTTGATCACCTCCGATTCTAAGCTTTTGCTTTAAAAACCAACGGGATCCAACGCGTCCGTTTGAAAGCCAGCATTACTTGATAGATTCAAGGCCTGACGTAGGCTGGTAGAGACCTTGTCAATCTCAGACTGGGGAGCGATTTGGTAGTCGATACCGTTGATGGTCGCTGGTTGCCCTTGCAGCGTTTGTGATTGAATGTGGCGGCTGGTGTGGCCATCCTTGGCGCGTAACCAGACGAGGTCTTGGAAGGTTAAGTTGGTCTGGAGGTTGTTAGTCAGGGAGTCCAGGACGGATTGATACCGTGGCAAAGACCCGATGCTAGCTTCCTTTAGGACGAGTGCCTTGATAATTTGGCGTTGCCGGGCTTGCCGGCCGTAGTCACCTAATGGATCTTGGTCACGCATCCGTGAGTAGGCCAAGGCGCTAGTGCCGTTCAAATGAATCTTGACGCCCTTGGCTACGTTAGCCTGTTGGTAGTGAAAAGTCAGTAGTGGGTCGACCGTAACGCCACCCACGGCATTGATCATTTTCTTAAGGCCCCCCATGTTGAGAAGTACGTAATAGGGGATGGGGACGTTTACCAGATGCTCTACCGTTTTGATGGTGGTTTGGGCACCATAAAGGGGGTAGGCTGCGTTAATTTTTTCCTCGTCCTGTTGGCTTCCCCAGATGTTGACTAGCGTGTCACGAGGGATGCTCGTTAATTTAGCGGTCTGTTTTTGGGGATTGATGGTAGCAATAATCATGGTATCCGTGCGGCCAACGTCGTGACGCCCAAGCGCACCCGTGTCGGTTCCTAGGAGTAGCACAGCAAACGGCTTACCGCTGGTGATGGTGGTGTCACTGGGCTTGCCAACGGCATGATAAGTGGCAGAAAAGGTCTGCTGGGCCGCGTGCCAAGCATGCCAGCCGTAGACGCCACCGCCAATCGCCAGTAGACTGCACAGAGCGATGAGCCAGTGGCGTAAATGATGGCGACGAGGAGCAAAACTTTCTCGTCGTGGTGGTAATGGTGTATTTTGCATGATGATTCCTCCCCTTACTCTCTTAATCCGCAATCTAGTATACCCACCCTTAGCTAGAATGGCGGTGAGAGCCATTGGTTTTTACGGTTTCTTAGCAGATCTGTCATCTGTTCGGAAAGGAAACCTAACGTTCGGAGAAAATGATGGCAATTTCTTAATAATTTGGTTACAGTAAGGACGTACGTGTCTTTGCAATTTGTTAAGTGGTTGGTTTTGCGCCTTGCCGGGCGTGAAAAATAGGCTGGAACGCTGTGAACACGATTTCGAGCCAAAAAGCGGTCTCGAAACTCGGTTCTGCCTAACCACGGAAAGTCACCGTGTTAAGACAGTGCCACGGCTGAGCCTATTTTTCCCGCCCTCTCGGCTGATGCATGCCGCTCATCACGTATTAGAGTGTATTGATGGCATTATCAAACTAAGCCGTGAGGACGAACCTGTAGGTGCTCAGCCATGAAATTTCTCTTAGCTGAGTGGTTTTCTCAGGTTAGAGAAGGGCCGGCTTTTGAGACCGCTCTTTGGCTCAAAACCGTGCCCATGGCGTTCCAGCACCTACAGGTTCGTCCGGTAAGGCGACAACCAAAGGCCTAACCAAGTTGCAAGCAAAGTACAGATAAATTAAAAGGGAGTTGGCACATAATGGCAAAAGTCGAAAGTTTCACTTTGGATCACACAGCTGTTAAAGCACCTTACGTTCGGTTGATTACTCGTGAGACCGGGAACAAAGGCGACGTTATCTCTAACTTTGATTTACGATTGGTTCAACCAAACCAAAACGCAATTCCAACAGCTGGGTTACATACGATTGAACACCTCTTAGCGGGGTACCTCCGTGACGAAATGGCTGGCGTTATTGACTGTTCGCCGTTTGGTTGCCGGACCGGCTTCCATCTGATTACTTGGGGTGAACAGTCCACTGAAGAAGTTGCTAAGGCCCTGAAGGCTGCCCTTCACCGGATTGCTTTTGATACGGAATGGAAGGACGTTCAAGGGACTGACAAATACAGTTGCGGGAACTACCGCGACCACAGTCTGTTTTCTGCTCAAGAATGGTGCAAGGATATTCTCGACAAGGGAATCTCTAAGGATCCATTCAAACGCGAAGTTATTTAACGAATTTAAACTTAAGTTGAAGCTCCGTTTGGTCTAATGACCTGATGGGGCTTTTTTTGTTCGTGCCTACCGTTATCTGCCCTCAAATTGACGGGTATTACTGAATCACAACATGCTATGGCAGCTGGTTGAGTGACCGGATTATCGTCGGCCGGGTACGCTAGTTTCTACAATTTTTTCAATGTAATTAATTAAACAGTTATTGAGGTTGACCGCCCGTTAAAGTAATGACAGCCTAATTGGGACCGCTATCCTGCTTATTAAAAAATTAATATTTCAATTGATGGCCTGAATCTTATGCGATACACTTTATATGTTGAATAATTTCGATAACAAGTTATTAGGAAGAAAGGAACGCATCTATGAAGTTTAGACATATTTGGTTGGTGCTACTGGTTGGACTGGGAGTTAGCCTGACCCCCAGCGTACCAGCTCATGCATATAAAATTGTCCATCAGCGGTCTTCGGCTTTAAGCG
This sequence comes from Levilactobacillus yonginensis, assembly GCF_964065165.1. NCBI lineage: Bacteria > Bacillati > Bacillota > Bacilli > Lactobacillales > Lactobacillaceae > Levilactobacillus > Levilactobacillus yonginensis. The sequence goes on along the minus strand of NZ_OZ061549.1, from coordinate 1,369,640 downwards.
TTGGTCGTCTACGGAGTATCAATGACAGCGCCGTGCACTATACGGGGGTTCCTCGTAAGTATACCCACGCTAGGCATTTACATAGTAGTAACTTAATTAAGAGTATCAAGGGGTCTTCCGTTAAATTTAATACGAAATATCTTTTGCCATATCCGGGTTACAAGCATCAGGCCTGGGGTAATCCCCAAAGTATCGCCACCAGTGGACGTTATTTGTACGTCGTTTACTGCCCAACGGCTTGGAAGAACAAGGGCCGAATCGTTCGGTATGACATGACGAAGTTAGATGGCTTGCGGGCCACGCCACGTCAGGTGCAAAAAGCCTATTCTTCTCACACTAAGAAAGAACGCGCTATTCGGAAGGCCATTAAAGTGGGCCCCGTCTTCACCACCGGTCACGGCCAATCTTTGGCGTATAATTGGCATAACCATCACTTATATATGTGGTGTGACAAGGAATCGGCCCCCCGCCAACCCGTCAATCAGTACGGATACATTAGTGAAATCAGTACCAGTAAAATGAAGGTGCTACACAAGATTCGGTTCCGCTTGCGGAGTCACAAGTTCTCTGTACCTGGTGGTCATGTTCTGACGTTTGATAAGTATGGGAACGCCTACTTTTGGTCTCGACCATCCACGTATCGCGTTTATATTTATAAGGGTCGAATCTCGCGAAATAAGGTTCATTTCCGCCTGACGCACCAAGTCTTATCACACGGTCCCGGTACACGGGTGCAGAGTATGGGGTACAACCCGCACACGGGCAAGCTCTACCTCGTATCTGATGGGTCGATTGCCAACCTGCCAGCCAAAAAGTTGAATGGGAATGGCCATCTGACGAAACACAACGTTAAATGGAACAAGTTCTCGCCCCGCCGTGAACTGGAAGGCTTAGCCTTTGCGCGGAACGGACGAGCTTACCTCTTGAGTAACCATAATCCTGAGGTTCTGACTAGTAACCGCACCAGTTGGTAAGTTTAAATCGTTAAAAAAGTTCTGAAGTCCGCCACTCTTCAGCACAGGTTTTATACTTGCGCAAAAGATTGGGGGATGAGGGATTATGAGAACAATTCATTTAGTTGGGGCACTAATCCTTAGTCTAGGCCTTGGCCTGACAGCGACGGTGCCAGCACATGCGGATACGATGGTTAAACAAACCTCGGCGGCCTTAGTCACGTCTAAGCGAATGACCACGCTGAATGATCGCCAGGTGCATTACGTACCCGTTCCAAGTAGTTATGCTAACGCAGCCCACCCACAAGGTGTGAACACCATTGCCAGTAATCGGGGCAGTGCGGTGACGTTTAAAACGAAATATTTATTGCCAATCCCAGGGTATCAACATCAGGCCTGGGGCGACCCTCAGAGCTCGGCGGTCGTGGGGCATTACCTCTATGTTGTTTACTGTCCGACGGCTTGGCATAATCGGGGCCGAATCGTTCGGTTTAATTTACAGACCTTGGCTGATCTGAAGGCAACACCGCGGCAGTTACAGATGGTGTACACCAATGCTGCGGCGCAGTCGGCGCAAGAAATGATGATTCGTTCGGCCATCAAGGTGGGGCCAGCCTTTACGACGGGTCACGGTCAATCATTAGCTTACGACTGGCACAACCACCAGTTCTATATGTGGTGTGATCGAGAATCTGCTCCACGCGTCAACATGAGTCAGTATGGGGTCTTACAACAAATTAGTGCAACGTCCTTGCAGCCGATCCACCGGATTCAATTTCGGTTGAAAGCGAAGCACTTTGCGGTTCCTGGTGGTCACGTGTTGGCGTTTGATCAGGCAGGCCACGCCTACTTTTGGACGCGACCACGTGTGAATGAAGTTTATATTTACCAAGGGAACGTTCATCGGAATCACGTTAGCTTCCGGCTGACGAAGCAGATTTTGGCGCACGGTCCTGGGACCTGTGTTCAGAGTATGGCGTACAATCCGGACAACGGGCGGCTCTATCTGGTGGCGGATGACTCCATTGCCAGTTTACCAGCTAAAAAGATCGAGCATCTTAACAGTGGGGATGTTAAGTGGACCGGTTTCGCTTCTCACCGTGAGTTTGAGGGATTGACTTTTGGGAGCGATGGTCAGGCTTACCTGATGAGTAACCATCAACCGGAGATTTTGGCTGGTAATTCATTGAATTGGTAGCAATTTAAAGAGGCGTTGCTAGTAAGTGGCCACTGGATGGCGGGCTGCCAGCAACGCTTTTTTGGTGGGTTGGCGACAGTTGTTCAGGACGTGGGATATGCGGCCACGGTTTACACACATAGTAAGGTTAAACATGGCTACTTTGCGCCCGTTGCGGTTAATCTGCATTTTCTTTAAGGGATTGGTGTAGTGGTCAGAAAACCATAAAAAAATAAATTGACCGTGAACTCGTTGGCATTCACGGCCTTTTTGATACCGTTAAGTTGGTGATGAAACGGCTGTCATAAATCCAATAATATAGATAGCACTGTATTTATTGTTGCCTATTTACTAAAATTACGCTATGCTGGGTCTAATCTCTTTTGTGGGGGGAAGAAACGGACTTGAAGAAACCAAAGATGTATCACCAAGGGTCACGTTCAATTTGGCTGATACTCACGCAATTCGCTGTGATCGAAAGTATGGCCTGGCACCGAAGAACAGGTATCTGGTAGGGGTTTGACTAGAGGAGGAGCTTAAGTGAACGCAACAACTTTTGCACGTTTTCGTAAGGAAATGAAACGGTTCGTGGACCAAGTGACAGACGACTACGAAGCCATTATTATCACGCGTAAAAATAAGCGTAACGCGGTCTTGATTTCGGTTGAGGAGTATAACAATCTGTTGGAGAGTCGTTACGTCCTGAATAAGCCGGAAAATCTGGCCTGGTTGCAAGAATCTTTGATTCAGGTCAACGCCGGTAAGGTGGCAACACACACCTTACTGACTGAGCAGGAGGTGGCTGAACAGGATGAATAGTTTGTTCACCACGAATGCGTGGTCCGATTATTTAGCCTTGCAACGGGCTGATTTGGGCTTATTACTACGAGTCAACGACTTACTGACTGCTATCATGGAGAACCCGACTAAGGGACCGGGACAACCGGAAGCCCTGCACGGCGTCTTTGGGGGATGCTGGACACGACGAATCGATGCACGTCAACGCATAATTTACCGTGTCGAAGGGCAAACGGTTATCGTGCTTTCCTGCCGAGATCACGCGGCGTAGGAGATTCAATGTCTAGAACTAAAAAATACCTCACCAACTTCTTTGCGTTGGTGAGGTATTTTTTAGGCTAGCGGCCAATTTTATTCATATAGTCGGCCCCATCATATTGATAGGAGTAGTTGTGAGCAAGTTTAGCACGGGTATAAGCCTGGAAGTACCCCATGTTGTAATAAGACTTCATAATTCGCTTACCGTGAACTTTTTTCTTAGACAGCCAAAAGTTTCCCATGGTCTGGTAGCCATACTTAAATTTACCATTTAAGCAATAGTTGACACCACCATTACCTTTCTTGTATTTTTTAACATAGAGTCGTTGTGAACCCTTTTTCTTCTTAGAATATAACGTTTTGCCGTTATGTATCACTTTGTACTTTGTGATTTTAATTTTTGTCCATTTATGATGACCCTGATATTGGTACCACGTTCCCCGTAATTCCGTTGGGGTTTGTGAATGTCCCTTGTATTTGGCGTGGGCGGTCACCGATGATCCTGGGCCGATGAGTAAGCCAAGGGCCAACAGGGTGGCGATTAGTAGGCGCTGTCTGAGTTGCATGACTCCATCTCCAATTACTATGTATTTTGACACGCCTTTAGTATACGCCGGGAGAACGGGTATTTATAGGCACTTTTCGTGACTAATGGGGGAGGTAGCCCATCGACTAGTTGACCAATCTAAAGAATAATTTATAAGACGTCAGGGCTAATCTTGCCTGGGAAACTCGTATAATAGTGATAAATATGTGTAGTTGGGGAGAGGTGGCACCATGGAACAGTGGCGACCTTTAAGGAGATTGTGGCGGTTCAATCAACGGGTGAGTCGATGGCGGGCGGCTCGCGCAATTAGAGAAGCCTTACGTATCGCTTATCCGTTTGTCTTAGTCATGACGTTGATCGACGTTATTGGTCAGAGCTTTCTAGCCAGTAACGGGTTCTTTTTTCAAATCTATCATGTGGGTGACTGGTTGCCCGGACTGGATTTGTGGCAACAACTAATTCAGGTTGCCAGTACCGTGATCAACGGCGTAGTGGCTGTGATTATTGCCTTCACTACCGGTCGCTATTTGGCCAAGACTTATCGTGGTGATGGCCAGGCTATTGGCGTCATGAGTGCGCTAGCTTTCTTAACGTTAAATGTGAACTATGACGCGTTAGAACAGATCAATCGCAGTACCGGTGAGGGCATGTCTAAATTCATGGAGCCCAACCTGGGACCACAAGGAATCTTCTTAGGTATCGTGGTCGGGCTGTGTGTGGGTTGGTTTGCCACGCACCTCATGCAGTGGTTAACGCGCTGGCAATTAAAGCACCCGCGCTACCAACTGTCGTGGACTGGTCGGGTTGCCTGGCCGTTGACCGTGGTGTTGATTGTCACCATTGGCATTGGTTATGGTTTGAGTTGGTTAACTGCTGGTGGATTAAACGGCTTGGTTTATCAGGGTCTGAGCGAACTGGTGGCTAATCCGGGGCATCGGGGGTTCGTCATTCTGGGCGTGACGGTCTTAAACAACCTGTTGTGGTGGTTCGGTTTGATTGGACCGGTCTCTTTGGCCGGTAACAGTGCGGTGACGTCACTTCAAAATTTAGCCTATGCGGTCCAGCACGGTTCCGGGTGGGGGGCGCCTAATCCAGTAACGCTCCATACTTTGGGCGACGCTTACGCCAACTTTGGGGGCGCGGGGATGACGCTGGCGCTACTGATTGCTATTTGGATCGGGTCCAAACAAGTCAGTTATCGGCGAATCGCCAACCAGACCTTTCTACCTAATTTAGTGAATTTGAATGAACCAACGCTGCTAGGATTGCCGTTACTTTATAATCCCGTGTTGTTGATTCCATTTATTGTGGCCCCAGCAGTTAACGTTGGGGTGGCTTGGGCGGCAATTACGCTCAAACTGGTACCGCCGATTGTCTATCCGGTGCCAAGTACGACGCCGGGGCCCCTAATTGCCTTCGTGGGGACCGGTGGTGATTGGCGGGCGTTGGCCTTAAGCTTGGTATGTTTGAGCATTTCTGTGCTGGTCTATTTGCCATTTGTTCGCTTATTAAACGGCCAAGGGGGTGCGAACCATGGGGCATAAATGGTGGCATTGGGTATTGGGTGTTCTAGTAATTCTGGCCGTCTTTGTCCCCAGCACAGCTTGGATGCGGCAACGAACGACGCACTATCGTACTCAATATAAAACGGCACTGAATCCGACCATTATGGTACCAGGGTCTAGTGCTAGTCAGAATCGGTTTGATGCATTGATTAAGGAATTACGTAAAGAAACCAAGGTACGTCATAGTGTTTTGAAGGTTCAGGTGGAAACGAATGGTCGCGTTACTTACACGGGATCGATTCGTCAGGGAGATAATCATCCCTTCATCGTGATTGCCTTTGACAATAATCAGGATGGGGTCACGAACATTAATAAGCAGGCAAAGTGGCTAAATATTGCCTTTAAGGATCTAGTGAAGACTTATCATTTTAATCATTTCTCAGCGATGGGTCACTCTAACGGTGGATTGATTTTGAGTCTATTTTTAGAGAAGTACTTCGGGGAGACTCAGCACGTCAGTATCGACCGGTTGATGACGATTGCGACACCGTACAATATGGAATCCGATAGCACGACGCAACAGACAACCATGTTGAAAGAGTTGATTGCGGGCCGGCAAAAGTTACCGAAAAAACTGACGGTTTATTCCGTTGCGGGGACTGAAAACTATTCGAGTGATGGCACGGTTCCAGCTAATAGCGTGAACCAGGGAAAGTATGTGTTCCAAAATCAAGTGGCCCATTACACCCAAATCACAGTAACTGGGGATGAAACCAGTCACTCTGACTTGCCGCAGAATAAGCAAATTGTTTTATTGATTCGTCAGTACCTCCTGCAAGAGAATTTGCCGGCAGATCAGCGGCAGCAGAACCAACAGGCCAAGCGGCGAGCCTTGAACGGAGAAACGACGCAACCGTAAGATCATTTCTGCTATAATTGGTGGAAACAGTGGGAGGTCTTGCTTGTGAATTTTCGCCAACTTGAATACTTTTTAGCAGTTGCGAATGCGGGCCAAATCACGGCAGCGGCTCAACAGTTGCATATGGCACAACCGCCGTTGAGTTACCAGCTGAAACAGCTTGAGCGTGAGCTGGGGGTTACGCTATTGAATCGTTCGGCAACGGGAACCACGTTGACCCCAGCCGGTCAACTGTTACGAGATTATGCGCAACAGTTGGTTGATTTGCGAGATCGGGCGGATACGCAGGTGCGCTCACTAGGCCAGGGCCTAGCGGGGACGTTATCCGTTGGCGTTATTTCGTCGTCAATCGGGGCAACGCCAAACGCTAAATTGCGGACGCTGACTCGGCATTACCCCAAGGTTCAGATTCGTTTGTTTGAGGACAACACTTATGGCCTAATCGACCGACTGGCGAAGCATCTGATTGACGTAGCCATTGTACGGACACCGTTCACGGCACCGGGGCTTACTAGCAAGGAGTTGGCTACGGAATCGATGGTGGCAGTTGTACCGCAAAAGTACGATCACTTTGCGGCGGCTACCCTGAAGGTGGAAGATCTTGAAAGTGTGCCGCTAATTATCTATCGGCGGTTTGAACAATTGTTTGAGACGACCTTTAGTCAGAAAGGGATGGCACCGTTCATTGCCTGTACCTGTGATGATGCTCGGACAGCCGTTCAGTGGGCTGAAGCCCGGATGGGGGTGGCCATCGTGCCACACTCAGTAGCTGAGCAGGTCAGTGGGCCACAGACCAGTGTCCGGCTAATTCGTTATCAGCCGTGGCGGACCACCTTGAAGCTAGTGTGGTCGGCAGAGATTACGCCGAGTCCACTGGTACAGCGGTTTATTGACAGTTATTAGATATATTGTAAATACAATTTAGGCAACTCTTCCATATATTTTTTGTATGGGAGAGTTGCCGTTTATTGTTAGTCATAAATGCCGTTATAGCGGGAATATGTGCCTGGTCAATTGGGAAGATAGACAGATAGCCGAAACAAGTTGTTTTGTGAAGGGTTATATAAATAAGCGATTTTTTAAAATTAAGAACCGTAATTACAAGAATTTCGTTTGTGAATCAAGTTCATTTTTTACTCGCTGAGAGAGCTGACCAACTTGCCACCAGTCGCGTAAAAGTTGATAATCAAAGACGACATTGGGAATTGGTCAGGAGGTAAAAAGTTATGATTCATACAGCATTAATCATGTTAGCCGTGGGTATCTTTGCCGGGATTGCGGGATCAATCCTGGGAATTGGTGGCGGGATGATCATCACGCCAATCTTAACCCTAGGGATGGGGCTAAATATTAAATATGCAATTGGAGCCAGCATTATCGCGGTGATTGCGACGAGTTCGGGCTCAACTATCGCTTATTTACGGGACAATGTGTTGAACTTGCGGGTGGCCATGTTTTTGGAGATTGCGACCACCACAGGGGCCATCGTGGGCGCTTTGTTAACCGGGGTTTTGGACCCCAAGTACCTGTACCTGTTATTCGGGTGTCTATTGGTCTTCTCTGGGTGGAACATGTACCGGAAGTTACAGCGGGGACAAGAGGTTTTACAACGCGTGGAACCAGACAAGATTGCTGCCAAGCTTAAACTAAATGGCAGCTACTACGACAAGGCCGAACAGAAGAGTATTGATTACCAGGTTGAAAATGTACCGGCCGGTTTCTCCGTTATGTTCGGGGCCGGCGTAGCTAGTGGGCTCCTCGGAATTGGTTCCGGGGCGTTCAAGGTCATGGCGATGGATACCTTTATGAAGATGCCGTTGAAGCCTTCCAGCTCAACATCCAACTTGATGATGGGGGTTACGGCAGCGGCTAGTGCAACTGTGTACTTCTTCAATGGCGCCATTTTACCAGGAATTGCCGTGCCGATGGCTTTGGGGATTTTGGTCGGTGCCGTGATTGGGTCGCGGATCATGCAAGTCCTACCAGCTCGGTGGATTCGTATTGTGTTTATTCCCATTATTTTGTACATCGGTTTTCAAATGTTGTTTAAAGGATTGGGGGTTCACTTCTAATGGAATCAAAGAAAGCAACGGCTAATGAAATGGCTCAAGTTGAAACCGTTATTGGTCGAATTCTACAGGTTGGTGTAATTGTTTCAGCCATTATTATGTTGATTGGTTTAGCGATGTTTTTGACAACCGGTTATTCGGGCTATGAGGGAGAATTCGTTCCGCGGCGGATGGCCACGATTTTAACGGGAACCTGGCAATTGCGGCCGTATGCCATCATGATGTTAGGCGTGTACTGCTTGATTTTAACGCCCGTTTTACGGGTTATCGTTTCCATCTACGCGTTCTACAAAGAGCGAGATCACCTGTACGTGGCGATTACCACGTTAGTCTTATTCATTTTGATTGCCGCCCTCTTAATTGGGGTTCATGGCTAAACGCCGTCTCCGGTTCCATACAGCCACACCCTGCCCGAAAGCCTGCGACTGACACTAGTATTAGATAAAATGGTCAGACGTTGCTTTAACCAAAAATTTGGAAGAATCAAGCGTGTGCCGTTGAGCTTGGATTAATGACTTACTTGGAAGCATGAATGTGACGTAAAGTTGTAGTGATAGTGGGTCGGTAGCTCGAGCTAAGGTAGCCGAAGGCGGAAATACAGGGAAAACGACCAGCAAAGAGAATAGAAGAGACAAAGAAGCTCCGGCCAAATTGGTCGGAGCTTCTTTGCTGTTGCGGTATTAATGAACGTGAACGAGTTGAGTGGCGGCAGGAAATGCCGCAAGGAGAGGTGTTTATTGGGCGGTGTAACCACCGTCGACAACGAATTCAGCACCGGTAGCAAACTTGGATTCGTTAGAAGCCAAGTAGATGCAGATGTAAGCGATGTCGTCAGGTTCACCTAAGTGGCCCATTGGCGTCTTGGAACGGTCAGACATAGCTGCTTCGATTTCAGGAACGGCTTCGACCATTGGCGTCTTGATGTAGCCAGGGTGAACCGTGTTGACCCGGACGTCGTAGTCATTCATGGCACAGTCTAGAGCGGCTGACTTGGACATGATCCGCACAGCCCCCTTAGAAGCGTTATAGGAGCCGGCGTTAGCGTCTCCAACTAAGCCTTCGATGGAGGAGACATTAATGATGGAAGCACCCAGATGCTTGTTCTTCATCCGTTGAATCCCTAACCGGGTACCGAAGAAGACACCATCTAAGTTAACGGAGAGTAATTTGTGCCAGTCTGCCGTTGTTGTGCTTTCAATAGGGCCAGTTAAACCGATACCAGCATTGTTAACCACCGTAGTAACTTGACCGAAGGCTTTTTCAGTTGCATCGAAAACGGCGTTCCAGCTGGCTTCTTCCGAAACATCTTGTTGGAAGAACTGAATCACGTCAGGAGTGCCAATGGACTTGGCGGCCTTTTCACCAACGTCAGCGTGGCGGCCAGTAATCATGACCTTTGCGCCTTCTTCAACAAACTTACGAGCAACGGCTAAACCAATTCCAAGCGTTCCGCCAGTTACGATTGCAACTTTTCCATCCAAACGATTTGCCATAATTATAACCTCCATAAAGTGTTTACGTGATTAGTTTCACATACAAGTTAATTACTATTATGCTACAACTCGCTGAGTTTGTTAAGTGTTTTATCAATTTTGGACAAGTAAGGAGAGTGCGATAAAAGGCGGTTAGTCAATGAGCATTAACGTCGCTAGACGAATAATCCTGGTCTTGGATTACTCGTCTAGCGGGGTTAAGCGGAGTTGACTGCCTTTTGTCGCACGTTTCGACTATATACGTTCAGAACGCCAAAAGGGTCTGAGACTTTTACCTCAGATCCAATTAAAAAGCAACCAACCCCAAGTAGGTCGGTTGCTTCGTCAGAAAAATCAGAGATTATTGGGCAGTGTAACCGCCATCGACAGTGAATTCAGCACCCGTAGCGAACTTGGATTCGTTGGAAGCCAAGTAAACACAGATGTAGGCGATGTCGTTAGGTTCACCGATGTGACCCATTGGCGTCTTGGTCCGTTGAGACATGTTCGTTTCGAAACCAGGTTGTGCGTCAACTAATGGCGTCTTGATGTAACCAGGGTGAACGGTGTTGACCCGAACATCGTAGTCCTTCAAGGAGCAATCCAAAGCAGCAGATTTTGACATCAACCGTACAGCACCCTTGGAGGCGTTGTAGGCACCCAGGTTAGGGTCACCAACCAAACCTTCAATGGAGGACATGTTGATGATGGAAGCGCCGAGGTTCTGGTTCTTCATCCGTTGAATACCCAAACGGGTACCGAAGAAGACACCATCTAGGTTAACGCCTAATTGTTGATGCCATTCGGCAGTCGTCGTGTTTTCGATGCTCTTGGCGATGGCCATCCCGGCGTTGTTAACGACCGTGGTAACGGGGCCAAAAGCCTTTTCAGTGGCATCAAATAAGTCGTTCCAGCCTTCTTCGTCAGTGGCGTCATGCTTGAAGAATTGAATGACATCAGGGGTGCCAACGGACTTAGCAGCCTTTTCACCAACGTCGGCGTGGCGACCAGTAATCATCACCTTTGCGCCTTCTTCAACAAACTTTTGGGCAACGGCTAAACCGATGCCCAATGAGCCACCCGTAACGATTGCAACTTTACCATCTAAACGATTTGACATAAAATCTCCTCCATTATCAATTTTCTGTTACTCTAATCACATGCCGAAATTTATTATGCCTGAAAACCATTCATTTGTGAAGTAATTTCTTTCGATTGGGACACTACCCTTATTTGCAGTGAGCTGCTCAACTTATGCTACACTAGTTACTAATAGATTCAGTGAGTTTAAAAATTTAAATAATTGTATCCAGTTAAGTTTTGTTATGAGCTTGGTGGTGATGGTCATCGGTATGGTCGCTTATTTTGGATTTCTAAATTAAAAGACGATTTGAATCTCGAATGACATGGATAATCTTGCGGAATGTCATTGTGTAAATAAATAGTTAAAGAGGCGAAGAAGTCGTGGGAACACGCAAAGGTAAATCTGAACAGTGGCGGCGGAATTTGGCCGTTTTGTGGTTAGGAACGTTTATTGCTGGCATGGGTTTCAGTGAAATTATGCCATTTTTATCGTTGTACGTTGAAGGTTTGGGCCACTTTACGAAGGGCCAAGTCACCATTTACAGTGGGTTGACCTATGCGGCCACCTTCTTCGTCATTGCGGCGGTTTCACCGCTGTGGGGCAAGCTGGCCGATCGTAAGGGTCGGAAATTGATGTTACTCCGGTCATCAATCGGGATGGCCATCGTGATTGGCCTCATGGGCTTTGTGACGAACGTTTGGCAGTTGATTGGCTTGCGTTTTTTGCAGGGCTTTTTTGCCGGTTATATTCCTAACGCTAGTGCGCTGATTGCTGCCGAAACGCCCAAGGAAAAGAGTGGCAACGCGTTGGGTGTGCTGACAACGGGGTACGTGAGTGGGAACTTGATTGGCCCAGTTTTGGGTGGTATTTTGGCCCAGGTTTTCACGATTCGCTGGACTTTTCTGTTGACTGGTTTCTTCTTGATTGTGGTCTTTATTCTAAGCGCCACGTTGGTCCACGAACATTTCACCCCCATCAGCCGCGAGAAACAAGCGCAAGCGGGTAGTTGGCTCAAACAGGTTAAAAATCCTAAACTCGTTTTGGTGTTGTTAGTTTCAACCATGTTTATTCAAATGGGGAATAACTCCATCACGCCAATTATCAGTCTGTACGTCAAACAACTCATGAATGGTACGGGACCAATTACGTTGGTTGCCGGGATCATTGCGGCGTTACCCGGAATTTCAACGCTGTTAGCGGCACCTAAGCTAGGTGAGTACGGTGACCGTCACGGGACACAACGAGTGTTGGTCTTCGGGTACGTCTTTGCCGTCTTAATGTACTTTCCGCAAGGCTTCGTGTCCAGTGTCTGGCTACTTGGCGTGTTCCGGTTCATGATTGGCGTCTCCGATGGGGCGCTATTCCCGGCCGTCCAAACAATGTTGACCAAGAACGCGCCTCACTCATTGGTGGGAACGGTCTTCAGCTGGAACCAATCCTTCCAAGCACTCGGCAGTATGCTGGGAGCGCTAGTTGGGGGATTAGTGGCCAATTGGTTTAATTATAGTGGTGTATTTACGTTTACCGCATTTACCTTGTTACTAAACTTTCTACTACTATGGTGGCTGATTCCAGAGATTCGCCAGTGGCGCAGTAAACCTACTAAGAGGAACATAAATGAATGACAGATACGACAAATAATTTGCCCGCCCAGTTTCCTAATGACCCAACGTCTCTAGAAGCAATCGATCGGTTTCGCTCGTTGATGTTGAATTACCGGAGTGCTGTGCAGGTTGTGGAGACGAAGATTCACTACTTGGACCAAGAATATCGCATTCAAAATGGTCATACATTGGTGGATAGTCTCCAGTCCCGGATCAAGTCACCCGAAAGTATTTTGGAAAAGGTGCAACGGAAGCATTTGAATTTTGACTTTGAGACGTTACCGCAACAGATGCATGACATCGCGGGTATTCGGATTATCGTGCGATTTGAGGACGATATTTTAGCTATGGAGCGGCGGCTAGAAAAACAACCGGACATTAAAGTTTTGAACCGTAAGGACTACGTATCGAAGCCTAAGCCAAACGGGTATCGAAGCTTGCATTTAATCCTGGCAGTCCCGGTCTTTCTGGCAGCGGGTGTCGAAGAGGTAACGGTTGAGGTACAGATCCGTACGATTGCCATGAACTTCTGGGCTTCGCTGGAACATGAGTTAAGTTATAAGAAAAACGTCCAGCACCAGGATGAACTACGACATGAACTGGTGGCGAAGGCTGAGTTGGTTCATCAACTCGACCAGGATATGAATGCCATTAAAAACCAGATTCGGGCGGAGGAAAAGCGGTCCTAACGTGTCTGGGCCGCCTGCGATTGTCAGGGAGGCCCTGGTTCCGAAGGTGAAATTGGCTTCGTTCTCCAATCGGTTGGTGTATTTCTAGTGTTCATGAATCGTTAAATAAAAAAGAGCCTAGTCTGGTTGACGGTAGAAATTACGTCAAGCAAACTAGGCTCATTATGTATGGTTTTGATGACGACTAGAAGTACAGAATTAGTTGCTGAGTAAGTCAATTTTAGTGGAGAAGGCATATCTGTATTTACTGGTTAGTCGCTAGTGGAGGTGGTCAGGTGCGGCGCCCGTGACGGTCTTGTTAGAACAAGTGGGCTGCTTGGTCTTACAAGACTAGGACGATCTTTAAGACTCGTCCTTGGAGGCTTAAAGTCGAGTCTAAAGACCGCACCATAGGCTTTAGACGGTCCCACAGGCGGCGTACCTGACCACCGGAACGATGGGCACCTGACCAGTCAAAAAAAGCCTTAGCATAAATGCTAAGACTAAAGTTTACGATCATGCTTATTCAGAGCGTTATTTTTCGCTCGAAGCTTGGTCATCACGGCTGAGTAGCGTGATTCCGTTGACCGCAATCAAAGCAACAACTGCCATTGAAACTCCCATTTGTAGGGGCTTCCAGGTCATTTGTTCCAGAGTTCCGCCAATGTAACCAACAACTTCACCGAAGATAACCGCCCAGAAAATCACGACTAAATTAGATTCAAGCCACTTCACACGCGTCACCTCACAATCGATATAATTCTACCACGATTCAGGGTTCAGCGGGTAAATAACTTGATGTTTTGATTGGAACTTTTTGGCCAGAGGCGTCTGGGTTGCGGATTGTCAGGGGTTCCCGTATAATAAATCTTAATTGAATTAGAGATGGTTGAAGCGACTGCTTTCAAGAACGGCGTCCTCCTTGGGTTGGGGGGACCGTTTTGGCGGTCGCTTTTTGTTTGCTTACGGGTAAACGGACTAAATTTACTCACCTAACTGACAGGCTACCAGGTCGCTATTTAGGCGTTGGAAGACTATGCTGGGTGAAGGATTCAGCAATTATTGAATAAAATGACTGTTTAAATTGAAGGAGGCTACTCGTGGAACTATTAAAAGACTTAACCTTGATTCTGTTGGCAACAACTGTGGTGGGCCACTACTGTACCCGAATTGGAATTCCGGCCGTTATTGGGCAATTACTCGTGGGGGTTCTAGTGGGACCAGCACTTTTAGGCTGGATTACCCTGTCCCATTCGTTGGAAAGCTTTGCGGAAATTGGGGTCATTATCCTGATGTTCATTGCTGGACTGGAAAGTGACCTCCAACTGCTGAAACGGTATTTGAAACCCAGTGTCCTGGTCGCGTTGATGGGAGTACTGATTCCAGTCATTGGGACTTATTTGGTCGGGATGTTCTACAATCTGGGAACCACGGAGAGTTTGTTCATCAGCGTGATTTTTGCCGCAACTTCCGTGTCAATTTCCGTCGAAGTGCTGAAGGAAATGAACGCCCTCAACAGCCGTGAAGGGACCACCATCTTGGGTGCCGCGGTGGTGGATGACGTGCTGGCCGTTGTGATTCTGAGTGTTTTGGTTAGCACGACCGGAACGGCTGTCGGCGAGAGTGCCGCCCAATCCAGCAGCCTTTTATTAACGACGATTGAACAAATCATTTACTTCGCAGCCATTTACTTTGTCGTCCGCTGGTTAGCGCCTTACATGGCAAAAATCGGCGACCGGCTGATGATTCCGATGGGTGCAACGTTAATGGCAATTATCCTGTGCTTTGGGATGGCCTACGTTGCTGAGCTGGTTGGGTTGAGCGATGTGGTGGGAGCATTCTTCGCTGGTATCGCTATTTCGCAGACTTCGGCTCGTTCTACGGTTGACCGGCACATCGAACCGGTGGGTTACGCCCTCTTTATCCCTGTCTTCTTCGTCAGTATCGGCCTGAACATGGATTTCAATGGTCTGGGCAAACAAATCGGTTTCATCGCGGTCCTGACCATTGTGGCAGTTCTGACCAAATTGGTTGGTGCTGGGGCTGGGGCCAAAATGGCTGGTTTCTCATTGGGGAGCTCCACAGCAGTTGGTGCCGGAATGGTTTCCCGGGGTGAAATGGCATTGATCATCGCACAAATCGGGTACCAGGCCAAGCTAATGTCACCGGTCCGGTATTCTGCTATCGTTGCGGCCATCATTGTTGCCACCTTATTGGCGCCGTTTCTGTTACGCTGGGCGATGGACCACGTGCGGCGTGGTCAGGTCGACCGTTCCAAGGTTCGACCCGCAGAATAGGATTGGTGTTTCGCCTACGGTTGCTGTTGAGTGGTCAGCGAGTAGTAATGGTTTGTCTGATATGCTTAAATCTAAAAGCGGTCCTCACCAACGGCAATATGCCGGGGTGAGGACCGTTTCTGTGTAAAATTGACTTTTTTCGTGAAAATGGGTGACAAATTCGGTCCCAATTTCGTTAGTAGAGGTAGGGACTAGTCGAGACCCCATTCCATTTGCCCAGCGAAGTAGGGCTTGTTGTTGAGTTGGTAATTGGTCCAAGAAGCCGCAGCATCGTAGGTATCGTCGATTGGCAGATAATTTTGCTTGCTAGTGCCTAATTGCTTAATCGTTAGACGATAGTGGTGTTTACTGATTTTTTTGTCGGCGAAACCCTTGAGTGGCGTCTTGTAATCCAGGATGTAGGTCTGGCCCTTTTTGGTCAGCTTCGTCACTTTAACGCTGCCGAGTGGCTTCTTGTTCATAAACGTGAAGTCACTGACATCGGTTGTTGGATTGGTCCAGTTGGGATCGTATTTTTTGAGCTGGGACTTGCTATAAGTTTGTAGATAGTTATCCAGCGTCAGTACGAGGCCTGGTTGGTAAATCCGGTTGCGGCCCATCTTGTAGCCCGTTCCCTTGAGTAACAGCTGTGTGCGAACGGGTGCCTTCAGTGTTTTGACCCGTTTAAAATTGGCAGTACTGAACCGAATAGTTTTCGGGCTGTATTTCAAGCTCTTGATCTTAGCATAATGGACCGCCCCCAGAGTGAAGGTCGCATATTCCTTAAATTGCTTACCAACTTGCTTGGTGTCGACCGTGTTCACAGCTAACAGTTGATTCTTTTTAACGTAAACGGTTCGGTATCCGGCCTTGGTTTTCAACTTAGCCCCGATGGTCATGGCCTTCTTGGTTCGAACGTACGTCGTGTATAACGGTAAATCTTTGGTCTTGGTTGCCGCAGAAGCACCGGTGACGCTACCGCCAACAGCGAGCAATGTGACGGCTAAGGCCAATCCCCATTTATGTAATCCAGTCATAAAAAATCCCCTCCTGCGTTCAGGATACACCCCTCGTCGTGAAATGAACACCGCTAACTTCAAACCGTAATTTGTTTAAATATTGTGGAGTTATTCCGCCAGCCGGCGCCAGGGAGAGTCCCCGCTGCCCGCTGTGAGGAACGCATCCCGTGGTGTAGATTCGGGATTCCGCCAGCCAGTGCCAGGGAGGATCCCCGCTGTGGGGAACGCCTGCGGCCTGAGGAGCGGTCCTCCAGCTTGGTTTGAAGCCTTATTAAAGCCCAAATAAGTCTTCAAACGCATCGCATGCTGTAAGTCCGGGAAGTTCACCCAGACCAACACCATCGACACTGCGGGAACCCTCCCTGGCACTGGCTGGCTACGGTGAGTCATTAACGTTATATGGGCGATTACGGTACGAATGTTAGGCTGATGTATGGTTGAGATTGGATTGGTCAGGCTGGCAAGAGTTGCTTACTCGAGTCGATTTTTTCTAACTTGGCAAGGTAAATGTATATGACATCTCGATCTGAGGTTATTTCTGCCAACTATATCAGACTAATTGCTGAATAGAATGCGCATAATGTACCAGATAAGTAGTCATGTAGCCGGAAGAGGCTGGAGACAATGTTCGTTCTAACGCCACGGGACGAGCTCGAAGCCTTGCGGATTGGGCAAGGTTTCAAGTCGAGGGGGAAGACCGTTCTGTGGCTTCCCCCGGTCCCCACAGCGAGGATTGCCCCCAACCTCTGGAGGCGGCAATCCATCCTGTCTGTCCTTAGGATAATTAAAAAGTGTCCAGGCAATCAAAGCCTGGACACCAGAAAATTCAGTTAGAAATGTCGTTCCTTCTTCTGATCATCCGTCCGCTTAGCCAATGGGCGCCGCCACTCGACGGTGACCCACAGAAAGGCGAAAATGATGAAGCTGGCCGCACTGATGAGCGCACCGGCCTTCAACCCAGGCGTTTGGTACGTCAATGTTACGTGGTTCTTACCCCGTTGCAACGGCAGGGCAATCATCCCGTCATAATTGCGGATGATGGGCACGACCGACCGCGCATGCATAGCCGATTGTATCTTAACCGGTCGACCATTCACGGTGGCTGACCACCCCGGTGTTTTGGGAATGGCCAGGTATAGCATTGATTTTTGCTTGGTGCCGTTCACATCACCAGACAACCAGGAAACACCGCTATTCTTGCGAAGCTTGAAACGGTTCTGCTTTAGCTGGGTGACTAGTGATGCGTACCGCGTTTGATTCAATGAAACGAACTGGTTACTGTAGCCCGCAGCGGGTTCCTGCGTAATGTAACTGATTTTCAAAGTTTGGCCTCGTGTGAACTGACCAAGTCGGAAGATGTAACGGTAACCGTCGGCATTGATCATCGGCTTGGCACTCTTGCCGTTGACCCTCAGGCTGGAATAGACCAGCGTGTTGGACGGTGAATAGCCGTGTAATAAGCCAGTTGCGTTGATCCGGACCGTAAACGTCTGTAGGTAGCGCGGGCCCGGAATGTAGGTCTTATCAGGAATGCTGTTGACCTCGGCCACCTTAGCCCGCCGGGTGGCCACACTCTTAACCGTAACGGGGTCGAGCGTGTCACGTTCTGCACCCAGGGCATTTAACACACGTTGCTGGTTGTAGAAGGCCGATTGGTCATTCAGTTGGAGGTCGGTCATCGCTTTGGGTACGGCAAAACCGATGCCGGCATAGGCGCTCAACTTGGTGACCGGGTGGGGGTTACCAGCATTTAACCGGTATTTTACGCCCAGCAAAGTATCTGTCAGATGTGTGTACCCCTGCGTACTGATACGGCGAACGTTGGCGCTGAAATAACCTAAATCATGTTGGAAAACGCGCGATTGTTCCATCAACGTTGAACTATAAAGGCTCACGCCAGGATAGTCGAACATGATCGGATCATTGTAGTGGTTGTAAGCCCCACTGTAAGCTTGGCCAATTTCGGAATGCTGGTAGTCGATTCGGTGAAGGTTGGCCTTAGCCTGGTTCGCGTGGATTTTATTTAGAATAGCCGCGTCCTGTTTAAAGGATTTTTCAAATTTCGTTTGTGAGCCAAAATTGATGCCCTGCGTACCCGTGTAGAAGTTGCTTCCGAGTTCGACCGATAGGAGCAATCCCAGCAGGCCGATTCGAATCGGTCGCCACTCACTAATGAATAAGAGCATGGTATTTAGGAGTAGGAGTCCCAACGCCAGCCAGAGTAAGTGAAATTGCGGTTGACTGTGTAAGTAGAGGTCGTTGTTGTAGCTAGGTAGGAAGCGTGCCCAGATGCGGGGAATGACTTGCGCTGAGAGAAAGCCAATCGCCAGCAGGCCCATGCCCCAAACCAAAGCGAGCACCTTTTGGGGGTCGTTCATGGTTTGAGCAGGCCGAGTTTGCCAAGCGCGGTAGGCCGTCGTTAACACCAAGAAGGTGAAGAAAAAGACGTTTCTAAACGGAAAGCCGGCTGGTTGCTGGAACATGTGCCAGATGGTGTTGAAGAGGGTCACAAATAGGCTTAATCCCATAGTAATTAGGAGCCACATGGTCCGACGTTTTTCTACCGCACGAATACGTGGAGAAACGAAGTAAACGATGAGCAACAGGAACATCAGCGTTCCCATAAAGACTGATGGTGCGTGGTACAGGTGGGACTGATAGTTGCCAGCTAAGGGTCCAAATTGGGCCATGACTTCCGGTCCGAAGAGTGGTGTTGGTAGGAAGTTTGCCACGAACATGGCATTTTTTCCGGTCAGTAGCATGCCCATTGCCGTCGGAATTAGGACGATCATGGACATCCCGCCTGCTAACAACGAGCCAATCATGAATTGACGGATGGCGGCCAGGTGCATGTGCCAAACGTCTTTGAACGGGGTTGGGTTTGGTTGATGTTCAATAATTAAATAGATAAAGTACATGACGGAGAAGAGACAGGTCATATAGCCTAAGTAGTAATTGCAGATGATGGTGGCGGTTAGGCTGACAGTGTAGAGTCCGTAGCGGTGGCGGCTAACGATCCGGTGAAGGCCTAACGCAACCAGCGGTAACCAGATTAAGGCGTCGAGCCACATCATATCGTAGAAGTACATCGCCACAAAACCACAGAGACTGAAGGCCGTGGAGAATAGTAGCATGGACCAGCCGCTGCGAAGAAAGGCGTGGCGGAGGAAGACGGCCATGCTGAGGCCAATGGTACTAATTTTTAAAATGATGATCCAGGTGATGGCGGTCGGTAAGTGCGCCGCCGAAAACGGGAAAATCAGTAGGTTGAACGGACTGATGACGTAGTAGGTCAGTAACGGCAAGATGCCGCTACCAGTTCCTAGTGAAAATGAAAATAGGTGGAACTGTCCATTTAAAATTGTGTGTCGTAAATTCTCGAGAATGGGAATGTATTGTGCGCCCATATCACTAAATAATAGGTTCCGGTGACCAAACGGTGTGATTTTTAGTTCAAAGAAAACCACGCACATAATGATCAGTGGTAGTAAGAATGCTCCCCCATACACCCAGCGGCTAACGCGTAGGGCAGCTAGAGTGTGACGTTGTTGATTCATGAAAACCCCTCCGTTGATGACGAACAAAATGTCTGACCTTAATAGGATACCATGCAGACTACTTTGATAAAAGTCTACCTCACTTTAAGATAAGTTCCGTAGTTGATGGCCGAATCTTCGAAAAAATTTAGCGTTTGGTAAAGCAAACAACTTAAGGTTACGTTATCGTTAAGCAGGTACACTATAACCTCAGACTGCCAAGTAGTGGATGGTAGCAACCGATTGTCGGAGATGTCGGGGTGTTTGACGTAGTGAATCTCTTAGTTGAAAGGTTGCTCATTTACGATTGGGTGTCTAGTTAAAGTCTAACAATGCCGCGTGATGCAATGATTGCGTGGGTTCCCTAATTGACGTATTGTTAGGGATGATTACTGGTAGAGAGCTTTTTTGCTAAGAACTAAAGGTAGAAAGCTGAAATACGTAGCTTGTCCCAGTATTGGTAAGAATTTGAACCGTTGAATTGTTCTAAATTGGCCGCGCTCTGGCTACCAGGAACTCCGCCTGCTGTGGGGATGCTTCAGACTGGAAAAGCACCAGTCTTCTCGCTCGCTTGCAGCCATGAAGGACCCGTGCCGCCAAAGTCGCCCGTGTTATAAGCTGGCTGAAAAAATCGCCAGCTAACACCACTGACACGGTCGGCTCCATCCTTGGCTGCTTTCGACTCTGATTGTGTTTTACCACGACGACAGTCGGAAAATGCGGACACTTAGCAGCTTTGGTCCAATTGACAACGACTGTTTCAGTCGTTGATCATAGTCGTCTAAGAACACTGTGTAAGCCGGGAAGTCAGCGGATATTCAACCTGCAGCTAAGTAATTTGTTGGCTGTAGGCGGCCAAACAACGACTACGTAATATTAATAACTATTGTTAACTTTAGAATTTTAAAGGAGGAACGCCCGTTGAGTAGCTCAGCCAAGGTATTAGTTGTAGAAGATGAAAAAGAACTGTCTGCGGACATTGTTGAATTAATCCAGCCGATTTGTGAAACAACCACCGCATTTGACGGTGAACAGGGAGAATTTCTAGCGAGTCAGGGTGTGTTTGACGCCATTATTCTAGACTTGATGTTGCCTGGCGAAAGCGGCTTAGACCTGTTGCTACACATCCGCAACAAAGGGGTAGGCACACCGGTGCTGATTTTAACCGCTAAGGATACGATTGCCGATAAGTTGCGGGGGTTTAACGATGGGGCGGATGACTACGTAACCAAGCCATTTCACCGGGAAGAACTATTAGCTCGCATGAAGGCGCTGTTGAAGCGGACGGGGCACCTAAATAGCAGTGATGTCATCAGTCTGGGTCAGTTGGAAATCAATACCAGCAAGCACCTGGCAACTTTTGACGGTAACCCATTAACCTTAAAAGGTCGGGAATTTGATTTGTTGGCTTATCTGGTAGCCAATCCCGGGACCATTATCACGAAGGAACAGATATTTAATCGTTTATGGGGGTTTGACTCGGAGACTAGTCTGTCCGTGGTTGAAGTTTATATGAGCAATTTACGTAAGGAACTTAAGCACGCCGGTAGCGACCTGTCGTTGCGAACTATCCGGAACGCGGGGTATATTATGGAGGCCCCCGATGAGCAATAGAGTTAATCGCGCCCAACAGTGGCGCCTATTTTGGAGTAATTTTATTGGGTTCTCCATTATCTTCTTGTTGCTGGGCATCATTGTGTTTGTGCTGTTTCGACAAGCTATCCTGACTAGTACTGACCAAGCACTGCGGGTCGAACGAAGTGCTCGGTTGGCTGGGCCACCACGGCAAGATGGTGTGCAACCCTTTGGACAGGACGGGGCGCAGGATAAACAGTTAGCGCGGCCGCATCGTTCGATTCACCCGTTCATGACGACCACCCTGATTTTCAACAATGAAGGGCAAGTGATGAACAAGTTGCAACTGGGGTCGCGGTACGAAACGTTAAGAAACATTACGTTAGATACGACCGAGGTGGGCAAACTCCGGTCAATTTTAGTCAAGGACAAGTATAATTTTCGAACGCTCTTGGTCAAGGTACCAAAGAGCAACGCGGACAAGTCCGTGGCTGGACGCTACCTGCTGATCATGGAAAATATTGATCCCCAGAAGGCGGCTATGCGTAGTTTTACTAAGGTTATGTTGATTACGATGGGGGTCTTCTGGCTCCTATCGATTGCCATGAGCAGTTGGATGTCGCGACTGACCATGCGGCCAATCCTCAAGTCGTGGGGGCGGCAGACTGAGTTTGTGGGGAATGCCGCCCATGAGTTGCGGACGCCACTCACAATTATCCAAAATAAACTGGAACTACTGCTGACCAAGCCGAACGATAAAATTATTGATCAGGCGGAGAGCATTGCGGTGGCCAATAGTGAAAGTCAACGGCTCCAAAAGTTGACGCAGGATTTATTAGCGCTGGCACGGTCTGATTCCAACACGGTCCAAACGAACTTTGAGAGTACTCAGGTTGCAAATTTCTTGGCGCACACGGTCGAACCGTATACGGAGATTGCGGCCAGTCAAGGTAAGCAGTTAAAATTAGCACCGGTCGAGGACTTTGCGGCAGTGATGGATCAGAATCTGATTCATCAGCTAATGAATATTTTGATCGATAACGCGATGAAGTATTCACCCAAGGACAGTACGATTACGATATCGGCGAAATTGACCGGTCGTAAATGGCAACTTGTGGTGGCTGACCAGGGTATCGGGATTAAGTCGAGTGAACGGCAACGCATCTTTGATCGGTTCTACCGGGTCGATTCTTCCCGAAGTCGCCAGACTGGTGGTAACGGGTTGGGATTGTCGATTGCGAGCTGGATTGTTAGTTTGCATCATGGGAATATTGCGGTTAAGCCTAATAGTCCGCAGGGAAGCCAGTTTGTGACGACCTTGCCACTGAATGCCTCGACTGGGCTCAACCGTCGTGGCAAAGACTAGAGTGGCCGCCTTCGGCCGCCAGGGAGGGACCCGCTGTGGGGACCGCCTGCGGCCTGAGAAGCGGTCCTCCGGCTCGATTTGAAACCTTGCCCAACCCGCAAGTTTCCAAACTCGTCCCGTGCTGTAAGCCCCGGGCCAAGTCACCCGTGACTAACACCACCGACACGGCGAGCCCCTCCCTGACAACCGAAGGCTACCGTTGTGGTCGTTATTTAACGGTAGTAGTGGTGCTTTGCCTGACGTTGGATAATGTTTTTTGATTAGTGGTTGATTCAGTGATTCGTCAGATTAGTAAATAAATATGATGATTTTAGCAGACTTGTCTGGGTAGAATCACTTAAAAATTGAATGAAATTTTCTGTGAAATATTATGAATTCGTTGATGTTATTAGGCTCAGTGATGGTCATCTCTCGTTCTAGAAATTAATCGAGAGGTGATGACTGTCACTGGGCCTTTTTAAGGGCTTTATGAAACCCCGAAAATATTATTTATATCAACGGGATAAAGGTGTAAACTAGGGTGGCAATAACTAGTTATGCCGCAAACAAATACATAACAAAAATATTTTTATTTTAAAAAAATTAGGTGGTGGTTTAGAGCGGTATGCTTTCTAGGTGGCTTATCGGCCTGGAAAGTTGGCGGTACCGGATGTTTGATAGATAGCCGGTCACAAATTGATCGATAAATGAAACGCTTTCTTATTTTGACACGTGGCTAAGCTTTTTCGGGTGTATGTACATAAAGGGAAGAATCAGATAGACACTGCCCAGCACTCTGGTCAATTTGTGCAACCGTCAGTACGGCTATGAACCGGCTGGGACTTTTCGGTCAGTTCGACAGACCAAGCATCAATCATTGAGAAATAAATATTTCTATAATCTAAGGGGATAATTTAGATGAAAAAAACCATTCAAATCGCTGCTGGGACAGCTGCTATTTTAGCAGGAACCGCTTTAAGCAGTGGATTAGTTGCTCACGCGGATTCAACAGCACCTGTCAGTAGTGGTGCTACGCAATCACAATCAGTTTCAGATGAACTGAATCAACAAGTAGAGGCTTCTCAAGAGGTTAAGGATGCTAAGACTGCCGTTACGGCAGCCCAAAACGCCACTTCCGGGGCACAAAAGACGGTTGACGATACCAACAGTCAAATTACGACTGATTCGGGTGCTGTCGATCAGGCCAACCAAGCTGTTACTGATGCAAATACTAAGGTTGATCAAGCAACTAAGGATCAGGAAGCAGCGAATGGAGCCGTTGACACTGCGAAAGCGGGCGTTACTGATCCACAGAGTAAAGTTAATGACGATCAGACTGCCGTTGATACTGCAACCCAAAATAGCCAGGCCGGTCAAGATACGGTTAATGATGCTCAAAAAGCTGCTGATGCAGCAACGAGTGCTGCAGCCGCTGCACAGAAGTCTTTGGCTGATGCTAAGACGACGGCTGGGAATGCAACACCAGGGAGCATCGCAGACCTAAAGACACAGATTTCAGCTCAAGAAGATAAATTGAAGACTGATACTGCCACTGCTAAGAATACGTCTGACGTTGACATTCCAGCTAAGCAGGCTAAGGTTACCACGGCAACTAATAGTACCGCGGCTGCTAGTACCGCCGCTGCCAACTCAGCTGCTGCAGTTGAGACAGCTCAAAAAGCGCAAACTGATGCAGCAAGTATGGCAGATGCTGCTGCCGAGGTAGTGACGGATAAGCAATCAGCATTGTCTGATTACAATGACAGTTTAAAGGATGCCAATACAGCACTTAAGACTGCAACCGATAATTCTATCGCAGCAAGCGATGCTTTGACGTTGGCCTCTAATGCAGCCGCAGCTGCTTCTACCGCAGCAGTTGATAAAGAAGCTGCGATTGATGCTGCCAAGACGGCAGTAGACAAGGCGGCAGCTTACCAACAACTTGTTAAAGATACGGTAAACCAGACGGCGGCTTCACTGACTGGTATGACTGGTAACGCGATTACGCTACCAGCTGGGTTGACGTTGGATGCCCTTAAGGAATATGTTGCTACTACAAGTGGTGATGCAACGAGTGAAGCTGCAGCTTCAGCAGCGGCTACCTTGAATGCAATTGCCAGTCCTGGGTTAGGTCTTGATAGCAATCAATATCAGACGAATGCTAGTGCTGCCGCTGTTACCTACACTAACGCTGCTTCGCTGACGGATGCTCAGTATCAGGATCTAGCAAAGTACACGGCAACCTTGATCAACCAGGTTCGGGAATTAATTGGTGAACCAAAGGTAACGATTACGACGACGATGATGTCCTTTGCTAAGGAAATTGCCGCCAAGTATGATACGGATAACTGGAATATTTATGATAAGCGGGCTCATGATGTGCCAGCCATTGAAGCAGTTGCTGGGGAATATGGTTTATCGGCAACCGGGAACTATTATGAAAACATGGGTGCGAACACGACCTTAAGCACCGCTAAAACTTTAGATGATATCAGAAGCGGCATTTACACGACAATTACCGGTATGCTGTTTGATGATGCTAGTTCTGGTTTTGGTCATTTGATGGGGTTAGCAGGCTATGATTCTCTAAATGAGTACACAACGCAATACTTTGGGATGGCCTTAGATGGTATGGGACAAGTCCACTTTGAAACGGTAACAGAAAGCCCTTCTTATATTGAGGACGCAACCAAGTTTGATACGTCAGCTAGTGCAGTCATTGCTAACCCAGATACGAGTATCAGTACTGAGCAATCCGAGGCTATGCGGAAGACTCTTAATGACCAACAGGCTGAATTAGCCAAAGCTACGGCCGCCACAGCAACTGCACAAGCTACTGAGGATGCCGCTGTCGCAGATGCAGCTAGCGTTGAAGCTGCAATTGACAAAGCTAATGCCGACGTTATTGCTAAGCAGGACGCAGTAACAGCTGCTAATAAATCCGTGACGGATGCCACTACAGCAGTATCCGATGCACAAGGCATGGTAGACCAAGTAACTAAGAGTATACAAGATGCCAAGGATAACGCACAGTCAATGCAGGACAACTTAACGGCTGCTAACACCAAATTGACAACGGCACAAGATAATGCTAAGAAGTCAGCGGATGCATTGACTGCTGCCCAAACCGCTGAAGCAACTGAGAAGACAGCCTTAACCAAGCTGCAAAGTGATTTAGTTGATCAAAATGCGACAGTTAAACAAGATCAAAGTGATCTGGATAGCCTCAACTCAACCTTGAAGGATTACAATTCAGCAGCGTCAATCGTTGCTGATGCCCAGGCAGCAGCGGACAAGGCTGATGCTGCCGTTGCTCCTGCCCAGGCTAAACTGGATGCAGCTAATACGGCGCAAAAACCACTGGCACAGGCGTTAGCTGATGCGAACGCACAATTAGCTAAGGATCAACCTAGTTTGGACGCTGCTAACCAGGCAGTTAAGGATGCACAGTCTAAGGCAGAAACTGCCGCTGTTGCGCTTAAAGATGCTAACCAAGCTGTTACCGATGCTGGTACAACTCTGGCCGCAGCTCAAAAGACTTTGACTGACACTCAGGCTAAGTTGCCAGATGCTGAAGCTGCTCTTGAAAAAGCTCAAACAGATCAAAAAGACGCTGAGGATAACCTCGTCGCCGTCCGTCAGTCTGTCTTAGACAAACTGATTGCCGCTGGTCAGAATAACGGTGGTCAAACCGGGACGACGACACCAACCACGCCAGTTCAACCAGCTAACCCTGGCCAAACGACCGGCACAACCACGCCAACGACGACCCCAGCAACGACCCCAGCAACGACTCCAGCAACGACAACGACGACACCTAAGACAACGCCTAAGAAGACGGTCAAGGCCACGAAGAAGTCTACCAAGAAGACGACAGCCAAGACCAGCGCTAAGAAGGCCGGTACGACTACTTCACGGCAATTAGCCCAATACGGTCTTAGTGGCCAAACTGGTAAGAAGGCTACGTTGACGACGTCGCATTCTGCTGCCAACGGCGGAACCTCCGTCTTAGCATTTGCCGGGAACGCTGGTGGTCACGCCCTGAACGTGATTATTCCAGCCGTTACCCGGGCGGCAGACCAATTGACTGGTGAAACGGTGGCCCATGCGGCAACTAAGCCAGACACGACCACTACTAAGAAGTCGGCAACTGACAAGCAGACTGCTAAGAAGGCTGACACGACTAAGGCTAAGCCTGAAAAGAAGGCGAAGACCTCATCGAACACGTCAACCAGTACCAGCAAGCAGACGGCTTCACCCAAGGCTGACCAATCCTCCAGCAAGCAGGACAACAGTAAGCAAGTCACCACGATTGCCGGTGTGGTTGTGTTGATTGCTGCGGCCTTTGCCGGGTTCTTCGCGCTCATGCGTCGTCGCCGGAACCAAGACTAGTCACGAGATACTATCATTAACGGAAAGTAGGAAACAGTTCGGATGAAAAAGCTTTGGTTAACTTTAGCGTTGGGTCTCACGGTGATCGGTGGTTTCTCGCTGATTACTTCGGCACCCGTCACCGCTCAGGCCGCTACGCAACGTACGGAGATTCCCAAGTCACTGCGCGGTCACTGGCGACTTTATGACAAGGGGTTCCATCATTATGAAATGCAAATTTTCACGAAATGGGAATCTAAGAACACAACCGCTGGGTTTAAAATTCATTGGTTTACCATGTCGGGTAAGTCAAATAAGACGACGTCGACGCAAAGTCCTTTACAGCTGCAAAAAGTCGGTAAGGGTTACCGCGTTTCACCAAAGGATGACCTGTACCCTAAAGACTGGGCAGTTTGGACCCGAGTCAAGCATCACGGTAAAACGGCGCTCCACGCCACTTATCCGGGTGCTTTGGTTAAAACCTCAGGTGCCTATTATTACCGGTACAAGTAAGAACTTGTAATGGCAACTGGTTAACTATCAGTTGCACCTAAGCGTTATAGACTTAAAACTAGTCTCACCCAGCCACCTGCGGCAGTCAGAGATTCCGCCTGCTGTGGGGAACGCCTGCGGCCTGAAAAGCGGTCCTTCGGCTCGGTTTGAAGCCTGGAAGAAGCACCAGTCTCCAAACACGTCCCACGGTGTAAGCCGAAAATCGGCTAACACCGTCGCCACAGCTGGCTCCACCTCTGACTGCCTCCGGTTAAGCGAGTTTCTGGAAACTCAGCTAGCTTAGATACCTGAATGACAGCACTTACGCAATATTATTGGCACGCCACTATGTCTGACTAAACACCAATACCCAATCCTGGTTGTATCAGGAACAGTGGGTGTTTCAGTCCTTTCAACCATTAGTTAGGAATAAACGCAAAGAGGGGTTCCTTGTTGACCCCCCCTTTTTGCGTGCCGTGAAGCCTGTCGTTAAGGCGCTGGAAAAAGTTTCAATACCCGAACATGTATGGTAAGATTTGACTTATGAGAAGTGTCTGCGTATAAGGAGCCTTTAGAGATGTTAACTATCCGTGATATTGCCGCCAAGGCTGGTGTGTCGGTATCGACAGCCTCACGTGCATTAAATAATAATCCCCGGATCAGTCAAGCGACCCGGGAGCGTATTCAAGCTTTGGCCGATGCCGAAGGGTATTTGCCAAATTACAACGCTAAAAATCTAACGGCGGGGGAAGCCAACGCGGTGGGCGTGGTTTTTCCGACGGCTAACCACACGTTGCCCGAGAACCCGTTTTACATTGACCTGTTGCGGGGGATCAACACCCAGTTGGTTCAGCGCCAATACGTGTTATCCGTTGCCATCAGTAAGACCCCAGAGGACCTGCTGAAGAACGTGAAGTCGATGGTCGCGCAGGGGAAAATCAAACGGTTTATTTTGTTCTACGCGCAAGCTGACGACCCCATCACGAACTTCCTGCGGCAACACAAACTGCGGTTCGTGACGATTGGCCATCCCGCCGATCACGCCGAGGACTTTTTCGTGGACAACGATAACCTACAGGCCGGTATCGGTGGGGCGACCTACCTACTCGACCAGTTGGCCGTCAAGCACCCAGTCTTCGTGGAATCCGAACATGATTGGGGCTATGAGCAGCAACGGCGAGAAGGGTATGAACGGGTGACTGCTGAGTTTAACGTGGAGCCGTTGACGTGCAAGTTGGGCGAGTTGAACCGGGTGCGACTCTTTATCAAGCAGCACCCTGAAATTGACGGTATCATGGCCACTGATGACTATAATGCCATTGAGTTCTACCGGCTGTTGCGTGAACAATACGACATTAGCCGGTTTCCCATCGTTAGTTTCAACCACTCACTACCTGACGGCCTGACGGACGCTAACCTTCATTCAGTGGACTTGTTCCCAGAAAAAATGGGATCCGCCACGGTGGCCTTGTTGTTTAGTGATCGTGAACCATTGGAGTCACCAACGCCTGGTCAAATAAAAATTCCGTACGAAATTAAATAAATTGTGAGGGCTCGCACAACTGGTGCTAAATCCAGTTGGCGAGCCTTTTTTAACTGTCAGCGTTTTCAAAGTGAGCAAACAAATGGCCAAAAAAAATTTGCGCAAACGGTTGCATTAGAATGAAAGCGGTGCCATAATGTATCTCGTAAAGTCATTTAGCTATTATTTAAAGTTAGTTTGAGGAGGTTTTCGCTATGTCAGACGTTGCAGCTTCAGAAGACACGTCAGCGGCCGCCGCGCAAAAGAAAAACGGTTTGCCGACGTTGTCTGCTAGTACTATTTGGATGATCAACTTTGGTTTCTTAGGGGTGCAAACGGCCTTTACGTTACAAAGTTCTCAAATGAGTCGGATTTTTCAAACCATTGGGGCAGACCCCAACAGTTTAGGGTGGTTCTTCATTTTGCCACCATTGGCTGGCTTAATTGTGCAACCGATTGTCGGGTACTATTCCGATAGAACCTGGGCACCTAAGTTTGGTGGTCGGCGGTTGCCTTACCTGTTGTTAGGAACGATTGTCGCGGTCATTGTCATGTGTCTGCTACCAAACTCAGGAAGTATGGGTTTTGGCTACGCGTCACTGGCAGCCTTGTTGTTCGGGGCCATCACCGTGGCTTTCCTGGACTTATCATCGAACGTTGCGATGCAACCGTTCAAGATGATGGTTGGGGACATGGTCAACGATGATCAGAAGAGTTATGCTTACGGGATTCAAAGCTTCTTGTCCAACACGGGTGCCGTTTTAGCCGCCATTCTGCCATTCTTGTTTGCCGCTATTGGGATCGCCAACACGGCGTCCAAAGGGGTTGTACCAGCGACGGTTAAAGTTGCCTTCTACGTTGGGGCGATTCTGTTAGTCATCACCAGTTTGTTCACCATCTTCCGGGTTCACGAATACGATCCAGATACTTACGCCAAGTACCATGGTATCCAAAAGGAAGATAACGAAAAGGGTGGGAACTGGTTTGCATTACTGAAGTCCGCACCCAAGGTTTTCTGGACCGTTACCTTAGTTCAATTCTTCTGCTGGGTGGCCTTCCAATACTTATGGACTTACTCCGCTGGGGCCATTGCTTCCAACGTTTGGCACACCACGAACGCCGCATCTGCTGGCTACCAGGCTGCTGGTAACTGGTACGGGGTGTTAGCCGCCGTGCAATCTATTGCTGCTGTGGTGTGGTCATACGTTTTGGCTAAGTTACCTAACAGTATTCATAAATTGGGTTATGCCGGTAGCTTAGGGTTAGGGGCACTCGGATTCTTATCCGTTTTCTTCATCCACAACCAATACGCTTTGATTGGCTCATTTATCTTAGTTGGGATTGCTTGGGCTGCGATGAACACTTACCCACTGACCATGGTTACCAACGCTCTGTCTGGTGCTCACATGGGAACTTACCTGGGGCTGTTCAACGGTTCCATCTGTTTGCCACAAATCGTGGCTTCTCTGGCCAGCTTTGCACTGTTCCCACTGCTTGGTGGTGCCCAAGCCAACATGTTCTTGTTAGGTGGGGTCATCATGGCAATCGGTGCAATTTCAGTTATGAGTATCAAAGAAACTTTCCGAGCATAAACGAAAAAAATGACGGCGACAAACGATTGGAAATTATGCCCTGAGAGGTAGATTAATCAGTGATTTCCAAATGCCAAGTCCAGTCATTGGTGATAGGTAACCATCATTGTTATGCTTGATTAAAAGAAAACCAACGTTAACGTTTGGCTATATCAAAGTTAATTAATGAATTTTGAAAATCATTTCGTTGACTAGTTGTCTTTGACGTACAGTTTAGCCGGAGGAAGACAAGTACGGAGCCTGTGTCGGTGTTGTTAGTCAGGGTTTTGTCCTGGCTTACAACACGGCCGAGCTTGGAAACTCACGGGTTAGGTGAGGTTTCAAGTCGCCCTGAAGACTCGGTTTTGGAGGCTTCAGGTTTGCCCCACAGCGCAGTACTTGTCATCCGCAGGCGAACCAACGTCAGACCATTTAGTCCAACGTAGATAAAGGAGAAATGTTGACCATGAAACGAATTTTTGAGGTACAGCCATGGAACGTCATTACCCATACGTTTGATCCCAAAGACAAACGCCTCCAGGAATCCATGACCAGTTTAGGGAATGAGTACATGGGGATGCGTGGTGACTTTGAGGAAGGATACAGCGGTGACTCCCTGCAAGGAATCTATCTAGGTGGTGTCTGGTATCCTGACAAGACCCGAGTGGGTTGGTGGAAGAACGGCTATCCTAAGTACTTTGGGAAAGTTGTGAATGCTGTCAACTTCATCAAATTGCCCATCGAAATTAATGGTGAAGCCATCGACTTGGCCAAGGACAAGATCAGCGACTTTGTCTTGGACCTAGACATGAAGCAGGCCGTATTAAACCGGTCCTTCGTGGTTGAACGGGGTGACGTGCGGGTAGCCTTTAAGTTTGAACGTTTTCTGAGTGTTAGCCAACAAGAACTTTCCGTTCAACGGGTCAGCGTTAAGAACTTGAGCGCGGACAGTGTAGACGTGACCATCAAGCCAAGTATCGACGCCGACGTGAAGAACGAAGAAGCCAACTATGACGAACGTTTCTGGGACGTGTTGGATGCTGATCAACGGGCTGAGAGTGGCAGTATCATTGCCAAGACGACGCCAAATCCATTTGGCACGCCACAGTTCACTTCTGGGATGGAAATGCGGACGGTTACTGATTTAAACGCTGTCAACGTTGCCCAACCTAATGACAAGGAAGTCGTTACTGCCTTCAACGGCAAGCTGGCCCCTCAAGCTGAAACGACGTTGGAAAAGCGGGTCATCGTGGTTACTTCACGTGATTACGACACGCAGGAAAAGCTGACCGCGGCCATGCATGAACTTAGCGACAAGGTCGCTAAGGAAAGCTACGCAGAATTGCTCAACGCCCATACCGCTATCTGGGCTGACCGTTGGGAAAAGTCTGACGTGGTCATCAAGGGTGACGACGAGTCGCAACAAGGAATTCGTTTTAACTTGTTCCAACTCTTTTCTACCTACTATGGCAAGGATTCTCGCTTGAATATTGGACCAAAAGGGTTCACTGGCGAGAAGTATGGTGGTGCCACCTACTGGGATACCGAAGCCTTCGCCGTTCCCGTTTACTTGGGGATTACGAACCCCGAAGTGACGCGCAATCTGTTGATGTACCGCTACAAACAACTTGACGGAGCCTACGTCAACGCCAAGGAACAGGGCCTGAACGGGGCACTCTTCCCAATGGTGACGTTTGACGGGATCGAATGCCATAATGAATGGGAAATTACCTTTGAAGAAATCCACCGGAATGGTGATATTGCCTTTGCCATTTACAATTACACGCGTTACACCGGTGATACCAGCTACGTTCTGCATGAAGGGGCCAAGGTCCTCAGCGAAATTTCTCGCTTCTGGGCTGACCGGGTACACTTCAGCAAGCGGAATCAGAAATACATGATCCACGGGGTTACCGGTGCTGACGAGTACGAAAACAACGTTGATAACAACTGGGACACAAACATGTTGGCACAGTGGACGTTGAAATACACGTTGGAAATCTTGGGTAAGGTCGACCAGGAAACGGCCAAGAAGTTGGCCATTTCTGATGAAGAAAAGGCTAAGTGGCAAGACATTGTTGACCGGATGTACCTGCCTTATGACAAGGATTTGAACATCTTCGTCCAACATGACGGTTTCCTGGACAAGGATATCGAACCGGTCAGCTCAATTCCAGCCGACCAACGGCCAATCAACCAACACTGGTCATGGGATAAGATTCTGCGGTCACCTTACATCAAGCAAGGGGATGTGCTGCAAGGAATCTGGGACTTCATCGACGATTACACGCCAGAACAAAAGAAGGCCAACTTTGATTTCTATGAACCACTGACGGTTCACGAATCCAGTCTGTCACCAGCTATTCACTCCGTCTTGGCTTCCGACCTGGGTTACAAGGATAAGGCTGTGGAACTTTACTCACGGACGGCACGGTTGGACTTGGATAATTACAACAACGACACCACGGATGGGCTGCACATCACAGCTATGACCGGTGGTTGGATTGCTGTGGTTCAAGGGTTTGCTGGTATGCGAGTTCGCAATGGCCAGCTGCACTATGCTCCATTTTTGCCAAAGACTTGGACGAGTTACACGTTCCGTCAGGTCTTCCATGGCCGGTTGGTCGAAGTCAGCGTTCACGCTGACGGGCCACACTTCAAGCTGATTAGTGGTGATCCTCTGACCATTGATGTCGCTGGTGAAAGTGTTGAACTGAAGTAGGTTGTTGAGTTGTGGTGGAGCTTGGCCGCCTGCGGCCGCCAGAGACTGCGCTGTGGGGCGACCCTGGAGAGCCGAAGTGCGGTCTCCCCAGGCGCCTGAGAACCTCGCCCAATACGCGAGTTTCCCAGGTCGGCCCATGTTCTAAGCGGAAAGAATCATTCCGCTAAGAACATCGACACAGCGCAGTCCCTGGCGTCCTCCGGCTGAGCGTTGCTCACTGGATTGCTGATGAGTGCGCTCAGCACTGACAGTACAATTAAACTGTATGTAAATGAGGTAGTCCCCTGACTTATTAGTTAGGTGGCTGCTTTTTGTGTTTAACCGTCTATGGCCGCTGGGAACTGTGCCGTGGGTGCGTTCAGCACTGACGCTACAATTAGACTGTATCTAAAATATAGATAAACGAAAACGACCACCCAGCTGAAATGCCGGATGATCGCTTTTTGTTTGAAAATTCAAAGTTAGTCGAGATGACGCAACAACTAACAATAATGGAATTTCCGTCGTATTTAACTTAAACGCAAATATAGCCGTAGGTTGACGGGAATGGTGGTCGCAGTGACGACAACATAAGCTGGCTGGCCAGCTTATGTTGTAGGGCGAGCTTGGAAACGGCCGCTGTTGGGCCCGGTTTCAAGCCGAGGAGAAAGACCGTTCTTTGGCTTTCTCCGGCCCCAACAGCGGCCACCATTCCCGGCAACCGGAGGCAGCAATCTAACTAAGTAATTGTTAGAAATCTTGCGGCAAGTTCTGTTGTTGCTGCGCTTTGGTCTTAACTAAGGGCGCATCATCCTGCCAGTAAGTGAGCCACTCGCCACTGGTCGTCAGGCTTTCCAGCTCGAGCTGATTTTTAACCAGGAGGTCCTGTTCCAACCGTTCCTTAAAAGTGGTGATCAATTGTTGGGTAACCTGCAGGTTTTGGGTCAAATCAGTGCCACCCAGATTGATGAGTTCATCGCGGAATTGATCGCGGATTTCCGCTTCGATTTGCCGTAGCTGCCGTTCGATTTGGCGGGCTAATTTCGGTTGATTATTCACGTCGAAAGCCATCGCTGGACTGATGCCAACAAATTGGGCGTTAATTTTAGGTGTGTCAATACCATAAGGTGTCTGGGCACCGTTGCCGAAGACGTCGAAAGCCCGGATAACCGTTAAAACTTCTGCCATGTGAGGTGTACTCCTTTTGTTAAACGTAATGAATTCAGTGTACGGCATAGAAAAACCCACGTCAAACGGAGCCGCGGACAGCGCTTGACGTGGGTTACTTTGAGTTGAATTTAGAGGAACGGATGCTTACCAGCTAGCTTTTTTAACGCCAGGAATCTTGCCTTCATGGGCGAGTTGCCGGAAGTTCAGGCGTGAGAGCCCAAACTTACGCATGTAAGCGTGAGGCCGGCCATCTAAATGGTCACGATGGTGCATCCGAGTAGGGGAAGCATCCCGAGGAAGCAGAGCTAATGCTGCGTAGTCGCCAGCGGCCTTAAGTTCGGCTCGCCGTTCAGCATAGCGTTCGACAGTAGCTTCAATACGTTTTGCTTTTGCAATTTTGGATTTCTTTGCCATGAATAGATGAGGCTCCTTTACTATTAAATGATAATAATTACGCTTTACCAATTTATCATAGGGCAAATAGCCTGTCAACGAATGTGACTCGTTGAGATTGTCAGCGCCTTTGAAAGATGAAATACCAAGTCTTAGTGGACTACGTAGGCTAAATTGACCATAGCTGGACGAGGACTTGTTAGGCGGTAGAAAATGCTATATCTAAACTGCAATTAAAGAGTTATCTCGGCAGAAATATTGATGAACAAAGCATGCTCAATTTGAGTATTTTTAAATTTACACCAATCCTAAGCCGGAGGAGGCCAGGGACCGCGCTGTGTCGATGTTCTTGGTGGCGGGGGCTATGCCACCTAGAACATGGGCCGACCTAGGAAACTCGGGGTGGTCTGCCACGAGGTTTCTGGGCGCCCTGAAGACTCGTGATTTTCGAGGCTTCAGGGGTTGCCCCACAGCGTGGTCCCTGGCAGCCGCAGGCGGCCAATAGTGGATGAAACATTACAATTTCGTCAAAAAAACGACTCTTCACTAGCAGTGAGGGGTCGTTTCTAGTAACATTAATAGGTAACGTCGTAAGAAATCTCGTAACTCTGCGTTTCACCAGCTGGTAAGCTGACGTCCCCAAAGTTAGGATGATGCGGCGTGTCGGAGAGCGTTTGGGCTTCCAACGCAACGCCCATGTATGGCTGGCCAGGGCCAGTCGTTAATTTCATATCGGACGTGAAGGAGTTGGCAGTGAAGACAACTAAGCCATTGCGCTGGGACTTGATGGTGACTGCGCGGTTGGATTGGGGGTCGCTCAACTTGGCAATCGTGCCATCAGCAGCGGGTTCTACGTGGAAGAGGTCATCGAAACCTTTTTCCGGAATACCTTGCAGGCCACGGATAGCTTGCCCCAGATTTTGCCCCTTGGCAAAGTCGTAAGGTGTGTCAGCGTTGGCGATCATGTTGCCCGTTGGAATTTTCTTGTCAGTTACCTCCAAGTGTTCCTGCGCGTTGATCTGTAACGTTTGACCAGAGATCAGTTGGTCATCACTCAGGTTGAAGTAGACGTGCAACGTTGGGTTGAAGAGGGTCAGTTCGGTTGAATTGGCTTCGAACTTCAGGTTAACGTGGTCGTGGTCATCCAGAGAGTAGATCATTTTGGCCCGCATATCGCCAGGGAAGGAATCTTCGCTGGATTTGAACGTGTGGGACAAAATAATCTTAGCCTCAGTGGGATTACTGTCGTCGACTTCACCCTCCCAATTGACCGTGTTAAAACCGTTAGGACCACCATGGAGGTTGGTGTCATCACCTTCGTTGGTATCGACGTGGATGGTCTGACCACCGAGTTCAAATGAACTTCCACCGATTCGACCACCGGTTCGGCCAATTCCCATGCAAACGTAGAATGGATTGTCGAGGTAGTCGGCCATCTTATGGTAAGATAGCACCAAATTCTTGTCTCCGTTGGCACTTGGAACGGTCAGCTTGTGGAGGGTAGCTCCCCAGCTTAAGATAGAGAGTTTAACCCCATTTTTATTTTCAATGGCGTACTCTGTGACAGCTTGCGCCTGGTAAGTATCCCAATGGTTCACAGCAGTTTTCATAGGTAAATTCCTCGATTCTAAGAGTTATAAAGCGTTTTCATTTATCCCTATAGTACTTTTTTATCCGGACAATTGTCAAATGAAGTTTGGGCATAAACGTTTAATTGGTGAAGCCTTCAGCACCCAACAATTTACCTAGGAACAATTTAATTTTGTGCCATTTACGTTTGTACGGACAAATTTGTAAACTGAGTCGGTAACTGGTATAAATGTTTAGTGAACAAAATTTCACTTGTACGCAATCGATGAAACTGGCATAATAGGTTAGTTTAAGGGGGTCGTGACATGGCAAGCAAATGGCGATGGTTAGCGGTTTTCCTTGGTGGTAGTTGGTTGGGTTACCGGTGGACGACTCAGGTCGCTACGCCAGCAGTTCCTTTGACTAATCGTCGGGCGGATACTGAATACACGGCCGTCCCCACCCTATTTATACCAGGATGGGGTGGCAACGCGTGGACCTATAATGGGTTGTTGCGTTGGCTGGCCCGTCACGGATACGGTCACAAGGTGTTGACCGTGACCGTCTCGCGAATCGGTGTGCTCCATTTTACTGGAACGTGGACTGGCCAGGCCACTAATCCCTTGATTCAAGTCCTGTTTACGCACAGTTTTACGGCGGATTATCAGCAACAGATTCGTTGGATCACGGAAATTCTGCGTCAACTTAGGCACCGTTATGGTATTACGAGCTATAACGTGGTTGCCCACTCGTGGGGCGGCAGTGCGGCGGTCGGCAGTTTGGTCCTGCATGGGCCTGCGGTGAATCTGCCCCGGCCTAATCGCTTGATTCTGTTAGGTGCGCCGGTCGACGAAAGTCAGCCAACGCGACCCGTTGATGAGGCATTTGAGCGGCTACGCGACCAGCGTGCTAATTTGCAGGCCGTGGGTCTATTGACCATTTATAACGTCTACGGCACGCTCTTAGGACGGCAGACGGATGGTTCAGTTCCTGCGACGCAAGTACAGGCGCTCCGGCAAATTGTTGTCGGCAGTCCGGTCACCTATCAGGAACACCATGTTCGCGGCGTTAGTCACGGACAACTGCACGCCAGTCCTGCCATGTGGCGTTTGATTGCTCGACTACTCTGGTCACCAGGTAAGCTAACGAGTCACTGAACCGTTTAGCTAGTTTTAAACTTCACCGGCTAGAATGGCGTCAATGACGTTCAGCACGCCATCGTGATCGTTGTCAGTGGGAGTAATCAAGTTAGCTACGTCACGGACGGACTTTGTCCCGTTTTGCATGGCAACGCCGAGACCAACGTGTTCTAGCATTTCGCGGTCGTTATCATTATCCCCGAATGCTGCGACCTGTTCCTTACGTAAGCCCCAGGACTCGGCCAGT
Organism: Levilactobacillus yonginensis; assembly: GCF_964065165.1. NCBI lineage: Bacteria > Bacillati > Bacillota > Bacilli > Lactobacillales > Lactobacillaceae > Levilactobacillus > Levilactobacillus yonginensis. The sequence continues at coordinate 1,331,660 of NZ_OZ061549.1, read as the reverse complement.
TGCATCAAGCCAATGGCTTTGTTCATGTGGGGCGCAACGATGTCAATGCTGCCGAATCCACTAGCGGTGGCGTGAATCTGCCCAGGGAACCGGGCGTTAAGCTTGGCGGCTAAGTGTTGAATCGTCTCGTTGGGCCACTCACCGTTGATTTTGTAGATGGTGTCGTGAACCTCTGTGAGGTCATCAACGCGGACAATGTTATTGAAGAAGTAATCTTGGGAGGCTTCGTCCGTGGGATGGTCCCGCCGGTTAATGTAGGTGCCGTGAGCACCAGATAATCGGAGTACTTGTGGTCGTAAATGGTCGTCGGCTAGAATTGCGGTGACAACTTGATTGACGATGGGGTTGGGAATCGCGGTTTCAAATAGGGTTTTGCCTTGGTTCACAATCAGACTACCGTTTTCGGCAACGAACGTTTGAACGGCGGGGGTGGGCGCAAAGACGCGGTGAAGGTGACCTAAGTGGTTACCACTGGCCACGACAAAGTGGATGCCGGCCGCTGCCAAACGGGTGAGTTGTTCATCGAAACGGTCATGATTGTACTGCCGTTGTGAATTTAAAAAGGTCCCATCGACGTCGGTTGCAATCAGTTTAATTTGAGTCATACAGTTCTCCCTTTGTGTTTAGAATTTCTTAACCTTAATCATAATGGCTTGATGTTGGGAATTCAATGGGACGCTGGGGAAGAAATATAACAAAATGATTGCAATTACTAGTTTTATTGAGCACTATGCTATAAACTATTAATGAATCGGTAACATATAGAGTAGAAATAAGGGCTATAATAAATGATTAGCGGGTAAGATAGTAAGAGTCATCCCTGCTAGAGCTATGCAGAAAGGAAGAAAGATTAATGACGCAAACGAACGATTTAAACCAATCCTTGGAATGGTTTTCTCAACTCCAAAAAATCATGCGGCCAGTAACGACCATCAAAACGGAGGATATCACGATCTCCTTGGAACAATTCAACTTGTTACACGCCATCACTGATCAACGTGAAGAATTCACGCCAACGAAATTTGCCGGTCAAATCGGTGTTTCCAAGTCGATGATCTCTGGCCAGATTTCACGGTTGTTGCGGGCTGGTTTAATCGAAAGCATCGCCTCACAAGTCGATCGTCGGCAACACAACTTGAAGCTGACACCAGATGGCGTGAAGGTTTACACGCAAGTTCGTGGCCAAGTTGTTGAACGACTCACCAACTTACACAACGATATCGCTAAATTAATGTAATTAATAAAGAAATTATATAATTAAAAAAGGGTCCCCTTTAAGTCCGGAATCTTTCATTCGTATGACATTTTGATTAAGACAACGCAACGCTTGCATGTCTTAGTTATAATGAGTTATGAAGAAAGAAATTAGGAAGTGGAGGGGATTTTTTGAATTTGCGAGCAAAATTTGGCTTATTCGCCGTGGTTGTTGCGGGAGCAACGTTTTTGGGACTAAATCCGGTAACAGTAACACCACGTTCGGCCAATGAATCGGTGGCTTATGCGGCCACCAAGATCAATGCCAAGCACCAGGGGATGGTTGGCGATGCTAAGACGAGCAACAATGCCGCCTTGCAGAATATGATCAACAAATGGAGCGGAGCGGTTACGATTCACGTGCCCAAGGGGACGTATGTTTTTAATGCGGGGGCCATCAAGCTTCACTCAAACATCAACTTTAAATTTGATAAGGGTGCCGTGTTCCGTGTGACTTCGGGCAAGCGGGTTAACTTTGTCTACCCTAGTCCTGAAGCTGGCTATGACGGCGGTATCAGTAATGTGACTTGGACGGGCGCAACCTTCCAGGGGGACAACACCGCTGCTGGACAGAGCGTCTTCACCCAAAGTATTCACCACGCTAGCAACGTGACGTTTAACAAGTGTGTCTTCGATAACGCCGAATCACCAACTGGTCACTACATCGATATCGATGGGAGCCACGCTGTGAGGGTTAAGAATTCTGTCTTTACCGGGTTCAACGGCTCTATGGATTACAAGGAAGCCATTCAGGTGGATTATTCCAACGCGAAAGCCATGTCCTACAAGAACAAGGGTGACAAGTACGATAATCTGCCAAGCTTTAACGTGAAGGTCGATCATAACCAATTCTTGCCAGTCTCTAAGGCTTCCGGTCAGGTGGCTTCATACGCGCCTAACCCAATTGGTGAACATGCCATCTATGGTCACGGTAAAGCTGGCATCATTCATGATGTCTTTTTCACCAACAATACGGTGGTCGATCCTAAACCACTGATGTCTGATGGGGTCGCTACGATTCACTTTAAAGGGATTTCCGACCTGTGGATCACTGGCAACAAGTTTATCAATCAACACGTATTAGGATCTGGAAACTACATTTACCTGTACAATTCTGAACCCGAATACAATATGACAAACCTAAATATTTCCGATAACACGTTCACTAACGTCAACCCAACTAAGCAATATATTTACCTGGACAGTAAGAAAGCTAACAATCCAATGACGGGTGTCTCAATTACAGATAACAAGGCCACGACACAATCCGGGACCAAAGCAGCTTTTGTGAAAGGAAACTTTGATCTGACCGGGTCGGACATTGATATTGCCAATAACACGGTGAAGAAGCAAAAGGCAGTCATCACCAACGTGGCGGCGCAACAGACGATTACGAACACGACAGTACACAAACCAACTTCTAATTCTAGCAGTTCTAGCAGCACCTCTTCGCAAAAGTTGAAGAAGCGTAAGCAGACCAACAAGAGTGAAAAGTACGTGGGCGGCTTAGCCACGCAACACGCACAATTGAAAAAGAACTATAAGACTTACTCCGTGTACAATCACATTCGCGGGCACAAGAATTGGAACATCATGAAATTCAACTGGAAGAAGCTCAAGAGCAAGCGGGTCTACGTTGACATGCGTGCCACGGCTGACACTGGTAAGTGGTACCGGATTCGATTTGGTAAGAATGCTAAAACAAAGTACTGGATTCGGACGGGGGCGTTGCAGTTTGATACCTTCAATGTTGAAGAATACGACCGCGATTTAACGCTGATGAAGATCTACCCAGTCTACACGCGACCATTTAATGATCCGCTGTTGGCCAAGCAAAAGGGCACAACGGCTGATTTAGCGGAACGGCGCGTCACGATTACACATCGGGTCAAGCGCACAGACTCAAATGGCAAGGTCACAACCTACTACCAAATGAGCAATGGCCTGTGGACACGGGCGTTGGCGTTTGATTTAGATTCATAGAGTGCGACGAAGGGCGTTTAGACGGTGAGCATTAACGTCGCTAGGCCGAGAATCCCGAACTTGGATTCTTGGTCTAGCGGGGTTAGGCGGAGCTGTCTGCCCGGCAGACGCACGTTTCAGCTAAGTAAAAAACAAAGGGTGAGCATTAACGTCATAAGACTGAGAATCCTGAATCTGGATTCTTGGTCTTATGGGGTTAGGCGGAGCCAGTTGCCTGTCGGTAGCACGTTTCAGCTAAAGTAAATACGTAGGGTTTGAGGCAAAAGTCTCAAGCCCTTTTTTTACGCGCCCAACGTCGATAGTTGAAACGTGCGACAGCGGGCAGAACTTCGCTAGATAAACAATCCAAGACCAGGCTTATTCGTCTATTAACGTTAATGCTCATTGATTAAACCACCTTTGATCGTCTTTCTTTTAATGACCTAGCTCTCCGTCACCGATTAGTCCAGCCTATCAAATATATCCAATTGAACTAATTTGCCGAATCCATGGCTGTCAAGCATCCGGTAAACTGGTAGAATAACGTTATACATAAAAGAATCAATTAGCTAAAATATTTTAATTATACATAGAGAAAAGAGGAAAATTTATGCGTCATAAACAATCGTCGCCAAAATGGACACCTACTCGCAAGCTTTGGGCGGGCGTCGGCATCATTGTCGTTGTTGGGTTAGCCTTCTTCCTAGGCTTGTCGATAGCGGGTCACCAGTCAACGGAGACTGAGCCCAGCACAGCTACCAGTAGTAAGGTCAAGGTTCAATCCAGCCATAAGGTGGCTAGCAGTCGGCGCCCTGATTCAACTGGGGATGTCGACGTTCTGTCAGATTTGACGGAGAAGGCGGGCGAGAATGCTAGTACCCGAACGAACAACAATGAAAAGACCTATTCACAATTTAAACAACAGAACGGGACCTGGTACTGGTGGTTGACCTCCAGCAAACGGGGAACGATTGAAGTTGGCGAGGTGCGCAGTGTGGCTAAGGATGGTCAGGCCGCACAGCTGAAGATGAAGAGTGAGTACTATGATCAGGGAACCGACTACACGTTGACTTTTCACTGGTTAGCGGGATCAAACACCCAGTATAATTTAAATACGGATTTTAAGCAGATCAACGGCGATTACACGTTGGGCGATACTGAAGATGACGTGACGCCAGCCAAAGATGTGAACCTCCAAGATGTTATCCAGTCGACGGTCGGTCGTGGAAAGGGCTACGAAGATGCCAGCACGCAGACCAACGGCGGCGACCAAACGACCAGCGAATTTTATGGTATGAATCCCAGTGGAAATGGTCGCTATGCTCATTGGTACTGGGACTTTTCTTCAAAGAAACGTGGGCCAATCATCCATGCCATGATCGGCAGTGTGAAGGTGGACTACGCCGGGAACCCGACGTCATTTGAGATGTCAGACATGGAGAAACAAAAGGACTTCACCGTGAGCGTTTCCTATGACTGGTCATCCAATACCTACCACTTATGGACCAGCTATCAAAATATTGACGGTAGATACACCAACGATGAGGCTCACTAACCGGGTTGAATGACGGTTGTTTTAAAATTGAGGAGAACAAGATGAAAATCAAAGTAATTGGTGTCAGTGTATTGGCCTTGCTGGTAGTTGGCTTAACGGGCTGTGGTCACCATCAAACGAAGTCGGCGGATAAGGCCAGTAGTCGCCAGTCGGTAGTGAAGAAGCAGGCAGCCACCAAGGCGGGGGCCACATCAACTAAGGCGGAAACTCCCAAACCATCCGCGTTAACGACCTTGCTGAGTGGTCTCACACAGAAGAATGCTGAGGACCGGAGTACCCAGAGTAACGGAGAAATGACCTACTCACAGTTTTACTACCGGAAGGGCAATTGGCACTGGCAGGTGACCTCCCGGAGTCGGGGGACCATTGCGAGTGGCCTGGTTGTCTCGATTCAAAGCAGCCAAGATGGTGAGTACAAATTGGCTATGAAGAGTCCTAAGGGTGAAGCGTATACGTTGGAACTAACGTATATGAAGCAAAGCTCCTATTATACCGTGAAGACGCGTTACCAACACATCAAGGGTGTCTATATTATCGGTGACACCACTGGTGTTTGGAGGACTGGTGCGCCGACTGAGTTAGTGGGGACCTGGTCCACTGGGTTTACCTCATCGACTAGAACCGATGAGAAAAAGATTGCTTACGATCGAACCCGGTTCTTTATTAGTGATCAGAGCATCGATGGCCAGATTGATAGCTTTACGAAAAATTATACCGTTTATCAAACGGGAAATGGCTGGGGTGCTAACAACGCCGTTTACTATCAAAGTCTCGGGCAAGGGACTTATTTATTGAAGACGTATTCAGATAAGTACTTAGGCAGCGTTTATAAAGTGACCCTGAGTGGTAACAAGCTGACCGTGCCAGGGGATGGTACGGAGATGAAGGACATGACAAAGGTGGCCAATAAGCCGGGGATGGCCTTTGGTTTTGGCAATAATCCGGCCAAACAGCTAACGGAAAAGCAGCTAGATGATTGGATCACCCGTCACCTTTCGGACTTTGGCGGGACCACCCACACCTACAAACAATCTGGTATTTCGACACCGGAGAAGGATAGTAAGGGCCGGGTGGTCGTGACGGTCCGGGATATGGGACGCGATGAGATTGCCCCGACCATTGGGAAGTTCCGGGTGTCTAGCACCGGGGTCCTGGAATGGGAGGATACGAGTGATGGCGCTGACATTTGGTTACCGGTGTCTGACGACCCCACGAATTAGACGGGTAATTCGTATTTGGGATAGTTGCATTGAGAAAAGCTAAATAAGTTTCCTTAATAAAAAGCCGGTCCAGTCAATTAGGTAAATTAAGATTTAAGACAAGTAGCGTGGTTGAGATTTCGACGACGCTACTTTTTTTGATAGTGAGAACGGTTTCTTAAATTTCTCTTCAATGTTGATTCAAATCAAAGACGGTTTGTCATGAAAAGTGGTAAGCTGTTTCCAAGCTTCAATGAACATCTTCAAAAAATCTTCATTTTTCCACCTTAAAACGGTTGCATTCCCCTGTTAGAGTGTATTGTAAGCCGATGAAAAGGGACAATTTAACCCCCAAATTAACGAGAAGTGAAGAAATTGTTAAAAGGTGGGCTAGACCGAGAGATTTGGGTTTCATCCTTTCTCATTGTGGTGTACAATGAGAATCATAAATTAGCACTCAAACATCCGAGTGCTAAAAAATTCTGCACCTCATCGAAGACAGATTATTGGAGGGCGATTCTATGATTAAAATGTACTTTCATGCGAAAACGACTGCGGTAACCAAGGCTATGAAGTGGTTAGCTAACCACGACGCTATCTTTACGGCACGTGACATTAAAAAACAACCTTTAACGCGAGAAGAGATTCTCTACATGTTATCTTTGACTGAAGAAGGTACTGACGACCTGATTTCAACGCGTTCTAAGGCCTACAAAGCTTTACCTGCATCCGTTCAGGATATGGGGATGAACGAATTGGTTGATCTCTTACAAAAGAATCCGGGCATCTTAAAGAACCCGATTGTCGTCGATCGTAACAAGTTAGCCACTGGTTTCGATTTGGAAACCATTCGGGAATTCGTTCCCGCTGCCTACCGGAAGAAGGAACTGGCTAGTTTCTTCAAGATTTTGAACGGCAAGGGCTTGGGTGTATCACCAGCTTAATAGAAGACTTAACCAGCTATGACCATTTCGGTTGTAGCTTTTTTTGTGGGATTTTGGGCAAAAACTAGAAAGTTTAGTTACGCTGATTATAGCAAACGTATTGGCGGGAAAATTAGGCAACCTAGTGTGGCCTTCCGCCTTACCGGCCTGGAACGGGCGGACACAACTTGAAGCGTCGAAAATACCGAGTCTACAAGCTTTGTCGAGTTGGAAAATCACCTACTAACTAAGTAGGACGACGCGCCTGAGCCCATAACTGTACACATGCAAGCCACTCAACTAATTCGTTATCAATTGGTCCGTAAAGATGGGAGTATGTCACAATCTTAGTTCTGATCGTGCTGAACCACTTTCAGAGCTGGGGATGGGGCAGACAATTTAAACCGTTTGGACAAATTAAAAGAGCCTGGAAGCCCAGACTCTTTGT